>NZ_JADMVE010000005.1:0-300000 GCF_015547515.1 Eubacterium sp. 1001713B170207_170306_E7
CATGTGTTAAGCATACCGCCAGCGTTCGTCCTGAGCCAGGATCAAACTCTCAATAAAAGTTTATCGTTAGCCTTTCGACTTCTTGATCTGGTTCATGTGATGATTTTTTTGAAGTGTTCATCGCACTTGCGTTTTTATCCTTTGCTGATTTCCATCAGCTGGAATTTCAGGTTTTATGGTACTATTCTCTTTTCTATGACCCCTTTTTTCTTTCGACAATCACCCGATTGCTGCGTTACCCGTTTTCTCTTGTTCGGTCACATACATCGGTATGCTCCCTCACGCGTTCAAACGTGCGCCTTGCACTCCGCTGATTCTCTTCAGAAAAATTAAAGTTTATGTTCGGCTTTCTCAAGCGAACTTCTTTATTATACCGCGTTGTTTTCTCCCTGTCAAGCGCTTTTTTAAAATTTATTTTTAAATTTCTCTGGCGCTGGGCTGAAAACCCTGCGGTGCTGTGCTCTCCGAGACAGCTTAATTAGTATAACCCGGTCGCTACCCTTTGTCAAGCGCTTTTGACCATTATTTTAATCTTTTTTGATTTATTTTTAACCTGGGCGTAAAAAAAGCAGACGTGCGGTGTCATCTGCTTTTTTCTACATTATATAGCATAACGTGCTCACAGTTTATTTCGATAGAGCTGGATGCCATCCAGTCCCCAGATTTTTTCGGAGAAGGTTCCGGGTTCTAGGCTGTTCTGGACTTTTTCCATGGTATTCATGCGGGCGTCGATGATGTCAATGTGGTGAAGCAGCTCGGCTTCTGGGAACATCGGCTTCTTGGGACTTCCGTATTCGGCTTCGTAATGATGTGACAGGATCATGTGTTTTAAGAGCAGCAGAACTTCCTCGCTGACGCCGAGTTTTTGTCCATATTCGTCGATCTCTACGATTTCTGTAACAATATGCCCCAGCAGCTTGCCTTCCTCAGTATAGTCGCTTACTGAGCCGTTTTCATCGGATTCCATCTCGGTAATCTTGCCAATGTCGTGCAGGATGATCCCTGAATACAGTAAATCTGCGTTGAGGAACGGATAAAGCGGCGTCAGGCTTTTCCCGATCTGCAGCATGGAGTAGGTGTGATAGAGCAGTCCGCCTTTCAGGGCATGGTGATTGGACTTGGCTGCCGGGAAATAGGACAACACCTTGGTCTTATCCTCAAAAATGGCTTTTGTCAGATTTTTAATGTCTTCATTTGTAAAGGCGTCAATGGCCGCGTTGATTTCTTCAATCATGTCGCTGACATTTTTGGGGGCACACTCTACAAAGTCGTCAATGCTGACGTCATCGCCTTCATTGGCCAGACGCATACGATTGGCAATGAGCTGAAGATGGCCGTTGTATTCCTGGACAGCGCCTTTGATTTTCACCAGCTTGCCAGTGACAAATTCCTCCTCGTCGGCTTCCTTGACATCCCACATTTTTCCGTCAATCTCGTCAAAATTGGTGTCGGTGAGCTTCATATTAAAATAGCGGCTGCCATTGGCAGCGGTTTTGGTTACCTGTGATTTGATGAAAAGATAGCCTAGAAACGGCTGTCCCTTTTGTAGATTTTTGATTTCCATTATTTTCTCCTATTTACAGCGTTCCGGGAATTTTTCTTTATAGGTATTGAGCCCCTGCTTCAGAGTTTCTACGGCAGCAGCCATATCCGTATCCTTTAAAACATAAGCAATGCGCACTTCGTCCGCGCCGTCTTCAGGATGGATATAAAAATCATTGGCCGGAGACAGCAGCACGGTTTTGCCCTCGTAATCAAAGTCGGTGATCATCCATTCGATAAAATCGCAGGCATCCCTGGTCGGGAGCTTGGCGACATAGTAAAACGCTCCGGTCGGCTTTTTGCAGACCACGCCGTCGATGGTTTTCAAACAGTCATAGACGATGTCCCGGCGATGGGTATATTCTTTGAGTACGTCGTCAAAAAAGCTGGTGTCCAGCTTAAAAAGCTCGGCGGCGCCGAGCTGGTCAACGCTGGAGACCGCCAGACGCATCTGGCAGAGTTTCTTGATCTGGTTCATGAAGGTACGATTTTTTGACAGGATGAAGCCGATGCGCGCGCCGCAGGCGCTGTAGCGCTTGGATATGCTGTCGATAATGATGCAGTTCTGGTCCAGCTCGGAATAATGGCCAGGGCTCACATATTCTAACCCGTCATAAATAAACTCGCGGTAGACTTCATCGGCAATGACATAGAGTTCATGGGCAAGGGCGATGTCCCGCACGCGTTCGATTTCCTCTCTGCTGAACACTTTGCCGGTCGGATTACCGGGGTTTGTGATCAGTATCGCCCGGGTTGCCGGGGTGATGGCCGCCTCAATGGCTTCTTTGCCTGGCAGGGCAAAGCCTTCCTCGGCGTAGGTTTTGATGCCTTTTAAATCAACACTGGTGGCAGAGGCCATCTCTTTGTAAATGCTGTAAAGCGGTTCCGGGGTCAGAATCTGGTCGCCTGGGTTACAGATGGTCAGAAAGGTGAACAGCAGGGCTTCGCTGCCGCCGTTCGTGATGAGCATATCCCCCTTATGATAGGTTAAGCCGTATTTCCTGTAATATTTGCAGGCTTCCTCCCGCAATGCGTTTTCGCCTTCGGGAGCGGCGTAGGCCAGAACGTTTTCCTTCATTTCATTAACTTTTTTCATGAAGCTGGGCGGGGTACAGATATCGGGCTGCCCGATATTCAGGTAATAAACCTTTTTCCCTTCAGCCTCGGCTTTATCCACCAGGGGATAATATTTCAAAAGGGCGGGCTCTCCCATGCCCATTACACGCTTGGATATTTGCATTTTATGTTAACTCCTTTTTGAATTCCTTATATTAATGTATCCATTATAAGCTTAAGGCGAAAAAAAAACAAGCGGCGCAGGGTTTTTGGGGCAATAAAAAAAGAGTGCCACGCTGGGCTTTACCAGCCCTTTCGTGCACTCTTCTATTGATTACTCTTCTTCGCCGAAGCCGGAATCGATCAGCTCAACCAATGTGTCGACTGCCTGCTGTTCGTCGTCGCCTTCAGCGCTTACTGCAACGCGTGTTCCCTTTGACAGGCACATTGCCATAACCGCGATGATGGATTTTGCGTTTCCTTCTTTATCCTCGTCCAGGTTTTTTACATTGATGGCTGATTTAAAGCCGCTGGCCTTTTTGGTAAAGTCTGACGCTGGTCTTGCATGAAGACCGGTTTTATTGATAATAACCGTTTCTTTTGAATACATATTTACCTCTCCGTTTTCTTAGGTGTGAATGATTTCGATGGTACAGCCTACAGTGATTTCCGGCATACCTTCGCCAAGGAGTTCGATGTGTCCTGGGATCTTCGCCGTATCCCCTCCGTTGAAGCAGAAAGTACAGTGTCCCATCGTTCTGAATGTTTCGTTGGCTTCACTGCCGACAGCTGTCACCACGAATTCCTGTCCGCCAATGGCGATGATATCGTTCACGGCAATATCCTTTTCCATTTCTTCGATTGAATGGAGAACAGCCATTTCTCTGAGGGCTGCGGGTGCGTTATCGTTAAAGACGATAATCATTTTTTCACCGATAAAGTCCTGCACCATTGGTCCGATTTCGGTTACGGTTGATTTATATCCCATGATTCTTCCTCCTTAAAATCTATTCTAGAGCATTGTTGCTACAAAATATGCGATAAGCACCATGATCGGTCCTGTGAACAATCTAGATAATAACACAGATGGTACCCCGATGTCTACTGTATCGCTCGCGGCGTCTCCCATGGATAAACCAACCGGGATAAAGTCGCAGCCTACCTGTGCATCGACGGCAAAGAGAGCCGGAAGTGCTAAAACAACTGGGAATGCGCCGATCATGATTCCGTAGCCGACCAAAACGGATAATACCTGGCCGATTAACGCGCCGGAACCTACCAGCGGAGAAATCATAGGAAGTGCGCAAATAATTACCAGTATCAAAAGACCTGGAAGGGTTCCTAAATACGGATAAACATACTGTCCCATCAAAGCGCCTAAGCCGGTAAACTCGATCAGGCCGATGAGCAGTGAATAGAAAGCCATGAACGGAAGGATGTCTTTGATGGTAATGTCAATGGCTTCCTTACCGCCCTGGACGCATTTGGTTGCAAAACCAGCAAGGGCTTTACCGCCGCGTGCTACCCAGTTTTCTTTTGGAGCGTCTGCTGCCGGAGCGGCTTCTTCAACCACTTCTTCTTCAGCCGTGTCCTCTTCAACCGGGACTTCTGAACCGTCGGCCGGTGTGATGCCGCTTTCGACAACGCCGGAGACGTAAATATCTTCTTTAATAAATTCTGCCAGAGGGCCTGACTGGCCAACCGGGGTAATGTTAACGGTCATAACGCCTTTTTTCGGGTATACACCGCATCTCAGGGTACCGCCGCAGTTGATGATAACGCAAGCCATTTCATCGTCCGGCACGCCGTTTGAAAAGCCGTCAATGGCTTCTGCGCCGGTAAGCTTGGCGATCTTACGGCTTAACGGGTCAATGCCGCCGCCAGTGATGGAGACAATTTTGTTTTTCTTTTCCGTTGGCTGGATAACGAGCGGTCCGCCCCATCCGCCATGTCCTTTTTCGATTCTTACTGCATTATACATGGTTTATGCCTCCGTTTCTGAGCCCTGTGCATGGCCGTATTTTGCTTTGTACTTAGCATTGTAAATAACCTGGGTGAAAATGCTGCGAAGCAGTACCATTACCATACCAAGCAGGAAATATTCCACTGCCAGACCACCGAGGGATTCGATGCCGATACCAAACTGCAGGCCCTGTACGTAGACACCGCTGGCGATCCCCAGCCATACGAAAAGCTCGCCTGGATTGGCGTGCGGGAATAAGCCGGTAACCGGGTGGCAGAAAGAAATACCAGGGTCAAAGAAAGCTACCTTCTGGTTTTCCGGTAAGAAACGGGCATAGGGATAAGTCATCGGATTGCCTGAGAATACCATGGCGATCACCGGTGACAGAATCCAGCGGGTTAAGAAAAATTTGTTGCACAGCTGGACAAGCTTTTCGATTCGTTCCAGTCCGATTAATTTAAACAGAATATGCATAAAGGTTATCATGATAATAACCCAGGGCAGTAACTGTAAGACATAAAGTTGGATAAAGTAGTTCGCGCCATTCTGGAACAGGCCCATAAAGCCTTGTCCGAAAGTCTGTAAAGCTTCCATAAAATCACTCCTTCTAAAAATTAATAAATACTCATATAAATAAAACCATTAAACCTGCCGTATGCGTTACGGCCAACGTTTACACGTTCTCTGTACTCGTTCTTCACCTGAAGATGAACCGCCCCCTCACACAGCCGTAAAAGGCCCCTCAGCCTTTGCCGGACTGCTCTTCTCTGATTTCACGCTGTCTTGCGCGCAGCCGTGCCTGTAACTCCTGCCGTTCTAATCCGTCATCCTGCACGACCTTTTTTTGTTCCTCTTTTTCCATCTCTTTTGCGAGACGCCTGTCTATGGCTTCGATAGCCTGTATGAGAGCGCCTTTTTTACGGCGCTTATCAACTAACAGCGGACTATAGGGTTCTTTTTCGCGCAGCCGGGAGTTGACGGCAAGATCGTCCTCGATCCCGATTTTGCGCACTTCATTGAGTGTCAGGCCATTATAATCCTCCACATCTTCAAAACGCTTCCACATGGTAATGCCCTGTAGTCTTTTACAGGCCATGACCCGATTGGTCTTCCGGTCCCAGGCCAGCACAACAATGGCGCCGCCCTTTATATGGAAGCCCCCCTTGCGCATACCAATGCCCAGGATCCAGCCCCTTCCCTGAAGGGCGCTCACAGCTTTCTGGTAGCTTCTGTACTGAAGATAGGATAAAAAACTCTGCAGAACCATCATGGCAAAAGCCAGAAAAATAAAATACTTTAAGCCATCGTTCATCTGGACACTCTCCGTTTTCTTTACTAATAATCCTATATCCTATTATATAACGATAAGGGAAGTTCGACAATAAAGATTTGAAAAGTCCGTATCTTCTAAAGAAAGTTTTTATACCCTTTCAGGATAAATCCTTCTCGAAGACTCCTCATCCCTGTTGCCGAACGCCCGTTAACGTTCTGTGCTTCCTGCCAGACTTCGGTGAAATCCGGCTTCAGCATTATAAATACTTGCTCATTTCATATAAGGAATCGTAGATGCAGTCCGGTTCAACCTCGGACTCGGCAACGGTCTGCATATCCGCTTCGCCGGTGAGTACCAGGAAGCCCTTTGCGCCGTTTTTAACACCGGTCGCCACATCTGTATAGATGCGGTCACCGACGAAGGCAACCTCGTCGCGCTTGAAGCCGGTAATTTCCAGCACCATGTCCACGGTTTCCTTGAAAGGCTTGCCCAGGAAACGGGGCTTAACGCCGGTGGATGAGGTGATTAAGTCGCACATTGCGCCGCAGTCCGGCATAAAGCCGTCCTCTGTCGGGCAGTTGGTGTCCATATGAGTAGCCACAAAGGGGACGCCGTTGCGGACAAAACGGCAGATTTTGTCCAGCTTTTCATAGGTCAGGGTCGTGTCAAAGCTCTGAACCGCCACATCCGGCTCGTCATCAACCAGGTTGATGCCCTTTTCCTTAAAGCTGTTTTCCAAAAGCGGTGTACCATTCAGATAAACACGCTTGCCGGGGTAGTAGGTTTTCAAAAACTCTGCGGTGACGTCACCAGCGGTGACCACATCGCTTTCTTCTACCTCCAGTCCCATTTTCGCCAGCTTGTCTTTGTAAAAAGACGGCACACGGGACGCATTATTGGTAAAGAAGATAAAGCTTCTTCCTGTATCTTTAACCTTATGGATGAAGTCAAGAGATCCTTCGATCAGGTTGTTGCCTAAATAGACGGTGCCATCCATATCCAGTACGAACAGTTTGACATCATTTAATGCCTGGTCTTTTTCAAATCGCATGCTTATTCTCCGTAAATTGTATTTGTAATTTTGTCTGCAATTTCTTCCAGACGGCCGTGGGTTTTTGCAAATTCCATAACAGAATAGCGCGGACGCACCTTGTAGCCTTCAATCAGGCTTCTGTGGAACAAGTCTCTGTCAATGCCGATATCTTTTGGTGTTACCGGGCATCCAGCTTTGCGCAGAAGCTCTTCGATTTCCTGGTGCGGCGGACACAGCGCTCCGGTTCCTTCGGGCAGTAAATCTGCCATTTCTTCAAAGAACATGGCGATAACCGGTGTCGCAACACCAACCTGGGTGCCGTGATGAATCGGTGTCAGGCCTCTTGCGATATAATCCATTTCCCAGTAGTGGGACAGCATGTGTTCTGCGCCGGAGGCTGGACGGGAGATATTGACAAGCCCCATGGCCACACCCGTCAGGGTTAAGGCTTCGATTAAATATAAAGTTGCTTCGTCGTTGCGTTCTTTTAACGCTTCTGCCTGGCTGAAGCATTTGTCCAGGGCACGCTGTACAAGCTCTACGCAGGTTTCGCAGCGGTATTCGTCATTGACCTTAACGGATAAATCCCAGTCTGCCAGGGCGGTAATCTTTCCGACAACGTCGCCAAAGCCCGCATGGATTAATTCCATTGGCGCTTCCTTCATAATGTCGGTATCGCCGACAACGCCGTAAGCCAGACATGCCGGGTAGGAGTATTTATAACCGTTGCAGATCAGCGGCGCGCCATCGGCAACATAGCCATCCATGGAGGGGGCGGTACACACAATAATGTAAGGCACCTTTGTGCGGGAGGATACATACTTGACCGAGTCATTGAGTGACCCCGAACCTACGGCCACCATCAGGCTGACATCTAATTCCTGTTCTTCAAGAATACGTCCGACAACACTTTCATCCGGGATCAGTAATTCTCCGCCACGGTCGAACAATAATTCCTTGACATTAAAGCCTGCGTCGTCCAAAAGTTGTTTTGCTTCCCTGCCGGCGGCTTTATAGGTGTTGTCATCGTAAACGATGAGGACTTTTCCTTCTTTAAAGGGTTCGGCTACACGCGGCAGTTCCTTAATCGCTCCCTTCCCGATAGCAATGTCATGGATTGAAAAATTGTGATGTCTCCCACAGGAGCAGTCGAATTCAGTATTTGCCATTTCGTTAATGGCCAGGTTCAGGATTTCATTCATTGTTAGGTTCTCCTTTTAATTTTAAAAATCTAAAAGTATAATGACCGTAAAATACGGCTATTCTTCAATCAGCTTTCTGGCGCTCTCCACATCGGTGACCAGAGTATTGATATACTTGCCGTTGATGGCGCCCTTGATGGCATCGACCTTTTCAATGCCGCAGGCCACACCGATGGAATGCGGTACGCGGCGCAGCTTTTTAATTTCAATGCCGACCACGTTATTATCAATCTTGAAGGGGGTTGTGCTGCCGTTAATGTCATAAAACTGCATGCAGATGTCACCCGCGACATGCTTTTCGCGCATTTTGTTCATTTCCACCCGGTCATAGTAGCCGGTGGCCATAATGGCAGAGGTGCTGTTGGGAACCCCGATTCCCACCAGTGCCACATCCAGCTTGTCACCCATGCGGATAATTTTGCTGATGCCGTCCTCCTTCAGAAGTTCTTCTTTAATCTGTTTGCCGGAAACTCTTGCCGGCGCGTGCATAAGCATGAACTCTCCGCCAAACACCTTGGCCAGATCCTCTACAATGTAGTTGGAATGGAGCTCCATCCGAAGATGGCCCATGCCGCCGATCAGCGGTACAAAGGTGATGTTTTTGGTCGCGTTTCCCACAACATGCCTGGCAATATATCCCAGGGTCGTCCCCATGGATACGCCCACGACATTGCCGTCCTTGACCACGCGCTCCAGATATTGGGCTGCTGCCCGGCCGATTTCATTTTTCTGATCTTCGATGTCCTTCTTGGTGTCAACGACAATGACCTCACGCAGGCCATACAGGTTTTCGATTTCTCTTTCCAGCTCCACATAGTCGGTGCCTTCCAGGTTATCGATGATGATTTTTACAATCCCCCGCTCCTTGCCATTACTGATGATTCGGGAAACTGTTGGCCTGGACAAGCCAAGCTGCGCTGAAATGACTTTCTGATTTAAATCCTGATTGTAATACATATCGCAGATCTTAACCATCAGCCGCTCGTCATCAATGACCTTTTTCATCTTTTATCCCTCCAAACCTTTGTGACTTTTACTTTTGTTTGTATCTGAAATATTGTCAATCATTGTTTAATGTCATTATATAACTTCTATAATGAATGTCAACATCAAACACGCATTATCTTAACAAAATTTTTGTATTTTTTCTAATTTTCAGTAAATTTTACGGATATTTCTTTCTGAAAATATTTACATTTTTTCTTTTGTAAAAGTATCGATTTTTTTCCTGTTTTTAAAAAAGCCGTCTGCCCAGATACCGAGTCCGGGCAGACGGCTTTCGTTTTGTTTATTGAGCTCCATTATTCCAGGCGTGGCACAAAGGCTTCGCTGATCTCCTGTTTTGAGAGATAATCCTGAAAATCCTCCTGGGGCATGGGCCTTCCATAAAAATATCCCTGGGCGTATTCGCAGCCCATTTCCCGCAGCAGGGCAATCTGCTCCTCGGTTTCCGCGCCTTCCGCGATCACCTGCAGCCTGAGCTCACTGGCCAGATTGATGACAAAGCGCATGATCTGTTTCCGGCGCATGACATTTTTACGCATTCTCAAAAATTCCAGATCGATTTTCAGCACATCAATGGGCAGCTCTGAAAGCGTATTGAGCGAAGAATACCCATTGCCAAAATCGTCCATCTCAATGACAAAGCCGCGGGCCTTCAGCTGCTCAATCACCGAAAGCAGCTGTTTTGAATCGGACACATAGGCCGACTCGGTAATCTCCAGGTGCAGGTCTTCTGGCTTCAGACCATTTTCTTCAACCATTTTTACCAAAATTTCAGGCAGATCGCTGTGATAGATGTCCACCCTGGACACATTGACTGATATGGGAATGAAATTTCCTCCATCCCTTTTCCACTGCCCCATGATCTCACAGGTTTTCCGCCAGACAAACTGGTCAAGGGCATAAATAAAGCCGTTCTTTTCAAACACCGGGATAAAGTCTCCCGGTGAGATCATTCCAAGCCGCGGGTGCTGCCAGCGCACCAGCGCCTCTGCCCCCATAAGCCTGCCGGTGCCAATCTCTACTTTTGGCTGGAGATAGACCTGAAACGTTTCCTCCTCCAGGGCATCGGTCATGGTGTCAATGATGTTTTGCTCCATGATCATCTTCTCCCGGATCGAGTCATCATAAAAGGCGCATCTTTTGTCAAAGAAGCCTTTGATGCTGCCAGCCGCCAGCACGGCGCGGTCACACATTCTGGGAACGCCAAGAGTCCGGTCCTCTATGTGGTAAATGCCCAGCTTAACCTGAAGGCGCATGGGCAGGGGATGATTTTGCTCCAGAAACCCCAGATGCCAGTCCAGCGCGTCATAGATTTTTTCGCAGCGGGGCACAAGCGCGTAAAACTTGTCTGCCCTGGCTCTGGCAAACAGCGCCGGCTCTCCCTCTCCCGCGTTCAGCAGACAAAGGGCCACCTCTGTCAGGAGCTTATCGCCGGCAGCATTGCCAAAGGCATCGTTCACCATTTTAAAGCGCTCGATATCCACCGCAATAATATCAAAATCCATTTGGGGGTTTTCTTCCAGAAACGCAGCCGCCCTGTCAAAAAAAGCATTCTGCGTGTAAAGGCTGGTAACCGGGTCGCGCTCCAGCAGCTCAATGGTGCTCTTAGCCGCGCGCACTTCCTCCAGCAGCATCCTCAGCCTTTCATTGGCTTTTGTCAGCGCCCGCTGGTAATTGATCAGCTGGTTATTGACCTTTTGTATCTCGTAGTAGCTGCTTTCATAGGGCTCCTGCTGAACCAGCTCCAGATCATCGGTCATGGAGACATACAGCTTCATCAGTCCGGGCACCTCTGAGACATCCTCGACGCGCCACATCGCAAAAAGCAGCTGCTCACCTTTTCTCTTCGAAGCTGCCCACACACACCGGCCTTCACCTCCGCGTATTCTGAGGCTCGCGGACACCACCTGGCCCGCCGTTGGGTTCAGCAGCGCCTCCAGGCTTTCATCCTCCGAAAAAAGCTGCCGTATATTCTGCCCCTCATTGACAAAATGCATCGGTACGCTCCGTATGACTTTGTTGACGTTTCCCTGTGTATCACATAACGCAAAATATCCTATCATCTTTTTTATTGCAGTGTATCCACTGCCCATGCTACAAAAGTTTTGGCATCCTGAGTGTATACATCTACTCTCCAGTTCTTCCAGATTTCATTTGTCCATTCAAAGGCTTTTCCGCCCACCGCAATTTTAATATCCGGACATGCGCTCCGCAGCCGCTCCACTGTTTCCTTACAGACTGGCAGATGCTGGGGCATTGTCACTGAGAGGGCAACCAGGTCTGGCCGGTGCGCTTCGACCGCCGACAGGATGGACTCCGCCGGCACTGCCGCCCCGAGATAGACACTGTCCCAGCCATTGTATTCAAAGAGGTCGGCTACCATGCGCCCTGCCAGCTCGTGCAGCTCGCTGCCGACACAGGCCACCAGAATCTTTTTTGGCCTGCGCACCTGACTGAAAATGACCGGATACAGCTGAGCCAGCGCCATCTGGGTCGTCGAGGTGCAGTAATGCTCCTGATCAACCTCAATTGTATGGCGGTGCCACAGCTCGCCCACCTCACGCATACATTCCCCCACAATATCCACATAGACATCAGGCAGAGGAATTCCCTTCTTTACATATTCTGGAATCAAAAATACCGCATTCCTGGTATCCGCTTTCAAGATGCTGTCCAGATACTGCTGAATTTCCGCTTCATATTTTCTGGGCGTCGCCTCAACCGTTTTTCCGTCCCTTTCACATGCCTCCGCCGTTGCGCGCGACGCACGATCAAGCATCTCCTTAAGCGCTGGTCCCTTTTCAGGCGCGGCCACCCGCTCCATACATTCCTCCATCAGCGCATAGCTGTCCAGCAGCAGATCTCTTATTCTTTCCCTTGTATAACAGGGAATCAGCGGACATAGCAGCTGGTAGAACCACTGGGCATAGGATTCAAAAATTTTTCCATCCTCAAGCGCCAGGGCTGTGCAGAGCATTCCCACGGTATACACATCATTCTGGTACATTTTCTTTCTGGCTGTCGCATCCAGCTCTCTGCCCAGCTGCGGGTCCAGCTCAAACTGGCGGCTGAAGAGCTCATCCGCCAGACTCCGAAATTCCTGGTTTTGATCCATCGGTAATAAACTCATTGGCATCCTCATCCTTTATTGGAAAAGCTTTCTCCATTATATAAATATCACACTGAAAGCTGTTGTCTTATATTTTACCATGATCTTGTCTTTTTTAACAGAATTGACCGCAATAAAATAATGCCGGCTGTAAAATACAGCCAGCATTCCCGGACGCCCTTTATCTTTTCAAAGGCTTACGCTTCCTCTGTCTCTTCTGTTTCCTGCTCCTGCTCTGCCAGCGTGTCGGCGTCCTCAGGATCAATGGCCTCTGTGCCCAGATCAACGGTTTTGACATTCCGGTCTGCGCCGATAAAATAGATAATGCCTAAAACAATGCTGACCATATGCGGTATCATGGCGGTTAAGCCGTAGAGAATGCTCATCCCCAGATTTACAGCGCTGAACACAATAACCAGGATACTTAAAAACCGCAGAAACCGCGCCTTTCCAATGCTTTTGCAGAACATAATGCCCAGAATGCCCAGAATAATGATACAGGCGCCATTGGCGATCAGCGATACCGACATCATATTGACGGTATGCACGAGTCCTTCCATTGTGAGTCCACCCTCTGTGGCAATCTGCTGGATTTCATGGCTGTCTCCCAGCTGCTGGAGCATCGCAGCAGTCGAAAACAGCACGACCCCAAAAATCGTGATGAGAATCCCCCATATCATAAAAATAATACCCGCGCCCTTTAAGAGGGTTTTTCCTTTAGGTTCCATTTCTTTTCCTCCTGAATAATAAGCTTTTATTTATCCTATCACGAAAACCAACGATGACCGCAAACATTTTGGTAAAAACATACCGGTTTTGGTAAAACACCTGTTGCCTGAATTCTTTAATTTTTAGAATGATTTTAATTGACATTCACCGGCCGCACTGATACTATATGCACAGATAAAAAACAGTCCGTCTGTCATAGACGGGCACGAGGTGAGAAGATCATGTTTGAAATAAAAGACTCCGATGCCACGCTGCACGAGCTGATCGACCAGTCCGCTGCGGCTTTTTTTGACCACTACCGCTTTGTTACACCCGTGGACTATTGTGTTTATAACTGCAAAAATGCCTGCCTTGAGCCCCAGGACACGCCATGCTATGCCATCTGGCAACGCAATACCCCCTGCCACAACTGCTCCTCCATCCGCGCACTCAGCCTTGAGGAGCCCGTCGTGAAGCTGGAGTATCTGGAAAACAAAGTGTTCCTGATCCTTTCTACCCCATACACGGTTGACGGACGCCGCTGCGTTCTCGAGCTTGCCAGGGATGTCACGACCAGCCTCATGATCAATGATGAAGGCCACTGCGACAACACGATCATCACCGACGTGATCGCCGAGCTCAACAACCTGTCTGTCCGTGATCTCTACACCGGCCTCTACAACAAAAACTACGCGGAGCGCGAGGTCTCGCGCTGCGTCAATGCCGAGCAGCCCTTCACCGCCGCCATGCTGGACATCGACGACTTTAAAATCATCAACGACACCTACGGGCACCAGACAGGCGACGTTGTCCTGCGTGAGCTGTCCTCCATGCTCACAGACGCCGCGGCGAACGGCAACGGCTGGGCCGCCCGCATCGGCGGTGATGAGTTTATCCTGATTTTTCCGGGGCTCGTCCTTGAGCAGACCGGACCCATTCTGTCTGCCCTGTCACGCGATATCAAAGAGCATCTCTTTTACAAGGGTGACGCCTGTTTCTCCATCAACGCCAGCATGGGCATTCAGGAATACCATCCCGGCGAAATGGACGCCGCGGTTTTTTTCGATCAGATCGACAGGCAAATGTATGAAGATAAAAGACAAAATAAAAGCGGCCGTTGAGCCGCTTTTTTAAATTGGGCGCAATAATTGTTTTACACGCCGGAAGTTTTATAATATAATTCTTTTTGAAAGCGTATGAGCATCGGGGATATGACACTGCTTTCCCTTTAATTTATTCTGATAAAAAAGCGGCATTGCCGCGGGAGGTACAATATGACAAGAGCAACCGGCACCGTATCCAGAGGCGTACGGGCACCGATCATTCGAGAGGGCGACGATCTCGCGGGCATCGTGGTCGATTCTGTATTGGAAGCATCTCAGAACGAGGGCTTTGATTTAAACGACCGTGATGTCGTGGGTATTACTGAAGCCGTGGTCGCCCGGGCGCAGGGCAATTATGCCAGTGTCGACGCCATCGCCAAGGATGTAAAGGCTAAATTTCCAGACGGCGAGTTCGGCGTGATTTTCCCAATCATGAGCCGCAACCGTTTCGCCATCTGTCTGCGCGGGATTGCCCGTGGCGCTGAAAAGCTGACCATTATGATGAGCTATCCCTCCGACGAGGTGGGCAATCATCTGGTCGACCTTGACCAGCTCGACGAAAAGGGCGTAAACCCCTGGACAGACGTGCTGGACGAAGCCCGCTACCGTGAGCTTTTCGGAAGCAACCCGCACACCTTTACCGGCGTCGATTACGTTTCTTATTATAGAGCGCTCTGCGAGGAGGAAAACGCCGAGGTCCGGTTTATTTTTGCCAATGACTGCCGCAGCATTCTGCCCTATGAAAAGCACGTACTCACCTGCGATATCCATACCCGTGAACGCTCCAAACGGCTGTTAAAGGCCGCGGGCGCCCAAACGGTTCTGGGCCTGGATGATCTGCTGACTGAACCGGTGGACGGCAGCGGCTACAATGCCGACTACGGCCTTCTGGGCTCAAACAAGGCCACCGAGGAAAAGGTCAAGCTCTTTCCAAAGGAATGCGCGCATTTTGTCCACGAGGTACAGGCGAGACTGCACCAGGCTACCGGCAAGAACATTGAGGTCATGGTTTTTGGCGACGGCGCCTTCAAGGACCCGGTCGGCAAAATCTGGGAGCTGGCAGACCCGGTTGTCAGCCCGGCTTACACCGACGGCTTAAACGGGACGCCCAACGAAGTCAAGTTAAAATATCTGGCAGACAATAACTTTGCTGATTTATCCGGCGACGCCCTTAAATCAGCGATTTCCGAATACATTGCCAACAAGCCCAAGGAATCCCTCGTGGGAAAAATGGAGACCCAGGGCACAACGCCGCGCCGCCTGACCGACCTGCTCGGCAGCCTGTGCGACTTAACCACCGGCAGCGGCGACAAGGGAACCCCCATTGTTTTAATCCAGGGATACTTTGACAATTACGCGGATTAGAAGAAAGCAGTGTCTGAGCATTTCGGGCACTGCTTTTTAACTTTCATTTCAGGCGTCACTGTAAATACAGAAGGGATAAGGGAACACTCTATGCAATCCAACACCTTACTTAAAATCCTGTCACTGGTCATCGCGCTGTTCTCTGCCGCGCTGTTAACCTATGCCATCATGGAGGAGCAGCGGACCGATGAGCTGAACACCGTGCTGGACCCACTGACCTTTACCGGCACCTGGCAAGCCAGCGATACCGCCGCGCCGCAGCCTCTGACGGCTGATACGAAAATCAACTCTGACACAAACCCTTCGGTTATACTCACCGGCCACTTCAGCCAGGACATTAACGACGGTTCTCCCATTCTGCTGCGCGTGAGCAATATCCGGGTCCAGTTTTATCAAAACGGCCGTGAGATTTACAGCTTTGGCCAGCCCGGCACTTACCCGTCCTTTTCAAAATCCCCTGGCAACCAGTGGGATGTGCTCCTCGCGCCCGATAATATCAGCACCAGCGACACGATTACCATCCGTCTGGAGAATGTCTACAGCAACAACAGCGAGCAGGCCTTTAACCTTTTTCTTGAAAACCTTTTTATGGGGGATTCGGGCGTGCTGTTCAGAGATCTGGTCTCCACCTCAGGCTCTTCCCTGCTGCTGGGCGGTTTTATCCTGCTCATGGGTCTGAGCCTGCTGGCCGCCATTATAATTTTGAAGATCATCAAAACGCCGATAAGCTGGGCGCCTTTCCACCTGTCCCTGTTTATCATCGCCAGCGGCCTGTGGATTTTTCTGGATTTTCATATCATCTCGCTGCTGGTCACCACCAATGTTTTTACCAACATTCTGGATATTCTGAGCCTGAGCCTCATCATGCCCTTTCTCGGCCTTTACCTGCTGGATTTTGTAGAGAGCAGGGCCCGCTACGCCATTTCGGCCTGCGTTTATGCCGGGCTTTCCTTTACGCTGTTTTTTCTGCTGGTCCAGTCGCTGGGAATCTGGGACGGCTATGAGCTGCTCACCCCGCTGACGCTGCTCGACGCGGCGGCCGTGCTTGTCATCCTGTTCAGCCTGATCTATGAAAACGCCCATAATCCACAGCGCGATACCCGCTTTATTCTGTTTTCCTGTGGCATCTGCTTTATCGGATTCGGCGATATTCTGAATTACTATCTGGGCTTTCTGCCCTTTAACCTGTTCTTCAAGCTCGGCTTTACCCTCTTTATTCTCACCCAGCTTTCCTACATGGTCCGCTATGCCAGAAGCACTCTGGCCGCTGCCCGCAAAACGCAGGCGCTGGAGAAAGAGCTGGTACAGAACCGCATCGCCATCATGCTGAGCCAGATCCAGCCCCATTTTCTGTTCAACGCGCTGACTGCCATCAAACAGCTCTGCGCCATTGATCCGGCGCAGGCCGAGATGGCGGTCGGGCAGTTCGCGGGATTTCTCCGGGGCAATCTGGATTCACTCTCCCACACAGGCGTCATTCCTTTTGAAAAAGAACTGACCCATATCGAAAACTACCTGTCCCTGGAGAAAATGCGTTTCGGCAAACGGCTAAACATCGCCTACGATATCGGCGTCAGCAGCTTTTCCCTGCCGCCTCTGACCGTACAGCCCTTAGTCGAAAACGCCGTGCGCTACGGCGTGACAAAAAAGCCTTCCGGCGGCACGGTCACCCTGTCGACCCGGGAGACAGAGGACGCCGTTATCCTGCGTATTTCTGACGACGGCGTGGGCTTTGACCCTTCCGTCAAAAAAGAGGACGGCCGCAGCCATATTGGAATCGACAATGTCCGCAGCCGTCTGGAAAGCCAGTGCGGCGGACGCCTGACCATCACCACTGAACCGGGCAGCGGCACCACCGCCACCATTATTCTGCCCAAAAAGGAGGAAACACCACATGAATATCATCGCAGTTGACGACGAAGCCCTGGCCCTGGGCTATATGCTCAAAATTTTAAAGGAAGCTGTGCCGGGCAGCCATCTCAAGGGCTTTGATGACCCCTTTGCCGCGCTGGATTATCTGAAAGACCATCCGGCAGACATTGCCTTTCTGGATATTGAGATGTATGGCCTGAACGGCATTGAGCTGGCCAAGCGGTTCAAGGAAGCCGCACCCGCGGTTAAAATCATCTTTGCTACTGGTTTTCCCGACTACGCCCTGGACGCCTTTTCGGTACACGCCAGCGGCTATCTGCTGAAGCCGCCCACCGTCGATGCTGTAAAGGCCGAGATTGACAATCTGGCCCTGCCGCCCGCCGACAGCTCGAAACGGGTACGGATACAGACCTTTGGCAATTTTGAGGTTTTTGTGGACGGAGCGCCGCTGCGCTTTGGGCGCACAAAGTCCAAGGAACTTTTCGCCTACCTTATCGACCGCAAGGGCTCTGGCTCCACCACGGCAGAGCTGATCTCTGTCCTCTGGGAGGACCGGGATCTTTCCCACTCCCTGCAGAGCCAGTTCCAGACCGTCGCGGCCGATATGACAAAAACGTTCAAGGCTGTCAACGCCGAGGAAATTCTGATTAAAAAGCGCAACTACCTGTCTGTGGACCCCGAAAAGCTGGACTGCGATTATTATAATTTTCTAAAGGGCGATACCCACGCCATCAACAGCTACGCGGGTGAGTATATGAGCAACTACAGCTGGGCAGAGTTTACCACAGGTTTCCTGTCTCAGAAGGCCGGCATCCTTTAGGATGGCCGGCTTTTCTTTTTCCAATGTATCCCGCTGCCCCCAGGCCTTCCGAAACATGGTGCCCGCGCTTTTATCCCAGACCGTCACAACCGTCAAGGATACCTCCTATCTCTGGGGCACCATGGCATTGCTGTATTTTATCCTCTGTTTTGCCCTGTCCACCGCTGTCCGGCAATACCAGCGTCAGCTGAAGCAGGCGGACTGATTCCGGACATAAAAAAAAGCCAACGCGGTGTTGGCTTTTTAGTGATCGTCAAAGTAACGCCCTGCGCGCTCGGCGCTTTTTCGCAACAAATCGAAAAAAACCGCTTTCTCGATTTCGGTCATACCCGTTGTGATCTCATCAACCCACTCCTTACCGATACGCTGCAGCTCCGGCAGAACCTCATAGGCTTTTTCGGTGGGGTAAACGTCAAAGGAACGGCTGTCGCAGGTGTTTGCCTCCCGGGTCAGGTAGCCGTTTTCCTCAAGCTTTGCCACCATTTTGGTCACGGTGCTTTTGTTCATGTCCAGCAGCTCGACAAAACGGTTCTGCGGAATTTTCCCGTTTTCACAGGTAATCATGATAAAGGGCGCCTGCCCGCTGGTCAGTCCCAGCTCACTGGTTTGCTTATTGAGATACATCTGGGTCTTGCGCTGAATAATGGAAATCAGCTTTAATATTTCATCCTGGGTGGGCAGCTCCATATTGGTGTCTCCTTTAAATTTCTGGCATTACCTTAATTTTATGGCGTTGCTGCGCTTTTGTCAAATGAAAAGGGGTTTTCAAAAAATAAAAAAGAATGCCGCCGGTTTATGCAGCATTCTTTTGGGGTTACGCTTTCCAGCGCTTCAAACTCGGGAAAAACGCACTCATCATTTCACGCGCCTGTTCCTCTGTCATTTCGGCGTTGCTTTCTACCATCGGTCCAACGCAGATCCCGATCATTTCTTCCATGCTCATATCCGGCGCTGTAAAAGCGCCTTTTTCATAACAGTACTGGCAGTAATCGCCATTTTTGCTGCCGTCGGCATTGGTGCCGCACACGTCTTCGCTCATGGGCATCCCACAGGACTGACAAAATTTTTCCATCTCTTCCTCCTGATGTTCTGTATTTGTCTCTATCATACCAGACAAACCCTGACATCCTGTGTCATGATTAAAAAATTAATTTTGTTCAATGAGCTCAACCATCACGCCATCCGGATCCTGAATAAAGAAAAACCGGGTTTTGGGGTTTGGCTGAAAGGGACCGCTGAAAACCGGAATACCCTTTTCACGGAGCGCTTCCATACATTTATCCACCGAGGCAATCTCAAAGCCCAGCGAAATCTTTTCATTGACGCCGACTTCGCTTTCCTGAGCGTCTCCGATAAGCTCAAGCTCTGCTCCCCCGCTGCCCATAAAGGCGATTTCATTTCCCGGGCCAGCCTCAAAACGGCGTAAAACCTCAAGGCCGAGAACCTCCTCATAAAACCGGATGGATTCCTCCAGATGATTGACGTGAATGGTTACAAAAGAAAATTTCATCATTGTTTTTATCCGCCAGGCCAGATACCTTCTTTCTCTGGTATTTGACAACGGACCGGCTCCTGGCGCCGACCCTGACTGTAAATTTTCTCCATTATAGCCTTTTTTGCCCTTAAATACAACGGGCTTTATTTTGAAACAAGCTTTCTGTTTTCCAGGGTTCTGCCGATACGCAAAAAGGCCGGATTATCCTGCCCTTTCCCTGAAACAAGCAGCACAAAAAGCCCGCGCCGTGGTGGTTTTCCGCTTTTTTACGGTCTGCCCTGTCTCAAACGAATCGAAGGCCTGATAATGTGTCTCCTCCTGTTTTTCTGTTAAACAAAAGAACTGCCGCGTTAAGCGGCAGTTCCCCGGAATTAATATATAAATTTTTCATCAGCTTCCAGATTGCAGTGTAACATCGGCTTCTTTTGTCTGTCCACCGCGTTCATAGGTGATCTTGACCGTATCTCCCGGCTTATGTCCGTAGAGAATCTCCTTCATCTTCAGCATGGTGTTGACGTCTTTTCCGTCAATGGTTAAAAGAATATCGCCTTTCTGGATACCGGCATTGGCAGCACCGCCGCCAGCCTGTACAGAGGCAACGTAGATTCCCTTATCAATGGGCTCAGCATCGCTGAAATAGGCGGCCTGCTGTTTGTCATAACCACTGATCCCAATCACCGTCGGTGTAAAGCTGCCGCTCGTCACCACCTGGTTAAGAATCGGCTTGACAACATTGATGGGTATGGCAAAGCCCATGCCCTCGCCCTGGGCGTTTTTATAGGTGTTGATACCAATAACCTCGCCGCTGGCGTTGACAAGCGGTCCGCCGCTGTTGCCCTTATTGATGGTAGCGTCTGTCTGGATCAAGTCCTCGGCCACCAGGCTGCTGTCAACCACCAGGCTGCGGTTTAAGGCTGAGATGATCCCTGCTGTTACACTTCGTTCAAATTGCAGCCCCAGAGGATTCCCAATGGCAATGGCGACCTCTCCGACCTTGAGATTATCCGAATCTCCCAGCGTAACTGCCGGAAGATTCTTGGCGTCAATTTTGATGATGGCCAGATCCAGGCTGGAGTCCGCCCAAATCTTCTGAGCCGTATAGTTATTGCCATCGGCCAGCGACACCTTGATGTCCTTTGGGTTATCGCTGATAACGTGCTGGTTAGTGACAATATAACCGTCGGATGTCACAATAAAGCCTGAGCCCACGCCAACCGCTTCCTGAGCGCCCATCACGGTGTTCTCTGTCATAGTCGTCTCAATTCCGGCTACAGATTCCGGGACCACCTGCGCCACGGCTTCTACCTGAGAGTCCACATTCACATCGTTGACAATGACCTTCTGGCCTGCGACAGTCTCGGTGCGGGTCCCCCCGCCGAAGGTACCTGTTAAGTACAGAACCGCCACGAGAATAACCGCCACGATGATCCCGCCGATCACACCGCCTGCGATGGCGGCCGGCACATGCGACCCTCTCTTTGGTCTTTCATTATTTTCGTACATTTCTCTTTCACCTCGTTTGATTTTGGATGAAAGTCCTTTTACAGTTCATAAATTTCACTGCTGTTTTTACGGCCTGCCACCACCAGTGACAAATCCTCTCCGGGCTGTATGCCTTCTGCCTCCAGTATCCGCGCAGTGGTCTGGTAAGCCAGAAGGGGATAATTGTTTTCTTCGCTGAGATGGGCTAACACCACCTTGTCAAGGCCTTCCTTGACCAGAGTGCAGACTGTCTCGCCGCATATTTCATTGGAGAGATGCCCATGATTTCCCTTGATCCGCTGCTTCAGCGGAAAAGGGTAACGTCCTGCTTCCAGCATGGCCGGATCGTGATTGGATTCCAGCACCACGAGGTCTCTGCCCTTCAGGGATTCCATAATCCCCGGCGTGATGACGCCCGTATCCGTGGCAATGCCCACGCTGCTGCATCCGCTGTCAATGGTAAAGCCCACCGATTCCACTGCATCGTGGGAGGTGTTGAAGGCTTCGATCTGTAAATCGCCGATGACAAAGGCCCTTCCGGTTTCAAAAACCCGGACATTGTGCTCTGCGATCTTTCCAAGGCAGTCCCTCATGCTTTCCCAGGTGGCAAAGTTGGCGTAGACTGGCAGGTCATACCGTCTGGAGAGCACGCCGACACCATGAATATGGTCCCGGTGCTCATGTGTTACCAGTATGCCGCCGAGCTGGGCAGGCAGTTCATCAATGGAACAGAGCGCCTGCTCAATCCGCTTTCCGCTAAGGCCTGCGTCAATCAAAAGCTTGGTTTTGCTGTGTGAAACAAAAAGGCTGTTTCCAGAACTTCCACTATATAAACTACAAAATTTCATGCGAATCTCCTACTATCGAAAATTCGATCGGTAATAGAACTTCTTCTGCGCTTTAAGGCAGAAGCGTCGCTGCTTACATGTTATCGAATCTTACTTAATCTTTACTTAACGCAACTGCCTTTAAAAAACAGCAAAAAACCCCGGACTTTAGCGGTCCGGGAGAACTTTTCAACTTTTCTTTTTCTATACCTGTCTGGGATATGAGAGATCCGATTCCATCGGTAAAAAAGTATATCCTTCCGCTTTAAGCGTATCAAAAAGCTGTGGAAGAGCGGCCCGGGTGGTATCCCGCAGCTCTGCGTGGCAGAGAACCGTGCTCACATTGTGCTGGTGCACCTCGCTCATAATTTTATTAACAACCACATCAGTGCTGGCAGGATTACCGCCGCCGTCACCGGCTGAGGCGTTCCAGTCCACATAGTTGTAGCCTCTGTCCAGAATCCCCTGCACACAGGTAGCGTTGGCGTTGAGCGAACCGCCCGGAAACCTGAACATATGGGATATCCCGGCCATTCCCGTCACCTCAAGCTGAAACTTATCCAGCTTTTCGACATCCTCATAAAAGGCGGGAGGATTTTTATAAAGGTCGTATTTATGGCTCCAGCTGTGGTTTCCAAGGGTGTGGCCTTCATCCACAATCCTCTTATACGCGGCCCTGGCCACTTCGTTATCCCGGCCATTTGTAAAAAAGGTGGCCTTAATGTGGTATTTCTTCAAAATATCGAGCACTTCATTGGTATGTTCGCCGGGACCATCGTCAAAGGTCATAAAGACGACCTTTAATCCGTCGGTATCGTCATTTCGGATACGCTCCTTAATGCTCTCCAGCTCCTTATTTTCTTCCGTCTGCAAGGCGTTTGAGCCCTTCTCCGCCGCGTTTGACAGCGCAGTCTGGAGGGTTTCCACTGCCTGAAGCGCTTCCTGAGAATTTTTCTCAAGTTTCTTTGCCGGATGGGTGGCTATGAAAAAGACCGACGTCATGAGCACGGCAGCAAGCGCCGCCACCCACACGTAAAACCGCGGTTTAAACCGGATGCGGCGTCTTTTTCGTGTTTTCATTTTTTAGTCTTCGACTTTCTTTTCGATGGCTTCGCGGCGGATAATCCCTCCGAGACTCCGGATATTACTTTCTAATTTCTCATAGCCGCGGTCAATATACTGGATATCGGTGATGCGGGTTTCTCCTTCGGCGACAAGCCCGGCAATCACCATGGCAGCGCCAGCGCGAAGGTCGGTTGCCTTAATCTTGGTTCCGGACAGGGTCGGAACGCCGGTAATATTGGCGACACGGCCGTTAATGGCGATTTCTGCGCCCATTTTGCGCAGTTCATCAACATATTTAAAACGGTTCTCAAAAATACTCTCAGTAATAACACTCTGCCCACTGGCGATACTCATGAGCACGGCCATGGGCTGCTGCAGGTCAGTCGGAAAGCCTGGATAAGGCAATGTTTTCACCTTGCAGCCTTTGATATTTTCTTTTCCAATGACGCGGATTCCATTGTCCTCTTCAATGATTTCAACGCCCATTTCACGCATTTTTGCAGTGACAGCTTCCATGTGCTTCGGAATGACATTTTTCACGAGGACATTTCCGCAGGTTGCGGCCGCTGCCATCATATAGGTACCCGCTGTGATCTGATCCGGTACAACGGAATATTCACAGCCATGCATTTCATCCACACCTTTGATTTTAATGGTATCTGTTCCCGCACCCTTGATATTTGCTCCCATCAGGTTCAGGAAGTTGGCCACATCCACAATGTGTGGTTCTTTGGCCGCGTTTTCGATGATGGTCATCCCTTCTGCGCGGGTTGCCGCCAGCATGATGTTGATGGTCGCGCCAACACTGACCACATCCAGATAGATATCTGCCCCGATCAGGCGGTCCGCGGTTATCTTAACCTGGCCGTGCTCAATGAGCACCTTTGCCCCAAGGGCCTCAAACCCCTTGATGTGCTGGTCGATGGGGCGGTCTCCAATATTACAGCCCCCCGGCAGCGGAACAATGGCCTTGTGGTAACGCCCGAGCAGCGCTCCCAGCAGATAGTAAGACGCGCGCATCTTTCCTGTTTCTTCTTCATATTCTGAACAATCGTAATTGATCGGTTTGTCGGTATTTATGATTAAAGTATCATTTTCTCTATATATTTCTGCCCCCATTTTTTCCAGGATTGCAACGATCTTGTTGACATCCTTAATGTCGGGCACATTATCGATTTTGCTTGAGCAGGAACAAAGGATGGCTGCGGGGATAATTCCCAATACTGCATTTTTTGCTCCGGAGATTGCCACCTCACCGTTTAGCGGGTGACCTCCTTCAATGATAAAAGTATCCATATAATAGTCTTCCTTTCGCACACGCATTTAACTTTGTTATTATATCATACCTAAACTGATTGGCAACCCAAAGCGCCCGTTTTTAAGCCAATAAATGAAAGAATTTACAACTCGTATACAATTGGGATAAAAAAATGTGGGAGTTTGTGCTATAATAAGAGCACTCTTTGATCAAGGATGTGTTTTCCAAATGAATCAGTTCAAGTTTATCATCGACAACGACAATATGGCCATGACGCCGGTCGAAAATATATTTATCAACCATTACATGCCCCGTGCCCGGGGCGATTATGTAAAGGTGTATCTCTTTGGGCTGAAGCACTGCTTTAACCAGTCCCTCGAACCCATTGACAATCTGGCCCTCAGCAAGCTCTTTGACCTGACCGAGGGCGATGTCATCAAGGCCTGGGAATATTGGGAAAAGGAGGGTATCCTTTCCCTGGAATACGTTGGAACAAAGGACGTTATCGTAACGTATTACAATATTTCCGCCAAGCTGATGTCACACCACACCAAGGCAGAGGCGGAGACGAAAAAGACCGAGGCACCTCAAAACCAGGACCCCGACAGCATGGAAGCCCGCGTTGCGCACATGTACACCAAAATACAGCAGATGTACGGCAGCCGGACCATTACCCAGAAGGAAACCCAGCTGTTTAAAAACTGGATCACCGATTATCATTTTACACCCGAGACCGTCATTCTTCTGGTAGAGTATTCCATGAACCTCATCGGCAAAAAGGAAAAGCCTTTCACAGCAAAGCAGATCATCAGCTACCTGAAATCCGTGGCCGAGGGCTGGCACAAGGCCGGCATCCGGGAGGCCGCCGAAGCCGACGCCTATATCCGGAAAAGCGCGGGTGAGCAGAAGCTGGTCTATGATGTTTTTAAATATCTCGGCCTCCGCCGGGCGCCCATCGCCTGGGAAAAGGAAATGATCATCGGCTGGGAGGACGACTACCACTTTGGCACAGACATTATCACCGCGGCCATGCAGCGTTCCAGCAAACAGGATATCCGCTACATTGACGCCATTTTAAAACGCTGGTCCCAAAAGGGGTATACCAGCCTGGAAGAAATCAACGCAGAGCCTAAAAAGGGCTATCATCAGTCAAAGGGCGACGTCGTGATCAGCGAAGACCGCAAAAAGGTCTATGAGGAGCTGGATCAACTAGACGAAGCCTGGTTATGGAGTGACGACAATGAATGAACGTACCAAAAAAGTCTACGATGCCTTTGAGCAGAAGCAGTTCCGCAGTAAGCTTGAGCTTAAGAGAAAGCAGGAGGCGCTTTATGCGGCCATTCCAAGACTCGCAGAGCTCGACCATGCCATTAACCTCCAGGGAATCCGCATGACCCGCGAGGTCTCCCGCAAAAATCCTAATGCCATCTCCGACTTCCGCAAAAGCGTCGAGGCCTTAAAAAAGCAAAAAGAAGCCCTGCTGCGCGAAAACGGCTATCCCCTGGATTATCTGACTCCCCGCTACGACTGCCCGGTCTGCAAGGATACTGGCTACGTAAACGGACAGGTCTGTTCCTGTTTAAAACAGGAACTCATCCGGGCCGCCTTTAATAACTATGATTTAAACATCCATGCACAGGCAGAGAATTTCGACACCTTTAACCCGGATTATTACGCCGACGAAGCGGTCGAAGCCCAGAATGGGTCATCCCGGGAAAAAATGTGCCGTCTCAAGGAAAAAATGCAGCATTACTGCACTCACTTCGACGCTCAAAACGACAATTACCTGTTTACCGGCAAACCCGGCGTGGGCAAAACCTTTATGTCCAACTGTGTGGCCAACGCCCTCATCAGCCAGGGCTATAATGTTATCTATATCACCGCCGCCCACCTGGTCCAGGATATTCAGAGTAAAATTTTCAATGATAATATACCCATTAATGAAATATATTCTCCACTTTTTACCGCTGATTTGTTGATTATCGACGATTTCGGGGCAGAGTTTTACTCGGATTTCAGTAAAAAGCAGCTTTTCGAGGTCATCAACACCCGGCTGCAGGAGCATAAAAAAATTATTTTATCCACCAACCTCACCATGCCCCAGATCCTTGAGAACTACGACGAACGCCTGACCTCCAGAATCCGCGGCAATTTCCTGAACATTGTCTTCGCCGGCGACGATATCCGGCTGATCAAAAAACGTTTGGGATAAAAAACAGCACCGGGCTTTATTGGGCCGGTGCTGTTTTATTTTTGATGATCCGGTCATAGGGCTCAGGCGTTCCATAGATCGCGTTGATCGTCTGCGTATACCGCCCATCCTTTTCGTAGACCACGATGGGCGCCTCTGTAATGAGATAAGGCTTTCCCGCCTTCATACCCTCCACCAGAACCAGATTGGCCGGCTTATCCACATAGGGGTGGATAAACTGCAGGCGTTTGGGCTCTACTCTGTGATCCCGCATCGCGCTCATAACATCCGCCAGGCGGTCCGCCCGGTGGATTAAAAACAGCTTCCCGCGGTCCTTCAGCATCCGTTTGGCAAAAACCACCACATCCTCAATGCCGCATAAAATCTCATGGCGGGCAATGGCCTTGGTTTCCATGGGATTCTTAAGCCCGTGCCCTGCCTTCATATAGGGTGGATTGCTGACCACCACATCGTAGCTGGTCGGTCGCACTCGCTCACCGGGATGCTTGATATCGCCGTGAATAATCTCAATTTTTTCTTCAAGACCATTACAGGCCACACTTCGGCCCGCCATCTCCACCATATTTTCCTGAATCTCAAGCGCCTGAATCTTCTCAACGCCTGTTCTTCCGTATAAGAGCAGCGGAATGATCCCGGTCCCGGTTCCCAGGTCAATCACCCGGCTCTTTCTACGCACCGCGCCCGACGCAAACCATGCCAAAAGGACCGCATCAATGCCAAAACAAAAATAATCCGGGTTCTGGATAATCCTGAGCCCCTTAATTCCCAAATCTTCTAAACGCTCGTTCTCTTTTATAAAGTTATCCACAATTTATGCTCCATTACACTTTCTACACCACAATATTTTGAAAAACACCCGTTTTCCACAAAAGTTATCCACAATTTACCCGATTTTATGCACTTATTGTGGATAACCCTGTGTAAGATTGTCCTAATTTTAACAAAAAGACCGTTGTATTGAGTGATCCACCGCTTTTCATTTTCAGGCCTGCCTGTTTATTACTTTTTTATAAAGTTATCCACATTTCCACAGTTTTTTGTGTGCGTTCTGTGGACGAATCCTCAATTCCTTTATTTCAGGGCTTTTCTTTTCCGAGCAAAACAAGTGTTTTTGTGTACAATTTTCTACTACTATACCATAAGTTATTCACAGTTTAAATACGAATGATGTCACTTTTTCGTAAATTTACTTTATTCTGGCTCAGCTTTTTGTTATAATAAATTTAACTATAAACGAAAGCATGGTATCGACTATGGATAAACGCAATCCAGAGAGCCGAGAAGTCGAAGAGCTTCTGGAAAAAAAGAAAGATCTTTTTTCCCTTTTCTCCGCCTTTGAGGACCGGATCGATCATAAAATATCCCATCTCACCGATTCCACGGAAATCCCCGTAGAATCCATCAAACAGAAAATCGTGGAACCTTCCGAACATCATTTAGAGGACCCTGCCGAGGATCTCTTTGAACAGGCTGTGTTAAAAAGCCAGCAGAAGCCCCACGAAAGCGGTATTGTCGGCTTCCACACCGAAGAAATTCTTGGCGTGGAGGAAGCCTTGTCCGAAATGAAAAAGGCCGAAAACTTCAAGGCCCCGGAAACAAAGCCCGCAGAAGAAGAAGCGGAAGCTCCGGCGGAAATCTTTGAAGCACCTGAAGAACCAGTAGTCCTGACACAGGCTGAGCCAATCGAGACTTCCCAGCCGGAAATTTTCGAGCCAGAATCACCCGAGGCCAGTGCCCCGGCCCTTACGGACACTGAGCCCGCGTTCACCGATCCGCCCGCACCTGCCGAACTTCCTGACAGCTCTGCTCCTCTCGCAAAAGAAGAAACATCCCAGCAGAATGAAGGGCCGATGGAACGTCCCCTTGGCGTTGATGAGCCGGATCTGGCCGAAATCGACGAGCTTCTGCAGGAAGCCGAAGAATTAATGGAGGACATCCCCTACAGCCGCTATATGGCCGCAAGGGCCGCCGTCGACAAGGAAGTTCTTGACGATAATCCACTGGAAGCACCCGAAATTGAAGAAGCCTCCGATTTTGAAGGTGTCGACGAAGCCGAGGAGCCTTTCGAGGAAGATTCCACCCATAATACAGATTCCTCTGAAACGGAAAGCGACGAGTACGATGCACTTTTTGAAGACGATGACTTTGAAGACGATGAGGATTTTGAGGATGAAGACTTCTTTTCAGAAGATCACTCCGATGAGGAAGTTCTTTTTGAAGAAGATGAGCCCGAGGATTTCCCAGAGGATAAAGACTTCGGGGAAGATTCCCTTCCAGATGAAGATGAAGAAATTTTTCAGGAAACCGCTGAGGACGCGGTTCCCGATGAGGAATCTAACCATCCCTTTGCCGATTTTTTTGAAGATACCACGGAAGCCGCCAAGGAAGATTTCTTTGATGAACGTCCGCTGGATGAAGCCCCGGACGAAGAATACTCCGACAACAATCTGGATGACGTCACCTACGAAAACGTCGATGCCGTATCCCTCGGTGCCTTTAAGTATTCCGCCGTATCCCTGCGTCTGATTCTATTTGTTGTCGCCATGCTGGGCATGGGCATCTTTACCGCCCTGTCCTCAGGACGTTTTATCGCTCTGGATTACTTGATTCTTTTTATCCTGTGCATTTTTGTAGCTCTGACTATGGATATGTCCTTTAACGCTACCCTCATCGTGACCGTTGTCCTGATGCTCGGATGCTTTGGCGGACTGATATACACCTTCTTTACCGGCGGGGAAGTCAGCATGTTCCATATGTTCTGGTTCATCATCATCCCAGCCTGCCTCTTAACCGCCTCTGGCCTCGTTCAGAAAATTAAAGAAGTTATCCTCGCAAACCAGCTGCTTAATGAGGAGCTGGATGACCTCTATGCCGAGCAGGAGGAAGCTTTGTTAGAACATCACGAGGAAGAATAAAAGCTTTTAAAACCGCCAGTGGAAGCTGGCGGTTTTTGTTTTAAATTGATAAATATAACTTTTATTACTTTTCAGAATACTGTGAGTTCTTTTAATGTGAGTATGTTTATTTATTTTTTAACCTTTTAAACGTCTCAAATTGCTTGTTACACTTGGCTTTGAATGCTACCCTATATTATAAGCACACCAGATTGCCTATTACGAAGCCCAGGTCGAATTTAAATACATCTCATGTTAAACCTTCATCGGTAATGTGCCGCTTGGCGCTTGGTCATAATCACAAATTTAAATACATCTCATGTTAAACCTTCATATTAATGAATATTATTTTTTAAGGGAGATAAAATCAATTTAAATACATCTCATGTTAAACCTTCATCATAGCATCTAAGTCATTCTTAATAATCCAATTTCGCGTAAACCGTCTGAACAGGCCATTTTCTCGGTGTTTTCCCAGACTCTGGCTTGATTTAGATTTTCTTTTTATCCAGAGGCTAATCCCCTTCTGCCATCAGACTTCCCGGTTTTAGGCGTTTTTTATCGCCTGGGAAATTCCTCCATCAAAACCGAATCAGCTCCTGGTAAATCTTTTCAATAAACTGGTCGGTCATACCGGAGATATAGTCGATGATGGCCCGGTAAAAATCCTGGGGTTCCTCAGGGATATGGTAGATGATTCTGTTTTGCAGAAGGCAGCCGGACGCCTGCCGGTCGGTCTGGTTCCAGTAGTCGCTGATCCAGTCCAGAAAGTTTGTGGTCAACAGGGGAAACTGCTTTTTAAAATAAGGAAGCTTTCCTGCAATCTCGCCTTGATTGTAGAGCTCCTTCAGCGCATCGTATACCCGGTGTATAATCAGCTCGCCATAGTCCTTATAACCGTTTAGCCGTTCATGGTGGTAGATGTTTTTTACATTAAAATCCTGGATATTCTTTAAAACCTCAAACCCCTCATCCGAAAAACGCAGACCGTTCTCCACGGAGCTGTTTTTCCCGAGGTCCAGGATCAAAAGATGGATGACCGTGGTGTTGTTGACATTTCCTCTGGACTGGCCCTGCTGTTCAAAATATTCTGCCACAATACCGTCAAGGGTCTCAAGCTGGTCCCGGCTCAGGATATCCAGCGTCTGGGCGTCCTCAATATCGCGGCCCAGATAGGATATTTTGTCGGCCAGCTTAACCACGCAGCCCTCCCAGGTAAAGGGTGAAAACTGATTGACACGTTTAAAGGTTGACAGGTCAATGGCTTCTTCTCTCGGGTACAGCGCCGCTTCGCTGACCTCGCCGCAGTGGGCGATAATACCGTCTCGAACCCCGTAGGTTAAGTCCAGATTGTACTTTTTGCGGTCCGGCCCTTCCAGCAGCTCAATATTATCCACAAAATGCAGCCCGTTTTTTTCATGCCAGTAATACTGGCCGTTCTGGCCGCTCCACAGCTTTTCATCCCTTACAATATCGTTGAGCACCTTTTCGCCGTGATGGCCGAAGGGCGGATGCCCCAGATCGTGGCCGATGGCAATGGCTCTTGCCAGTTCCACGTTAAGCCCCATGTATTCACAGATGGTGGACGCTACGGATTCCACATAGTTCACATGCTCGATACGGGTGCTGATGTGGTCATTCCCGGGCGAGAAGAACACCTGGGTTTTATGCTTGAGACGCCTGTAGGCTGTGCTGTGAAGGATGCGGGTAAAGTCTCTCCCAAAGGGCGTGCGGATATCGCCCTCCTTCTGATACAGCGTGTGCTGCCTGGCAGTGGCAGCCTCCCATTTTTCTGAGCCTGGAACAGTCGCTACCCGGGCCAGCCTTCCCTGCGTATTGATCATTTCCTGTCACCTTCTTTCCGTAAATTCTAAAAAAAGCCCTCCGGGCTTTCCGTCGGGCTTTCTTCCACAAATGGATTCCTCAGGTCCAAATGCTTCCTTAAATTTTATTATACAGCACTTTTAAAAACCCGTAAAGCATTATTTACATTGACAAGGATATTGAATAATGGTATATTACATATAATTCTTATTAAATTAATATGTTTTCATTCCTTAAGGAGATAAATCATGGATAAAAACTTGAAATTTGAAACCCTTCAGCTTCATGCCGGACAAACCCCGGACCCGGTAACCCATTCGGTGGCCGTGCCGATCTACCAGACCACGTCCTATGCCTTTGACAGCACCGAACACGCGGAAAACCTCTTCGGCTTAAAGGAAAGCGGCAATATCTATACCCGTATCATGAACCCGACCTCCGATGTGCTGGAAAAGCGCATGGCCGCCCTCGAAGGCGGGGTGGGCGCTCTTGCGGTCGCCTCCGGCTCTGCGGCTATCACCCTGACGCTCATGACCATCGCCCAGGCCGGCGACGAAATCGTGGCGGCCTCGACCCTCTACGGCGGCACCTTCAACCTGCTTGACGCAACACTGCCAAAATTTGGCATTAAAACCACCTTTGTGGACCCGGACGATCCGGCAAACTTTGAAGCCGCGGTCAATGAAAACACCAAGGCCATCTACATTGAATCCCTCGGCAACCCCAGCATTAACATCGTCGATGTTGAGGCTGTCGCTCAAATTGCCCATGAGCATAAAATCCCGCTGATCATGGACAACACCTTTGCCACGCCTTATCTTTTTAAAGCCCTGGATTTCGGGGCAGACATTGTGGTTTACTCTGCGACAAAGTTCATCGGCGGCCATGGAACCACCATCGGGGGCATAATTGTGGACGGCGGCACCTTTGACTGGGCAGGAAGCGGAAAATTCCCAGAATTTACAGAGCCGGACGAAAGCTACCACGGCATTGTCTACACCCGGGACGCCGGAGACGCCGCCTTTATCACCAAAGCCCGCGTCCAGATGCTCCGGGACACCGGGGCCTGCATCAGCCCGTTTAATTCCTTTTTGCTGCTTCAGGGCCTTGAGACCCTGTCGCTGCGGCTGGATCGCCATGTGGAAAACACCCGCAGGGTCATCGACTTTTTATCCGGCCACGCAGCGGTGACCTGGGTGAATTATCCCGACCAGGCAGACAACAAATACCATGCCCTGGCGCAAAAATATTTCCCCCGCGGCACAGGCTCCATCTTCACCTTTGGCATTAAAGGCGGCATTGAGGCTGCCCGCAGGTTCATTGATCATATCCAGATTTTCACCCATCTTGCCAACGTGGCCGACGCCAAGTCTCTGGTTATCCATCCGGCAACAACAACCCATCAGCAGCTTTCCGGCGATGCCCTGCTGGCGGCCGGTATTACCGAGGACATGATCCGTGTGTCCATCGGCCTGGAAAACGCCGATGACCTGATCGAGGCCCTTGACGACGCGTTGAAACTTTCACAGGAATAAAAACAGGAGTGTGTAAGCATATGAAAGTCTATGAAGAATTAACCGAGCTCATCGGCGGTACTCCGCTGCTGAAACTAAACCACCTGATGGAAAAGGAGGAGTTGAAGGCCAGCCTTTTCGGCAAGCTGGAATTTTTTAATCCCGGCGGCAGTGTCAAGGACCGCATCGCCCTGTCCATGGTCCTTGACGCTGAGGAAAAGGGGCTTCTCGCGCCTGGCGGCACCATCATTGAGCCCACCAGCGGCAACACGGGCATCGGCCTGGCCCTGGTGGCAACCCTCCGGGGCTACCACCTCATTCTGACCATGCCAGAGACCATGAGCATCGAACGGAGAAGTCTGCTTAAAGCCTTTGGCGCGGAAATCGTCCTGACCGACGGCGACATGGCCATGCAGGGCTCCATCGATAAGGCCCGTGAGCTTAACCGCGAAATCAAAAACTCTATTATTCTGGAACAGTTTGAAAATCCCGCCAATCCCATCGCCCATGAAAAAACCACCGCGTTGGAAATTTGGGACGATCTCGACGGCAGGGTGGATATCTTTGTAGCTGGTGTCGGTACAGGCGGTACCCTCGGCGGGGTTGGAAAAGGCTTAAAGGAAAAAAATCCGGATGTCCAGATCATTGCCGTAGAGCCCTTTGGCTCACAGGTGTTAAAAGGGAAGCCCGCCGGATTCCACGCCATTCAGGGCATCGGCGCAAACTTTGTGCCCGCCGTTCTGGACCGTGACATCATCGACGAGATCCTCCCGGTCAAGGACGAGGATGCCTATGCCTATGCCCGCGTCTTAACCAAAACCGAGGGGCTTTTGGTCGGTATCTCCTCCGGCGCTGTGGCCTGGGCGGCCATCCAGCTTGCCAGACGCCCGGAAAACGCCGGAAAGAACATTGTGATCCTGCTGCCGGATACCGGAGAACGTTATTTATCCACACCGCTTTTTAATTAAAGCGAATCCGAAAAGAGCCGGACTGCAAGGCACGGCAGCCCGGTTTTAATCGACATCAAACAAAAAGGAAGTGACTCTATGCCCATCAAAATTCCAGGCGACCTGCCTGCTTTTCAGATTCTTGAAAATGAAAACATCTTTGTCATGGACCAGGACCGGGCGACTACACAGGATATCCGCCCTCTGAAAATCGCCATCATGAATCTCATGCCCACCAAGGTCGTTACCGAGACCCAGCTGCTGCGGCTCATCGGCAATACCCCCATTCAGGTGGACGTCACCCTTCTGCAGTCCGATACCCACGACTGCAAAAACACGGATCAGGCGCACCTGGATACTTTTTACAAAACCTTCAGTGATGTGCGCCACGAATATTTTGACGGTCTTATCATCACCGGCGCTCCTATCGAAACCCTTCCCTTTGAGGAGGTCGATTACTGGGATGAGCTGGTGGATATTATGGACTGGAGCCTGACCCATGTGTACTCCACGCTTCATATCTGCTGGGGCGCTCAGGCCGCTTTATACCACCACTACGGCGTGCCAAAGCACCATCTGGACCACAAGCTCTTCGGCGTTTTTGAACACCACCTCGAGGAAAAATATATTCCGCTGTTCCGCGGCTTTGACGATATTTTCTATGTGCCCCATTCCCGTCATTCCGAGGTGCGCCGTGAAGACATCGAAAAGGTACCGGAGCTTTCCATGATGGCCATGTCCGACGAAGCGGGCGTATACATCGTGACCGCTAAAGAAGGGCGGCAGATATTTATCACCGGCCACAGCGAGTACGACTGGGATACCCTGAAAAAGGAATATGACCGGGATATCTCCCAGGGCAGGCCCATCAATGTCCCCAACAACTATTACCCGGACGATGACCCCGCCAGAAAGCCGGTGGTGCGCTGGCGCGGCCATTCTAACCTGTTGTTTTTCAACTGGCTCAATTATTATGTTTATCAGGCAACCCCCTATGATCTGGAGCGCAATCCGGATTTTGGCTGACATTAACTGCTAATGTGGTCAGTTCACTGACGCAGCAGCTTTACACAGTAATGTTAAATTTAAAACACCTGTAAGTCAGGAATTATCCTGACTTACAGGTGTTTTATTTAAGAAGCTGTATATGCGAAAAGGAATACCTGTCAATCTGTCTATAAGCCTCATAAGATGCACGGAAAAGGTCGACGTCCCGAATTCCCAAGAGACGGCTGGTATTTGTCAAAATTAAAACTACCAGATCCTTTGGCGGCATTTTTGCATCATCTTCAATATATTTTAATAATACTTCTCTTCTTGCTCCATAATCAGCAGCCGTAAGGTATTTAAACTGTTTTTTTGTAATTGGTAAATTAAAAATTTCAATAAAGTCACTATAAACAAGATCGATGCTACTATGCATAAGAAAATCAACCGATTGCTTTTTCAGCGTCTCATAATAAAAAGACGTTGTGATAGGGTCATCAAAGATATTGATATTAAAAATCATGGAAACATAAAAATGCTTGTAATAAGCATTTCTGCATTTAGGAATATTTTCAACCGCATAATCCTTGATTCTTAAAAAATAATCGTTGAATATTACAGATACCAGATAATCCTTTGTCGGAAAATAATAGGTCAAATTTCCCTGAGCAATACCAACGGTCTCAGCAATTTCTTTCATCGATGTTTTTTTATATCCCTTTTCATGAAAAAATTTTTTTGCCGTGCTTAGAATTTTATTTTTTGTTTCTTCGCCCTTTTTCAAATATCTCACCTCACGCAAACAATTATAACAAACCACACAACATTTCGCAAAATATAAAAGCTTTAAGGAAATCGTTGACATTTACTTTAAAATAGTCTATAATCAAATAAAACTAATTAGTTTATTTTTAAAAAATCCTAAACGAGGTGAGCAAATGATTTATGAAGAACGAATGACGCGGTTAAACATGGCTTTTTCAAGAAAAGAACCCGATCGTGTCCCCATATTATCAATGTCTGAAACCTGGCACTTAAATTACGCTGGGATAAGCGTAGAAAAAGCGTTCATTGAGAGTCCAGACCTATACTTCAAGGCTTTTCAAAAATATCAGGATGATATTTACTTTGACGGCCAACATGGTCTTGGAAATGTTTTTCCTATTAAAATGATTGACCGACTTGGGACTGGCGGCACTTACATCGCTAACGAAAATGGTTTGCAGGTTATCGGAAGCAAGGCTGAGGTTATGACTCCTGACGAATACCCTGATTTAATAGAAGATCCTCTTGGTTTTGTCGCAAAAACAATTGCTCCTAGAAAGTATTCAGCTTTAAATCAGGATTTTAATACTTCTTACAAAAATCTGTGTGACGCAATGGATGAATTCAAAAAATTCGCAGAGCTCAATGGCACTGTTACTAATCGGCTGAAAAATGAATTGGGAATACCCGTTTTAACTGGAGCTGCCTGCTATGTAACACCTGACATTATGCTTGATCACCTCCGTGATTTTGTCGGAACGATTAACGATATCCGCAGACATCCCGATGAGTTTTATAAAGCCTGCGACGCACTTTTTGACTGGACAATAAAGCTTGTAACAGAATTTTACACAACACCTGAGGATGGCCGATTTATTTTCAGCCCTTTACATCTCCCCACCTATCTGAAACCAAAAGACTTTGAAAAATACTATTTGCCGCATCTGATTAAAATGGTTGAGACTTTAACTGCAAAAGGATATACACAATTTCTGTTCATGGAAAACAACTGGGAACCCTATCTTGAAATGCTTCAGGACCTTCCTGATGGAAAAATCGCGGGTTTGTTTGAGCATGGCGATCTGAGTGAAATCAAAAAGTCTATCGGGAATAAAATGTGTGTTATCGGCGGAATGCCCACCAATATATTAAACCATAAAACCAAGCTGGAGTGCATTGATTATGCTAAACATGTTATTGATACCTGTGCCCCCGGCGGTGGATATATCTTTAGTGTTGATCGCTCACTGCTGTCCTTACAGGATTGCAACCCAGATAATTTAAGGGCGGTTAATAATTTTGTCACTGAATATGGAATTTATTAGAGGAGGTTTATACCATGCTTGATTCAATTAACGGTACTATTTTTGAAACACTGGAAAATGACTATTTTATTGATTTGCCAAACGAAGAAGCACGAGAAGCAATGATCCTGAAAATATTGTACATGCTCCTGGCAAGATAAGGAGAAAAAAATGAATGAAAACATTGAACGTAATAATACCGGAAAGATTAAATTTGTTCTTTTCAGTTTGATCGGACTTGTTGTTTTCTTTGTAAAACTTCCCTTTGGTGAAACAAGCACCGTTCCTATTGATATGATTGTCGGTATTGCCAAAACAGCACTGGCACCGGTTCTTCCCTATCTGGTTCTGGCTATCGGTATCTACGGAATGTATGATGTTTTTATAAAACAAAAATCCTACAAAGGAGGAGTCTCCAATATCATTATGTCAATCTGTAAAGCGCTTGGCTTTTTGATGATTGTTTTGGTCGTGTTTAACATTGGGCCTTCCTTTTTGATGGCTCCAGATATTGGCCCTTCTACCGTGAAAATACTTGGAGGCTCTGTCGCTTTAGTCGCTGCAATCGGCGCTTTCTTCCTTCCTCTTTTGCTGGAATTTGGTTTGGCAGACGCCATTGGCGTTTTTCTCAGGCCTCTTATGCGTCCGCTTTTCAAAGTTCCCGGTAAATCAGGCGTTGTTGCTGTAACTGAGTATATTGGAAACTTTTCACTCGGCCACATCGCGATTAATAAAATGTACAAAAATGGTGAAGTGACTGGAAAAGAAGCTGCAATAATAGCAACTGGATGGGCGACTCCTTCTTTGGTGACTTTTATGGTATTTGCCAATATGATGGAGATTATGAATTATTGGAATATCTATTTTCTTGTTGTCACTTTAGCTGTTACAATCATAACATTTATTACAATCCGCATCTATCCACTGCGAAATATTAAAAATGATTATTATCCCGGCGTGACACCCATTGAAGAAAAAGTATATAAAACGAACTTGTTTAAAAACTTTTGGGCTGAAGGTGTTAAAAAGGCAGACAACGCCCCTTCTCTCGGGAAAATAGAACTTACACAGTTAAAAAATATTCTTCCTATGCTTGGCGGTATGATGACTACCGGTATGTTTTTTATGGCCGGTGGCCTTATTTTAAAAACTTATACTCCTATTGTAACTTGGATCGGATACCTTTTCTGGCCATTCCTTTCCCTTATACAGATTCCGGATATCACCGTCGCTATGCAATCATGCGGTATGTCTATTCTAGACAGCATGTTTACCGTCGTTGTTGCGGTCGGTCAGAATATCGACATTGCTACTCGTTTTCTCATCGCTGCAATTCCACCCTGCATGATCGTTTTTCTTTCTGGATTTGTTCCATGCCTTTTGTCCACAGAAGTTCCCATTAAATTTTATCAGTTAATCATGCTTTGGTTTATAAGAGTTGTTCTAACCATCCTGTTAATCGGTTCTTTCGTTTGGTTATTTTTCTAACGTATAAAATTAAAAATCCTGGATAGCTTACATAATCAGCTATCCAGGATAATACCATGGAGGAGAGCAAATGGCAGCGAAAAAATATTTTAACGAAAAAAAAGGCGCTGTTCGATTTATTGGTTTCAGTCTGATAGGCATTTTTCTTTTCTTTATTCAAGTTCCTTTTGGAAACGGGAGAAAAATACCAATCGACATCATCATTACGGTTATCCGTCAATTCTTTGGTAATTTCTTACCTTATTTTGTATTACTTATTGGACTTTTTGGTATGATTGATATTTTTCTCATTCGAAAAACTTATAAAGGCAGCAAAACAGCTGTTGCTATGACAATTTGTAAGATTCTAGGCTTTTTAATGATCGTGGCATCAGTATTTCAATTTGGTCCATATTTTTTAATCAAGCCTGAAATTGGTCCGTACACTGTCAATTTACTTGGCGGTCCTGTTGGTATCACGATTTTAATTGGTTCATTATTCTTACCGCTTTTACTGGAATATGGTCTTGCCGATGCTTTGGGCGTACTCCTGCGACCCATCATGCGTCCGGTTTTTAAAATCCCGGGTAGAACAGCTATCGTTGCAGTAACAGCCTTTTTCGGGAATTTTGCTCTTGGCCATATTGGCATTGAAAAAATGTATAAGCAGGGGCAGTGTACTGGTAAAGAATCCGCAATCGTAGGAACCGGATTTGCAACGGCTTCTATCGTTACCTTTATGGTATTTGCCAACATGGTTGGCATTATGGATCAATGGAATCTTTATTTTATTCTGACGGTCATCTGCACTTTTGGCATTACCGCAATAACATGCCGAATCTATCCGCTCCGCCATATAAAAAACACTTACTATCCAAAAGTGACGCCCGATCCCGAACCCGAGTATAAAACAAATGTTTTTAAAAATGCGTTTCTCGAAGGTATTAAATCCGCTGAAACTGCAACACCACTGATTGAAAATATAGCGCTTCAGGTAAAAGACACACTTTTTGTTCTTGGGGGCATGTTAACAAGCGGGATGTTCTTTATGGCTGGTGCATTAATTATTAAAGAACATACTGAAATTTTCACATGGATCGGCTATCTATTCTGGCCCTTCCTGTCCCTTGTCAAAATGCCCGATATGGCTATAGCCATTGATGCCTGTGGTATTTCTATCCTTGATTCCATGCTAGCCGCCGCAGTAGGCGCTAATGCACTGCAAGACGGAATTATGCTAGCAATGACCACAAGGTACTTTTTAGCCGTACTGCCTGTTTCCATGATTGTATTTTTTTCTGGTTTTATTCCCTGTATTCTATCCACGGAAATTCCAATCAAATTACATGAATTGATTATATTATGGTTTATAAGGGTTGTCCTGACAATTTTTATTATTGGTATTTTTGGATTACTCTTCTTATAAAAGGCTGCTTTAAAAGACCGTCTGAATTAACATTTTCTGGTTAATTCAGACGGTCTTCTTTACTTTATCCCCAGCGTAATCTGGTTTAAAATATCGTCCAGCTTCTTCTTACTGATTGAGTAAAAGGCTTCCTGGCGGACCTTGTGAACCTCAGTCATTGAAAGGCCGGTCAACTGCTTCAGATGGCGTGATACCGCCCCCGGAGACACCATGAGTTCGTCTGACAGCATCTTGGTCGTCATCGGCTTTTCTGCAATCATGCAGATGATTTTCAGGCGGGTCTCATCGGCAAAGGCCTTGAAATAGGGGACAAGCTCTCGGACAATTTTATCCAGCTCCTCGTTTTCCAAAATAATATTTGAGCACAGCACCAGATTAAACCGATCATTGGTGAAAAAGTAATGCGGTGCGCAGAACAGGGAAGCATAAACCTTGATATTGATGAAAAAATCCTCAAAAACATGGTTGTAACCGGGATACTTTTCATTCTTGTCTGAGTAGATATACTTTCTGTTTTGAAAGGAAATACAGGGGTGGATGGCACTGATAAATGTGGAAAGGTCTGCTCTTTCAAACAGCGCTTTTTTCTGGTCCAGCTCCTGGGCCAGCAGCTCAGAAATCTCCGGCCATTCCTCCTTAAAAACATTTTCCCAAAGCTCCCGAAGCACACTGGAGATGCGTTTTCTGTAGCTGTCAATGTGGCACAGAAAATCATAGGAGGTCTGTTTATCAACATATTCCGGGAGATAGCTGTCCTCTACTTCAAGGATAAGCTCAGGCTCCTTCATCCATCTGTGCAGCGTGGACCGGCTGACCTTATTATAGGGAAACGCCACAGCGCAGTAGCTTGCGTCTGACAGCTGATCCATCTTTTCAATCATCACCTCAAAGGGCTCATTCTCTTCATCAATGGTCAGATAATGCATCATCTCCGGCGGAAAGGTCCAGCTCCAGGTGACCTTATCCAGCGCCAGCACTTCTTCTAAAAATTCCGGCGTTATTTTTTTCCGCAGCCGTTTAAAAAGGGTTTTATTGTAAACATGGTGGGTCTCGTTGGTCAGAATATGCAGAAAAAATGACATCTCAAAAATCGGATCAATATAAAAGGACGCGGTGACCCGCTCTTCTTTTCGAATATTTGTATCGTAATAATTACTCAGTGGCATTTGGGCTTCTCCTTGCTACCGCTCACTCACATGTTCCAAATCGTGTGTAATGATCAGGTATAGGTTATTCTACTCTCATTATAATCGAAACCATCCTAAAACTCAATAGCATATTTGCTTTTTGATTAATATATATTTGATCATATGCAAAATAATATATAAACTATTTAATCAATCTATTATTGACTAAATGCTAAATATATGTTATTCTTTAGTCAGTTGATCAACACAAAAATTTCATAAGGGGAAATCGTCATGCAAAAGGAACAAAATCTTAAAAAGTATTTTACGCTGTTTGCACTCTGCCTGACCGGTGCGGTTGTCTATGAGCTGCCTTATCTAAGCTATGGTTATTATGATCTGATGCTCAAGGCTTTTTCAATCGACAACACTCAGATGGGAACGCTGATGAGCGCTTACGGCCTGGTAGCAATGCTCGCTTATTTTCCGGGGGGATGGCTTGCGGACAAATATCCGGCAAAAATCTTAATGATTATCTCACTCATCACCACCGGCCTGCTGGGGCTGTGGATCAGCACTTTTCCATCTTATCCGATTCTTCTGTTAATCTATATCCTCTGGGGTATCTCCATAACCCTTCCTTTCTGGGCCGCCATGCTTAAGGCCACAAGACAGCTGGGGGACAGCACCGAGCAGGGCCGTCTGTTCGGCATTCTCGAAGCCGGGCGCGGGCTCTTTCCGGTCTTTTACGGTTTGATCATTGTCTGGATCTTCAATAAACTGGGCGCTGCTCTGGGGGCAATGCGCGGTGTCTTTATCGCCTACTCTGTTTTATGCTTTATCGGCGCTCTGGTCGCCTTTTTATTCATCAAATACGAAAAGGAGGACGGAGAGCGTCAGAAAGGCGCGTCGGGAAAGGAAGTTCTCCAAATCATAAAGATGCCTGGTATGTGGCTCGTTGCCCTGGTCATCTTTTCATCCTACAACATGTACGCCTGCTTCAGCTATCTCACGCCCTATATGACCGAATTCTTTGGGCTGAGCGATTCGATGGGCGCGACCCTTTATCTCATCCGCTTTTATGCCATCGGCGTGGTGGGCGGCATTGCATCCGGGTTCATCGCGGACAAAACCGGCTCAAACGCGCGTGTCATTGCCATTGTCTTTGTCATTGCCATCGTGGGCTTAATTGGATTTTTAGTGGTTCCCACAGGTGAAGCCAACCTGATAATGGTCATCATGGCCCTGTTTATTGTGGCCATCGGCATCTTTATGTCACGCGGGATTTACTTTGCCACCATTGATGAACTCAACATCCCCATGCACCTGACCGGCGCTGCCATCGGCTTTGCCTCCGTCATTGGCTTTATGCCCGAGGCCTTTGCCTATACACTGGTCGGCAAATGGCTGGATACCTATCCCGGCACGCAGGGCTACCACATTCTTTTCATCTATATGCTTGTCTTTGCTGTCATCGGAACCGTGGCCGCGTTTATTCTCTATAAACGCGTTAAAAAGCAGAAAATTGATCGCGTAAAGGAAATTTAATCATGAAAAGTTACGAACGCATCCTATCAAAAACAGACATCGAAAATATTCATGCGCTGTCCTTAAAAATACTGGACGCCATCGGCATCCAGTTCGAGCATCCAAAAGCACTGGAAATCCTGAAGGCAAACGGCTGCCGTGTTGAGGGGCAAAGAGTTTTCTTTGACCGGTCCATTATCGAGGAAACCCTGAAAAAAATTCCTGCTTCTTTCGAACTGTACACGCAGGCAGGCCCCACCGTCGTTGGCGGAGGCAGTATGCTCATGGAACCCGTCAGCGGAAATATCTATATCAACGACGGCAAAAAAATCCGCCGCACCACCAATGACGACACCATCGACATGTTTAAACTCGCGGATACCAGCGATATTATTACCAGCAATTACCTCAACTACTTCTCAGACGAAAACAGTATGACCGAGGACGAGCGTCTCTTTTACCAGACCGCCATGATGCTCAAATACTCAAACAAAGCCACCCTCGAGATTTATCCCTGCCCGCTGGGCCTGCCTCATGATTACGATTTTGAGGCAATGTACTGCCGAAGCTTTGAGCTGATCAACCGTTTTTATGGAAACGATACACCTCATGGCATCTACCTTGTTAACCCGCTGTCACCCCTGTGCTATGATACCGATCCCCTGCAAAAACTCATGATCATGGCAAAGCACGGGATTCCCATGATGCTGGCGCCCTGTGCCATGCCCATGCTGACAGCCCCTTACTCTGTTTACTCCATGATCGCCATGACCAACGCAGAGGTTCTTGCCGGTGCAGTTCTCACACAGCTTATCCGGCCGGGCCATCCCATGGTTTTCGGCAACACCTCAGCCTCGACCAATCTCCGGACGGTGCAGCTATCCATCGGCTCGCCCGAAACCGCCCTTGTGAGCTATGCCCTCGCCGGGCTGGCAGATTTTTACGAGGTTCCCTTCCGAACCGCCGGAGGGCTGAGCGACGCCAAAAGCTGCGACGCCCAGGCCGGGCTTGAGTCCATGCTGATGTGCATGGCCACCCTCGAGATAAAGCCGGATTATATTCTTCATGGCTGCGGCACAATCGGGAGCTTTAATGTCATGAGCTTTGACAAGTTTCTGATGGACGAGGAGGCCTACCGAATGGCCGCCAGATTTTTGAGGGGCATCGATACCGCTGAGGAAAAATCCTGCTTTGACCTTCTTTCAGAGATCGGCCCCCGCGGAAACTTCCTGCACGGAAGGACGCCCAAAATGTTTAAGGAAGAATTCTTTTCGCCGAAGGTTTTAAATAAAGAGGACCCCAACCAGTGGCAGAATTCCGGCAGCCGGCCGTTGACCGAGACCCTGTCGGCAGAACGCACCAAAAGAATCGCTTCATATGAGCCGCCGAAGCTGTCGGCCGAGCAGGAGCGGCTGGTCAACCAATATATTCCACATCCATACCGCGAAACACTATAGGGAGGAAAAACCATGAATTTTACATACGAACCATTAACAAAAAAACAGATTGAAGCCGTCCATCAGGCAACACTGGATGTATTGTGGCACTGCGGCGCTGAAATGAACCATCCGGAGATCCTGGAGATTTTTAAAAAGCACGGAGCAGCCGTCGATGGAAATATTGTCAAAATCCCTGCGAGTCTTGTTGAGAAGGCCATCCAGTCTGCTCCCGGCGCCTTTATTCTGGAAGGCGTTGACCCGAAGCATTCAGTAAAAATCGGCCATAATGATCACCCGGTCATGGCGCCGAATACCTGTTCACCCTTTATAATCGACGACGATTTTACCAGACGGAACGCGACCTTTGACGATCTGAAAAACTTTTTCAAGCTGGCACAGACCAGCGACGTCTGCGAGCTGGGCTCCACCCTCCTTATTTTTCCCGTGGAAAACGCAACCCAGCACGAAAGCATCATGCGGCCGGTTTATGACTACTTTACCCATTGCACAAAAGCCATGGGCTTGTCCAACGCCTGTGTCGAAAATGTCTGCATGGCTCAGGAAATTCTGGATGTCTTAATCGAGCAGAAGGATGTGAATAAAATGTACGTCTCCCTTTGTCCGATTTCGCCCCTGCGGTTCGAGGAAAGCCTGCTAAATACCCTGATCAAGGCCATCGAATTCAGGCAGCCCATCGAGTGTGTTCCCTGTTCCTCCGCCGGAATGACCGGCCCGCTCAAGGCCATTGATGATACGGTTTTATCCAACGCGGAAAACCTGGCCCTGATCACACTGGTGCAGCTTATGGCGCCAGGCCTGCCCATGATTTATTCGGTCTATTCTGCCATCACCGACATGCGGACGCTGCAGCTGTCAACCGGGGCGCCGGAAACCTTTAAGATGCTGGCAATGTGCCGCGAAATGGCAAAATACTATGATATTCCCTTTGAGATGCCGTCCGGCAGCTCTGACGCCAAGGCCTTTGACGTTCAGGCGCCAATGGAAAGCACCCTGGGAATTGTAAACGCCTTTGCCACCCAAACCGACACCTGCACCTTTATGTTTGGAAGTCTGGACACCTTTAACAGCGCCAATTACCGCAAATTTATTCTGGATGAGGAAACCGTCCGGAACGTCCAGGCCTATGTAAAGCCAGTTGACGATCTGAGAACGACCACCGCTGACCTGATCACCAGCGTGGGGCACCACGGGACCTATGTCAAAAATAAGGACACCCTCAAAAACTACCGGAAGGAGCACCACTTCCCGAAATTTTCACACCGCATGTCTCACGCCGATTATGTAAAAGAGCACCTGAGTATTAACGACCGCCTGGATAAAATTCTAAAAGAACGTCTTGAAGCCTATGAAAAGCCCGCGATCGACAAGGATAAGCTGGAAAAGCTGGATGCCATCAGGGATAAGTATCTTTAAAATATCCATTAAAAGCCTGAACTCCTTCTTCAGCAGACTCAAAATATCATCCGCTACGATGCTCTTTGACCCGATTGAGGATATACCAGAAGCCCAAAAATAAAAAAAGCAGCCCGTCACGGCTGCTTTTTTTATTTTTTCGGCGGGCTTGCAGGAGCCTCTTTACAATACTTCTCAATTAATCTTTGAGCCGTTGTCGGGCTTACCTCCAGGGCCTGCGCGAGCTTTCTAATGGTGGGGGACTGTTCATACGCTTTTTGTACAAGCGCCTTTTTAAAGGCGTCCACCCGTTTGTTAAAACCCATACCGGATTTTTGGTAGTCCGGAAGCTGCTTTGTTTCCTCTAAAAGATAGTCTGGAAGGTTCCTCAGGGTAATCTCATTTCCCCGTCCTGTGACCACCAGGCGCTCGATCAGATTTTTAAGCTGCCGGATATTGCCAGGCCACGGGTATTCCTGGAAAAAATTAATGATCTCTTTTGAAAATCTTTTCGACTTGTTATAGCTCAGATTAAAATTCTTCAGGAAAAAAGTCGCCAGAGGGAGGATATCCTTCACCCGTTCTCTCAGCGGCGGGATAATGGCTTTAAAGGTACAGATTCGCCAATAGAGGTCCTCCCGGAATTGACCCTCAGCGACCAGCTGGTCAATATCCTTGTTGGTGGCTGTTATGATCCGCGTGTTTACATATTTCATTTTTGTACTGCCCACAGGCAGATAACGTTTATTTTCAATGACATCCAGGAGTTTTGCCTGTATGGACAAAGGCATATCCCCAATCTCATCTAAAAACAAAGTTCCCTCATTGGCCATTTCAATTAATCCCACTTTACCGGCTTTACTGGCGCCGGTAAAAGCACCCCCGGCATAGCCGAACAGTTCTGACTCGAGAAGCGCTTCCGGTATAGCGGCACAGTTCAAAGCCATAAAGAGGCCTTCCTTGTGGCTGTTTTCATGAATATATTTTGCCATATAGGTCTTACCCGTACCGGACTCTCCCAAAAGCATAATGGGAATGGCCGATTCTGATACTTCTTTTAATTCACTGACAATCTTCCAATATTGATATGAAACACTGATCAACGGAATCTCTTCCGATTTAAAATGACTCTTAGAGGCCCGGATTTTTTTATTATAATCAACATCCCATTCCTTTACCGGTTCCTCCTGCACTGTTCCGATAATCATCTCAATACCATGTTCTTCATTGAGAACCGGGACACCAATCGTATAAAAAACAGAGTCAGAAGGGATAAAGTACTGCCGCAGAAACGCCGTGTCTTTTTTCGAGTGAAAAACATCAAGCCCCGGAGGCGTCCAGTAACCCTGGTACACATCCGCGTTATTGCGGTTGATCATCTCTTCTGGTTTCAGGCCATAATGCCTTATGCAGGCGGGGTTTACATAAAGGATTTTTCCATCGGCATCGTAAACAATGTGCTCATTATAACTGTTTTCAAGCACCGTTACAAAAAAACTCTTGGGCAATGAATCCAGATAGGCCAGATATTCTTTGCTCGGTTTATATTTTTTATCCATTTTCCATGCACCTCTATGTCCATTATAGGAACATATTGTACCATAAACGGTACGAAAATACAAAAGAGCATACCGCTTAGTCTGCTCATTCCTTCATTTTGATTTTTATTTTTTCGTTTTGCAAAGCTTTTAATGATGTATTTACCAAAAACAAGCTTGGCACACAACTTGCATTATTATAACCAGCATAACCGGTTAAATATTTTTATTGAGGAGCACTGAAAATGGATTTTAAAAAGAAAAGGTGGATCATCATTCTGTTAGTGACCATCAGCTACGGGGCCGTCTGGCAGTTCCCGTATATGCTGGAAACGTACTATATTCCTGTACAGCAGGCCTTTGGCTTTACCAATGAACAGATCGGCTCAATGATGACTGTTTTTGGGATTGTATCCGTTATTTTATACTTTCCCGGCGGGTATCTCTCAGACAAATTTAGTGTTAAAACCCTGATAACAGTCTCTTATTTAGGAACAGCCGCCCTTGGGTTCTGCATGCTGCTGATTCCTCCGCTTCCAATTATGCTTGTTATTCAGTTTGGCTTTGCCGTCACTACCATTTTTACTTTTTGGGGTGCAATCATCAAATTTATCCGCATTATGGGGGATGACAGTGAGCAGGGAAAACTCTACGGATTATTCTTTGCCTTTTCCGGTATCTTTGGCGCACTGGAGGGCTTTGCCGCAACCGCTTTATACAGCGGACTGGGCGAAAATGTGACAGCTTTTAAAGCTTTGATTCTCTTTTTTGCGCTGGTCGTTGCTGTCCCGACACTTATCTTCTTTGCGATTTTCAAAGAAAAGGAAGCCCTGCCGGATACAGGCACTGAGGAAAGCAAAGTCAATCTCCGTGATCTTGGCAAGGTATTAAAAATGCCCATTGTCTGGATTATGGCCATTGTTGTTTTGTGCGCCTACATTCCAAAATCTTCCCAGAGCTATTTCCAGCCCTATATGAGCGAATACTTTGCTGTTCCTGTGGCCTGGATTTCAGTCATTGCCATTTTCCGGCAGCAGGTGGTGCGCCTGGTGGCTAACCCGCTGGCCGGCTGGCTCCGCGATAAAATCGGCGCATCGTCGATCGTCATACGGATCGCCTTTGTCATCGGAATCCTGGCCTTTGCGATGGTTCTCTTCACACCGCTGAATCCAGCGCTTGCCTGGGTTATTGTTACCTCATTATGCCTGGTATCTGCGCTGTATAATATTTCTGTCACCTGCAGCTTTATTCCGATTTCGGAGGCGGGTATTTCCGCTAAATATACTGGCACCATCTCCGGCTTTGTCTCCTGTGTGGGATACTCCAGCGACATCTGGTTCTATAAGGTCGGCGGCGGCATGATTGACGCCAATGGTTTTTCGGGCTATCAGCAGATCTTTATTCTGTGTCTGGTTTCCTGTGTTGTCGGAATCGCCGCAACCTTTGTTCTGAAAAAATCAATCCTAAAAACAAAAACAAGCAATCACCAATAGTATCACTTTATGGAGGAAAAAATGCAAATCGCAAAATATCAACCGGTATTATCAAAAACAGAAATGGAATTAATCCATGAAAAATCACTTTACCTGCTGGAAAATAACGGTGAAATCATCGAGAGTGATGAAATCCTGGAAATATGTAAAAACGCAGGATTTCGCGTTGAGGGTCAGCGTGTTTACTACCCCCGCGAAAAGGTTGAAGCCGCTTTAAAACAGGCGCCCAAAGATTTTAAGCTTCATGGTCGGGATGGGCGAAAGACTTTCAGTATCCGGGATGACGGAACAAAGCTCGCCCCGGCCCTTGGGCCTATGAATGTCCTGGAGGACGGTCACTACCGGCCAACGACCATGAAGGACATGGTGGATTTCACAATACTGCATGAAACCAGCGACTTAATGCGGACCGTAGGGGCAAATATGCTGAGGCCGCGCGACCTGCCGCTGTCCCCCCTCGACAATGCCATGACGCGTTTGGCAATCACCCTGGCTTACTCTACCAAACCCGTTCAAACCTTTTGTGAAGGCGGCGAAATCTCGGACAAGAGCTTTGAACTGATCAAACAGTTTTACGGCGGCGCCAGTGACGAGGACGTCTACGCCATGATCTGTATCAGCACTGCGTCACCCTTTCGTTTGACCCAGGATACATGTGAAACCCTGCTGTCGTTTTGCCGCTGCAACCAGCTCCTCTGGGCACAGGGCTCCGGAATGCCCGGCTTAACAACACCGCCGACCCTCGCAGGCACCCTGCTTCAGGGCAATGCCGAAAAGCTCGGAATCATCACCCTTTCCCAGACCATCAACCCAGGAAATCCTGTTATGTACAGCCTGATTTCCATGCTTTCCGACCTGCGCTATACCTCCTGCGTTGTGGCCACCCCCGAATCGCCCTATCGCATGATGGCGGAAAAGGATATGGCCGATTTCTATGGCCTGCCAAGCCTTGGCACAACCGGGCTGGCAGACGCCAAGGAGCTTGATTATCAGTGTGGGGCAGAGGCCTTTATGATGTTTTATTTTGCCTACCATTCAAGTCCGGATCTGGTCGCCCAGTCCCTGGGGGTGCTGGATTCCTACAACACCATCAGCTATGAAAAATTCATCATGGATGAGGAAAATGTCCAATCTGTTCTAAAATTGCTGGCACCTGTGGCAGTTGATGAAAAACGCATGAAAATCGATAAAATTCTAAAAGCAGGCCCCTCGGGGAATTACCTGGCGAGAACCGACCGGGCCTACCGGGAAGATTTCTACCGCTCATCTTTATACTTTAAGGAAAGCTCCGCGGAATGGATGGCTCAGGGACGCCCAACGCTTGAAGCAGAAGCACGAAAAAAATACCTTGAGCGCATAGCGGAATATCAGCCCGGTGACTTTGACCGGATACAGCAAAAGATTATTGATCAATATATTCCCAAGGACCTTCAGATTAAAAATAAATAGCCTGTAAAAAGCAGCCTGCCACCCAGCAGGCTGCCCTTCATCCTATGGTCGCTTAATCTCAGATACCGTTCCCGCCGCTTTCACTTCATTTTCTTGCAGAGCGTTTTCTCCATACAAAAGCAGGTCTGCTTTTGTAAAAAATCATTTAATCCGTTTTATTTAAACAGCACTTTTTATACTTTTTCCCGCTGCCGCAGGGGCATGGCGCGTTCCGGCCGACCTTTGGCACATTGGCAACCTTCTTTTGCTCTGGCTGCTTTGGCTGTATAAATTCCTGCTCGCCGGGCTCCTGGGCGGCTAACCGTTCTCGACCGCTCTCGATAAGAGCTCTTCTCTTTTCTGACCATTCATCTGCCTCTTCCTCTCTGCCAAGGGATTTGCAGACGCTGGCAATTTCACCATACAGTATGTCAATATTTGTAAAACATAAATTTCCTTTTTCAGACTCAAAACGATTTTCATATATGTCATTAATATCCTGAATCGTTTCAATTCCTCTTTTATAAATCGTGTAGGCTTTTTCCTTATCCAGTGTATTTCCTTCAGCATACAGTCGGGCATAATTGGCCCAGCCAAAAACGTCTATAGGATTTTCCCTGACGATCTCCTCATAGAGAGCGTCCGCTTCTGTTTTTTTATCCAGAGATTTGTAATAAAGATCGGCCAGATTGCTCTGAAGGCTTCCCATGCTCCCCACCTGCTCAAATTTTTCCATCATGGTGGTACAAAATTCAATCCGTTCTTCCGCCCACTCCTTCCCGGTGCCTAAAAAAGCGCATTCCAAATCACCGATCCAATTATGGATATAGGAGTAATCCTCCAGTCCAAACTCAGGATTAAAGCAGTCTAAAAACTTCCGGCTTCGCATTTTCCTGTTTTTTTCAACAGCTCTTTTCCAGACCGGAAACCAGATATCCAGCGCCTTATCAACATCATGATCCTCATAATAATAGCCTTTTTCCATTTCCCCAATTAATGCTTCAGTCTCCGTTTTTGTAAACATTTTTCTCTCCTTACTTTTAATTCCTGTTTTGCACAACTTAACAACAGTACGCGTCTCAGATACTGCTTCCCGCCGCCAGCAGGGCAGGGGATGGCTCCTCCCACTGCACACGCGGTTTTGCCGCTGGCTTTTTCAGAAAGCTTCTGATGTTCTTTTCTTCTTCCATTCTCAAACAAAAGACCGCTTCTTTCTGTCGCTCTGCCGTATATTTTTCTCTCCATTCACTGGCTTCTTTTTCTCTTCCCAAAAGCGTATAAATTTCCTCTGTTTTTTTATAGAGGGTCTCCCTCGCAAAAAAGCAGGCGGGCTTTTCGTCTATCATGTCAATGGCGTCAATCCCCTGGGCGCAAATCGACAGGGCTTTTCCGTAATCCCTGAAAGGCCCGGAGCAGTAATGAGAAGCATAGTCCGACCAATTCCAGACATTTGTTTTTTCTTTTTTTATAATCTTCTGATAAAGCGCCTCGCCTTTACGGCTGTCCCCGGTACAGTAAAAAAGCTCAGCTAAATTGCGCTGGTACTGTACGGCTTTTACAGGGTTGGGCCTGCCGCAAAAGCGCTCTAACATGGTTGTACAAAAATGAAACCTCTCATCCGCCCTTTTCGCCTTTGAATATAAAAAAACCTCCTCAAAATCGACAATCCAGTTTCTGGGATTAATATATGGCCCCAATTCGACAGATCTTCGAAAACAGGCCGAAAAATTATGCTGCTTCATATTTCTGTTTTCAGATACTGCCTCGATCCAGACTGGGTACCAGATATCAATGGCTTTTTCAGGAATCCTTTCATACCGGTATCCCCGCCCGATTTCCCATAAAAATCTTCTTGTTTCCGCTTCTGTGAACATCTTAAATCCCCTTGCTTTTGTAATGGTTTAATCTTAGCACAGGATAGAATAAAAGTAAATCATTTTACATAAAAAATTATTTTTCTTAAAAATAATTATGTTTTGTTTTTAACAATCTTTCTTCTTATTTCTTCGTACTCTGCCATTGTCAGCCGCTTTTCTTTATGATATGCTTTTCATACGGAGGTGTGACATGAGCTATGACACTAAAAAAATGAAAAAACGGATGCTTATCACGCGGCTTATCCTGGCTGTGATTCTCACAGCATTTTTTATCTATTTCGTCTATCAGGTAGCTTTAGAGGACAAAGGCGACGCGCCTCAGCAGGCTTCAGCAGACGCAGAGGACACCTTTATGTCCTGGATGAAGGACAGCCTGTACAGCAGCAAAAATTATTCTATCCGCCTCTATCTGCCTGACGGCTTTCCTGAAAACACTCTGGACTTTTCTTCTTTGGAGGCGCTGCCCTTCTGGAACTGGGTGAATGTTGTGGCAAAAGGCAATAGCGCTTCCCTTGACATCGCAGTGGACCGGCTGCATAAAACCGCCGCCTTCAACAGCGGCGGAGAATACCGGTTTCTGTCCATTAAGGACGGTCAGGTCTTGTTCAGTCTGCCTCAGGGGGACGGCAGCTACAATACACTGCAAACCAATGATCCAGAAACGCTGCACGCCATTGACGGTATCCTGTTTTTAAATGATCCTGAGTTTTTTAAAGCCTATGGAAAAACAATCCTGATGCCCGAGCCCAGCCCCGTCAACGCTTCAAAACCGGTTACCCTTGAGCGTACCGTAAAAAGCGAGGACTTTTACAGCCCCTTTCTGCAAAACAGCGGCAGAGTGCTGGAAGGACGTGACAGCTTAAAAGCAGACTGGACCTACGGTGACTATCCTGAAAAGTCTCTGACCATTTCCGGAAATTTCTCTTACTATCTGGATACAGTCAACGCGCTTTTAAACAACCTGCCCTTTGAGGATGCGAACCACTTCCGGTGGCCAGGCAGTATTTCCACAGCGCCGCCGCAGTGCCACATACAGATTACTTACAGCCAGATCAACCATACAGGCCCCATTGAACATGATTTTTAGCCAATAAAAAAAGCTCCGCCTGACCGCGAAGCTTTTTATTTTATTCCTTTTTAAAATAAATGAACTGGTTCTTTCCGTGGGCCTTTGCAAAGTACAGCGCCTGATCGGCGTTGCCCAGAAGCTCTTTATAGGTCGTTCCGTTTTCCGGGAACAGGGCAATACCGATGCTGCCGGAAATGCTGTACTTTTTCTGCACCCCGACACGGCAGTTCTCAAAGATTTGGATGATCTCCTGCGCCTTTCTGGTCACCGCCTCTGTATCCTGAATATTCTTCATCAGCACGACAAACTCGTCGCCGCCGATTCTCCCCACAATATCGCTTTCTCTGAAAATACCGGAGATTTTTTTGGTAACCTCCCGCAGCACACGGTCGCCGGAGATATGCCCAAAGGTATCGTTGACCTGCTTGAAATCATCCACGTCGATCATCAGCAGCCCGGCCTTCTGTTTGCCTTCGTTTTCCTTCATCCACTGCTGAATACGGCTTTCTGCCGCTCCCTTATTGAAGGTCTGGGTCAGAAAATCTTTTTCAGCCGCCGCCATCATCTTTTCCTTTTCCTGCATCTCCTCATCGATATCCATGAGGATACCGACCCCTCTGCTGGGCTCTCCGTTTTCGTCAACAATCAGGCTGACCCGTGACCGGCACCACATTGGGCAGCGGCGGCTGTCATACACCCGGAACTCACCCTCAGCATAGGGCTCGCCATCGGCAATTTTCCTGTAGGTCTGCAAAAACACTTCCACATCACTTTCAGGTATGCCCTGACACTCGACGACCGCCTCGGGGAAACGCTCCACAGGAGACTCAAAGCCAAACTTCTGCCTGAACATATCCGAGTGGTAAATGTGCCCGGTTTTTATATCCCACTCAAAAATAATATCTTTCGACTGGGCCATCACGATTTCATAACGGCGTTCATTGGTTTCGAGCTCCCGGTGGGTTTTCCGGAGCTCCTCATTTTTGCGTTTCTGGATTCCAAGAACGTAGAGGCTGAGCACGATAAATACACCAAAGAGAATGCAGCAGAAAACCGCCGCCTGCATGACCAGCCCGGTCGCCTTGCTCTCGATCACCTCGTTTGGCACCACTGAAAGCAGATACCAGTCATTGATGCCCACCGGCAGGTAACGCATGATGCGCTTAGTACCGTTCCACACATAGTCAACACTGCCGCTTTTTCCCTCCAGCATATTGATCTGCATGGTCTGAAGGGCAAAGGGATCCTCAAAGTAGGAATCCTCGAAATCGGTGTTTATATCTTTCAATGTCCGGTCCGCGTTCTCATTATTTGAGGTGACAAAAACCTCGCCGTTACGCCTGGTCAGGTAGGCGTAGCCCTTGCCGTCAAAGGTGTCGACGTTCAAAAGCTCTGTCAGGTCGGTCAGATAGTACCGCCCCATGATCACGCCAATGACCGCGTTATCCCGGTAAATCGGGACAGCCAAGGCGATTGACTCCTCCGAATGATCCTCCGGCACTGTCGGGTTTGAGATAAACGGCACCCCGACTATGGCATACCGGAAATGCTCTTTATCCATTACCTCAAAGGTATAAACCTCATTGTCCATGATCTCATAGGCCGTTCCATCCGGCTCGACTACCGCCACATTTCTGAAATCAAGGGCTTCATCGATCTGCCGCAGAGACGTCATAATCGCATCGTCGTTCAAGGCCAGATCCGTCGCGCCAATGACTGCCGCCGCCGACTTGAGATTTTCGAGATCATCGTCAAATTTCTGCTTGATCAGGGCCGCGCTCTGGATTCCAACCTCCTCCAGATACTGGCCTGTTTCCTCCGAGACCTTTTTCTCAACGGATTTCACATATGTAAAAGAAACGCCAATGACAGCCAGAACCGTCACGATGGCAATGATACCATTGATCAGCTTCCCGGAATGCTTGTGCTTGTCTTTCATCCTAACGCCTCGTTTTTCCAATCTTGTTATCTGATAACTTCAAGTATATCGGAAGTCCTATTGTAAGTCAATGACTGGCAAAATTCTATTCGTCTTTCTCTCGCTCAGCAACATATTTTTCAGCTGTCTGATAACAGATTCTTTTTCTCTTTCAACCGCCGGTATCGAATACCAGTACTTTTCAGCATAAACATAAAAAGCTGTGCAAATGGAGGGTTCATCCATAATAACAGACGAGTCGTCATCTATCTCCTGATTGATAATGACCGGTCCATTTTCATTCAGCCACAGGTTCAAACCATCAAGAAGATTTTCCTGGCCGCTTCGATAAAAAGCTGCTTTAAAGTTGGGGAAAGTAACCAGCAGCCATATTAAATACTCAATTTGTCTGTAAACGTCCTGTTTATCCACAACAATTTTTCTTCCCGTTATCAATGTCATTTCGTGAAATTCTGTCCCTTCGCTGTGCAGTCCCTGTATTAAAGCTTCTTTATTAATTAACATGCAATATTTAAAATTGCCAAGATCATCAGAGAATTTTTTATGATGTGTTTTATAAATTTCATATAACGCTCTCTTTTCTCTTTCTTCTATATTATTTTTTGTTAAAAGCTGCTGAAAATTCCGACTGGTTGTAATAAGCGAAAACGGCATCTTGGTCTTGACATAGGTATTGCCCAATTTATAAGGAAGCTTTTTAAGCAGTTCCCTGATCTCCTGATGGTGGATCACTTCATGGGATTTTTTGCAAAGCATATAGGCCGATTTAATCAATTCTTCATAATGCCTGACGGTTGGATAATCCGTATACATATGCGTGATATCCTTCTGGGTGATCTCGTCTGCAGTGATTTTTACCAGCGCCATCTTATTCTTTAAAACGACAATGTTATGTTTATATAAAAGCTGCGAGTACACCGGATAATACAGATACTGAACATTGCCGGTAAGCAGCATCGGGAGACGGTAAAGCAGGGTGTTAATCAGATAGTCAATGCTGTGATTCAGCGAAATTAAAAAAACAATCCGGTGGCCCTTTTCTGCAATTTTCAGATATTGCTTTTTCCATTCTTTAAAGAACTCGGTATCTTCTGACTGCCAGCTGTAATGCTCTGTCCAGTCCAGTACAAAAACATCTTGTGCTGTTTTTTCCAATAAAACGGACTGAATCAATTCCTGTGCCGCCTTTCTGCGGCCTGTTTTCCCCTGAAAAATCTTAACCTTTGTTGTGTAGACCGTCTTATCTGTAAAGCTGCTGTTCGTATCATTTTCTTCAACAAGCCAACGCTTAAGGAGCACAGGCAATCCGTCTGCTTCTGTCATTTCTGTTGTCTGGCCCGCTTCCAGGAGCACACTTTTAACCGAAGCGTAATTTGACCTTTTGTCCAACATGATAAAAAACTCAATAATTTCATCACATATTTCAGAATTTGTATTAAGCTTTCGCTTTCCTGTTTTCAACTTGCTGATTAATGAGGTATCCACATGAAGATAATTGGCTAACTCCATTCCTTTTACATGAAATATGTCCATCAAATAACCCAAGCGCGATAATTCCTGATTCGTTTCCATTAGTCCTCCTTTGCTCTGGTGCACTGTCAATTTGTCCACAAACTGTCAATTTTTAGAAATTGACAATTCCATCCTGTACATTGACGATTTTTAAGCTTCTTTGTAAAATCAAATTAAAGTACGAATATGCGGCAGCCTGCTATATGCCATTTTAAGGAGAGGTAAATGAATACGCTATTTACGTTAAAAAAACATTTCACAGCTGTTAACAAAGAAAAATGGTCCTGGTTTGTGACGCTTCTTGTTCCAACGCTTATAATGCTGATACCTCAAAATGAAGTGTTTACTCATGAGATAAAGACCTTCTCAGCCATTACTTTGGCGGCGATTTTTATCTTTGCCTTTGGTTATATTCCGCAGCTCATTACCGGGCTCATTTTACCTATATTTTATAATATCACAAATCTTGCCCCCACAGAGGTGGTATTTTCTCCCTGGACAAGCACGGTACCGTGGATGTTTATGGGTGGCACATTATTCCCTGTGTATAGGTACTCAATTAATTGGATTTAACACTCTAACCGTTTATTTCAAATGTATCAACCCCGCGCCAGGTGTTTTTTCTTACGAATCTACAAGTCTGCTCTTTATATTTTCTTTTGTTTTCTATCCCGTATTGACATCCAATCGACCGGACTTAATATTTTTGAATACGCTGTCAATTAAGTGTCAACTGCTGTAAATTGACAAGTCGCCCAAACCCGTTGATTCGTAATTAAAAGATAATATATAATTCTCTCAAGCCATTGCAATGGAAAACAAGTTTAAACAAAAAATATTTGAATATGCGAGGATAACAAAATGAGTGATCAAACAATGACAAATGCCCAGGCAAAAAAAGCGGAAAGAACAAAATTATTTGAAGATGTATATAGCGGAATAATCCCAAAGCGCGTGCCCATCAAAGCTTCGATGACGCTTGAAGCCGCATTAGAGTATTCCGGATTCCCCGTTGGTAAAACACTTTGGGATCTCGATCCTGAAAGTGTAGCCAAGGCTATGGACCGTGTCTGTGCATTTATCCCATCCGACACGCCGGCGGTGGGCGGCATTTTAAAAAATCCCGCTGTCTTTAAGCTTCTTGGCTCAAAGGGCTACTCAATGGGCCAAACTGGTTGTATGCAGCATATTGATCTCGAAACATTAAAAGCAGATGAATATGATGCTTTTATAGAGGATCCTTATACTTTTATTATTACAAAATCTCTGCCACGTATTTTCAAAAATTTAGATACTGACTCTCCGCGTGCCGGTATGGCTTTAGCTGAAGCAATGAAAGCCTTTTATGATCATCAGATAAAATTCAATTCTATAAAAGCGCCTGTTTTCAAAAAATATGGTTACTACACGCCGCCTGCAGATTCCTGCACGCTATGCCAGGCATCCTTTGATCTTATCGGAGATTTTCTGAGAGGCGTTAAAGGTATTTATATGGATGTTCGACAACGACCCGAAAAAATCATGGCGGCCTGTGAAGCAATGCTCCCGATGCAGATAAAAAGGGGCCTTCCCGCAAAAGTCAATAAGCTGGGCGAGGTCTTCATGCCTTTGCACCTTGGAACGTATTTAAGAAAAAAAGATTTTGAAAAAATATACTGGCCTACTTTCTCGAAATTTATTCATATCATGGCCGAACACGGACAAACCGCTTCACTATTTTGTGAGCATGACTGGATGCGCTATCTGGATTTACTTCAAGATCTTCCAGAAAATACAAGGATTCAATTTGAATACGGCGATCCCAAAATTATAAAAGAAAAGCTCGGAAAAAAATTTATTATTTCGGGTTTATACCCCATCACGCTTACCAAAACAGGAACTAAACAAGAGTGCATTGATAAAGCCAAAGAGATGGTGGATATCCTTGCTCCAGGCGGAAGATATATTTTTGATTTCGATAAAAGCGCTCTGTCTTTAGATACAGTCAACATCGAAAATTATGCCGCTATAATTCAATATATTGCGGAAAATACTTGGTATCCAAATGCAGGAGAATCCGTTAAAACAGTCAATGCAGATAATTACCCTAAACCAGATACCACTGTCGGATCCTTTGACTCTCCACTTTATACTAATTGGAAAAATGTGAAAAAAAATGAAGTAGAAGACAAATTGGCAGATACGATCACTCCGACGCTCCAATCCTATGAAGACATGCTATATCGAATGATCTTTACGATTATTTAAACCCGGAGGTATTATTATGAACGATACTGCTCCATCGAAAATGGATCGTAAAACTTTAGTCATGTGGATCTTCGTTGTTGCGGCACCCATTATTGTTATGTTGATACCAGTACAAGGGATCTTTACGCCTCAGCTCCGTACTTTTTCAGCAATTACCCTTACCGCTATTCTGCTTTTCGCCTTCAACATCTTGCCCAACTTTGTTGTGGCCATTATCCTGCCTGTTTCCTACATTCTTCTCGGTGTCGCCGCAGCAAATGTAGCCCTTGCAGCATGGTTCAGCAATATCCCATGGATGTTCATGGGTGGTTTCTTGCTTGCCAATGTTCTGGAACGGGTAGGCCTGCTGAATCGTATAGCCTATTGGAGTATTATTAAAACTGGCGGGACATACAGCGGTATCCTTTGGGGGCTTGCCGTTGTTGGCGTTATTTTAAATCTAATTGCTCCAGGTCAGGCATATATCCCTATGGCCGCCCTTTGCTTTGGCATCTGCAAAGCGCTTAATTTTGAAAAATCAAGGGAAAGCGCCGGCATTATGATGGGAGGGTTCTTTGCCTCATGGTTTCCAACCTTCTTTCTCTATAATCCGACCTTTGCCATCATCCCATCTCTTGGAAAAGAAATTGCTCCAGTCCATATTACCTGGATTCAATACTTTTTAAACAACCTTCCTTTTGTTCTCTGGCTGGTTCTGTGTATCTTTATGGTGATTAAGCTCTGTAAACCTAAAACAATCATCAATATCAAGGATTATGCAAAAGATGAATATGCAAAACTTGGAAAAGTAACCAAGGATGAAAAAAAATCACTTATTGTCGTTGCGATTCTTTTTATCTTTCTCCTGACCAGTGATTTTCATAAGATTGACGTCGGGTGGGGATTTGCTCTCATCCCATTATTGTTTTTCTTCCCTGGTATTAATGTAGGTAAACCCGTGGATATTGGAAAGATCAATTTCACAATGATTATTTTCACCACAGCCTGCCTTTCTATCGGATATGCGGCCAATTCTCTCGGCGTAGGCCAGATTATGGCCAATGCTGTCCTTCCAATGCTGCAGGGTAAAAATGCCTTTTTCGTCATTGGCGCCGTTTGGGTTGTCTGCATTATCACTAAGATTTTTTTGACACCACTTGCAACTTATGCAACACTTACCGTTCCCCTGACACAAATCGCCATCAGTCTCGGGATTAGTCCATTGGTTATTTATTATACAATAAATGTCGCCACCACCGAAATCCTGTTCCCCTATCAATGGGCCCTTGTCCTTATTTTCATGGGCTATAATCTGACCAGTGGCAAAGACTTTACCAGAATTTGGGGAACGAAGATGGTTTTGAGCTTTGTCTTTGTCCTTGCTATTGCTGTTCCTTACTGGATGCTCATTGGTTTAATTTAGATTTCTATAAAAATCCTCCTGATTTTTATATCTTTTTATCAAAAAGGCCGGTCCCGCTTAAAGGACCGGCCCTTTTCTGTTTTTATACCTCCCAATACAAAGCAAACTGTGTTGTCCTTACCTCTTCCTCCACAATGCCGTTGACCGCGTGCTCGATCAGGTATTTTTCGATGGCGGCTTCCTCATCGCTGGTCAGGGCTCTCTTGCTTCTCAGGTCATTCTTGAAAATATCAATGGCTTTGTCCAGCTCAAAGCTGCGAATCCAGTTGTGTTCCCGGTATTCCACAGCGGGAAAGAGGCCCTTTTCCCAGAGCAGGTTAAAGGCATACTGAAGCTGGGGATATCGGGCATCTGGCTTCTTGCCGAAAATCTTCTTTTTAAGCCGGTCTGCCACCGAGCCGGTTCTCAAAACCGGATGAATGTAAAGGCACCAGCCACAGCTGGCTTCGCTCAGCTTTTCAAAGGTCTCTGCCGACTGGATGGCCGGGGTCATGTTGGCCAGCACAAAGTCAAACTTGCCCTGCCAGCCTTTTTGGGCCAGCTCCAGCGTGTGCCAGTTATCCTGGGAGAAAAAGGCGTTGTCCACGCCGGATTCTCTGGCCCGCTGCCCGGCGCTCTTAACCATTTCCTCTGAAAAATCAGTGCCGCAGGCCTCAGCGCATTTTCTTGCAAAATAGACTGTATATTTTCCCGCGCCGCAGCCCACATCCAAAAAGGCGCCGTCCTCTGGCAGCATGCCATGCCGTTTAACCAGAGCCGCCACCCAGTCGCTGTCCTCTGCGCTTTTCTGCTTCGCAAACTCATGGGCCCTTGCGTCCCACATGTTCATGGACGCTTCTGTATCGCATTCCGGCATTTTCCAGTCGCCGATGATGATTTCTCGGTTCATTTTTCCCTCCTGTTACAATCGTTTTCTCTCATTCTATTAAAGCATAACGGACGAGGTGTGTAAAGCGCTAATATACAAAAGACCCCGGGGCGTTATTCCGGGGCCTTTTCTAGGTAAAATTGGTTATGTCTTATTTTTTTCCCGGTATTCCAAAGGAACAGGGAACCCCGCACATACATTTTCCGCAGGTATCGCCCAGACCGATGGGGTATTCCGGTATGATTTTTTCATAAATCTGTTCATTACACTTGTAACGGTCAAAGCTCACCCTGCCGTTATCCAGGCCGAAAGCATGATTCACACACCTTTCAAGGCATTTTTTGCAGCTGCCGTCTTTTTTGTAAAGACAGTATTCCTCCTCTGGCCTTGCCGCAGGCGTTAAGGCCAGGTCGGTAATCACGCTGCCCAGCCGGCCGCAGCAGCCGTTTTCTGTAATAAACATATTGTTAATGCCAAACTTCCCGATGCCCGCAATGTAGGCCACACTCCGGTGCGACCAGTCGCTGACGAGCTTTTCGGCGTCATAGTTATAGGTGGGCGGCAGCAGGGAAGCCTGATAACCCATTCCGGTAATCGCATCAAACAGGTATTGACTCAGGTCATTGATGAGCTGGTTGGTCTCAATGTAAGCGTAGTCCCATGCCCTGGAGCTTTCCTCCTCCGGAATGTTGCTCTTTACAATGTCCTTTGCAAAGGGCAGAAAAAAGACAATGACAGATTTCGCGCCCGGGACAATGTCTGAGGGCAGGGCATGGTTTGGCCCGATGATGTTCTTGAGCTCTGCAAACAGCGGATCGTCCGCGTCTGCAAAGCCAATGACCGGCTCACGCCAGGCTGTTTCCGTGTGCCGTACTCCCGGATAGGCTTTAGTATATTCCGTAATCAGACGGATTATTTTTTCGTTCATTTTCACAGCCTCCTTTGTCCCTGCACGGGCCGGTTCAGAGTGACTCACACAAAATACTTTTACACGTTTTCTGCCGGCTGTGCCTGCTCAAGCTGTTTGGTCTTAACACCGCGTCTCTTGAGTAAAATGGCGGAAACCACACCGAGCACTGCCCAGACCACCATCCAGATCAGCATCATGTTAAAGCCCAGCTCTACATTGCCGCCCGCTTCGCCATAGGCCAGGAAACGGCTGATGATCGGCGCTACAAAGATATCCGGCGTCAGGGCGATAAAGGAGATAATCCCAGTCGCGATACCGGTCATGGCCAAAGGCACACCTGCTTCACCCAGGATAGACCAGTAGGTGGATTTCAGCACGTTGACCAGATAAGCCAGAATAACGGTGATGACCACACAGACCGCCACGATCTTTGAGGTAAACAGAATCGCCAGCACACAGATGCCTGTGGCCAGGAAGGTCCAGAACATGCCTTTGCCCTTATAGCTGAACTTGTCCATGATGATCCCGCCGGAAACCCCGGCCACAAAGACGATGATATAGCTCCGGATAATGGACAGGGTACTTGATAGCTCCGGTGAAATGTTCAGTACACGGGTACAGTAAGTGCCCATGTAGCCGTTGGCGGTGTTCCACAGGGTATAGCCGCACATGATCACAAAAATACACAGCCAGGTGGAGGACATGCCAAAGGCTTTCCACATGCTTTCCTTTTTTTCCGCCTTGGCGTTCTGTTCTTTTTTGCCCTTATCAAAATCCGGTACCAGAACGACCACTAAAACAGTCAGCAGGGCAAAGGCCGCCGCGTTGATTAAGAGGACCGCTCTGAAGCCAGCCGCCTGAGTGGCGAAAAGCCCCATGGCCCATAGGCAGAGGAAGGCGACCGCAGTCTGTCCGATGCCGCGCAGCCCTTCACTGATCCCGAAAAGACGTCCCTGTTCATTTTCACTGCCCAGGTTTCGGATGGCCTTGAGGTAAGGCGACCAGAAGGTCCCGACACTAAAGACACCGTAAAGGGCGTGAATGATGATCAGCGCGGTGTAGCCCGGAAAGCTTGAATACCACAGCGTGATCAGGCACATGGCCCCGCAGGACAGGATCAGCAGCTTTTTCGTGTTGAACTTTTCAGCCAGAATCCCGCTGGGCACATAGCCGATAACATTGAAGAGTCCGTAAACTCCGGCGATGGTCCCCAGCTGCACATCGGTAATGTTCAAAGCTGCGATCATCTGATCATAAAAGGAAAAACGGATCAGCGGCGTCAGGTAAGCGATCCCCGCGATCATACTCAGAACAACAAGCACAATATTTCTTTTCTTTTTATCTAATTCCATAATTATCCCTCCAAATTTAACAAACAGTCAGCTCCGCTCAAGCTCCGTTGACGGCAGCCTTACTTTTTCAACTCCTCTTTCTTAAGGTACTTGAAAAATCCGGCCATCATCACGCAGATAATAATCAAAAACGGGAAGCTGAACGCAAAGGACAATGACTGCACTGCTGAGAGCCCTCCAGTCACAATAAACATAATGGCCAGCAGACCCAGGATCACACCCCAGATGACCTTGATCAGCTTCTGAGAATTTTCTCTGCCTCTTGAGCTCATGGTGCTCACCACCTGTACTCCGGCGTCTGCCGAGGTCAGGAAAAAGACCAGCAGCGACAGCATGACAAGGACAGAAATAATACTGGAAAACGGCAGATTGCTGAGCATCTGAAATACCGAGCTGTTGGTGTCCACAACGCCGTTCTGAACCACGCTTCCAGGATTTGTGAGCTCCATGCTCAGACCGGTGCCGCCCATAATACCAAACCAGATACAGCTCATGACCGTCGGCACGCCCAGAATGGCGAGCACAAATTCCCGTATGCTGCGTCCTTTTGAAATCTTAGCGATAAAGCTGCCCACAAAGGGTGTCCAGGTAATCCACCAGGCCCAGTAAAAGACCGTCCAGTTACCAATCCAGTTTTCGCCCGTATGTGCTGCCACCAGACCGTTGGCGTCTGTGAAAAAGCTCATGGGCACAAAGTTAAAGATATAATCGCCTACACTCTCCAGTGTAATATTAAAAATATACAGTGTAGGTCCTGCCAAAAGGACAAACAGCATGACCGCAAACACAATAACCGTGTTGGTATTGCTCAGCAGCTTCATTCCCCGGTCGATACCTGCCGTCGAAGAAATCACAAACAAAACCGTACAGATAATGACAATAATTACCGCCAGCAGCGTACCGCCCGAAAGATGGAAAACAAATTCCAGGCCGCTCTGGATCTGCAGCGCCCCCAGTCCAAAGGAGGTCGCCACACCGATCAGAATCAAAATAACCGTAAAGGTATCAATGCCCTTTGAAAACCCACCTTTCAGCGCCTTATCGCCAAGGAATGGATAAAAGGATGAGCTGACCAGCAGGGGCAGGCCCTTTCTGAAATGAAAGTAGGCCATGGGCAGTGCAACGGCCGCGTATAACGCCCAGGGATGCACGCCCCAGTGCAGAAAAGTATACTGGAGCGACTGCACAGCCGCCTGAGGCGTCTGCGGATCCGCAAAGGGCGGCACCATAAAATGGTTCATGGGCTCCGCCACACTCCAGAATACCAGGCCGATACCCATACCGGCCGCAAAAATCATCGAAAACCAGCTGATATTGCTGTACTCAGGCTTTTCATCATCTCCGCCAAGCCGGATTTTTCCATATTTGCTGAACGAGACGAACAGGCAGGCGACAATTACAAAGAGTGCAAAGCCAATATAGGCAAAGCCCAATGTGTTAGTAAAAAAATTAAAAATACCAGAAAATATGCTTGCGACCTGTTCTGTAAAAACAATGCTGACAATGGCAAGTAACAATGTGATACTTCCGGCTACCAAAAAAATTGTTTTATCTACAGACTCAAATATTTTTTTCATAATTGCCTCCATTCTGAGATAAACAACAACGTCGGTCAAAGCGTTGGGCAGAAAAACACGCTTTTGTGAAATACATGTCTTTTATAAACGAAGTATAACACGTTTTCATCTAAGCCGTCAACTAAAAAAATAATTATTTTAGATTTTTTACGACACTTCTTCTGGGCCCCTTTCTGGACTTCTATAGAAGAAACCCTTGCTTTTTACTAAATAACGAAATAATGCCCCTGAAAATTACCGATAATTTTTAGTTTTTTCCATTTTTTAGTATTGACAACCTTTCCATATCGTGATATATTGTGCTTGTGAAATACATGTATTTATTAAATTTGGAGGTGTATTATGTACGTTAACAGAAGATTTTATGACAAATATGTTTCTACCAGAGATGTTGAATTATTACACGAATATTCGCTGCGCGTTTTGAAGGAAGTAGGGGTTTCCTTCGATTGTCCAGAAGCACTGGAAATCTTTAAAAAACACGGCGCAACCGTTGAAGGCAGTATTGTAAAGATTGATGAAGATCTTTTGAACAAAGCCCTTGAAACCGCACCAAAAACCTTTACGATTTATACCGCGGCCGGCGAAACCAAAATCGGCGAACGCTATAAACCAAAAACTGTCGGATGCTACGGTCCGCCGAAATTCTTATTTGAAGACGATGAATACCGCGTTGCACAAAAAGACGATATGGTTAAATTCCTGAAATTAATGGATACCAGCGAAGTCACTGACTTTGTCAACAACTCCGCTTACGACACACCGGATCTGGACAAGACCAAGGAAGATTTCTATCTGCCGCAGGTCGCCATGTGCCTGAAATACTCCCAGAAGCCAACCTACGGCAATGTGGCCAACAGCATGAACGTCCGGGGCAAAAGCTTAAAACAGGAAGCCAAGGACATCGCAAATCTTTATAAAGAATTCTACGACATCTGGGACCGCCCGGTGCTCTTAACCAACACCTGCGCACTGTCACCGCTTGGCTATTCCTATGAAGTTCTTGACAACATCATGGGTCTGGTTGAAGAAGGACAGCCGGTTACCATCATTACCTGCTCCATGACCAACCTGACCGCTCCGGCCGCTCTGCTCGGTTCTGTTATCCAGAACAACGCTACCATTCTGGCCGGCATCATCTTAACCCAGCTGATCAATCCTGGCAACCCTGTTATCTACGGAACCGTTTCTACGGCTACCGATATGCGCAGTGTCGCCTGCTCCATCGGCGCACCAGAAGCCCAGCTGATCCAGATGGCCTCTCTGGCCCTTGGCCGCTACTACCAGCTGCCTGTAAGAACCGGTATCGCCGGTACCGACTCCTTGAAACCAGACTACCAGGCTGGCGTTGAAAGCTTCATGATCCTTATGACCACTTATCTCGGAAAATCCGACTTTGTCCTGAACCATGCCGGTATCCTCCAGTCCTACGCGCTGGGCAGCTACGAAAAATTTGTTCTCGACGAAGAAGTCAACCGTATCTTACTGCGTCTCAACAAAGGCATCGACATCTCCGATGTCAAGGCTGAAAAAGTATTTGACGCCATCAAGAAGGCCGGTCCTCTGGGCAACTACCTGTCCGGCAGAACGCCGAAGGAATACCGCCAGGAACATTGGATAACCAAGCTCTTTAACCGCCAGGCCGGCAATCCGCAGCCGATCTTCGATGAAATCGGCGATCTCCGCGAACGTGCCAGCAAAGAAGTTGAAGAACGTGTCGCAGGCTATACATTACCTGACTTAACCAAGACTCAGAAGGATATCCTGAACCGCTATCTGCCTGAAGACGAAAAATTTTAATTAAACTTCTATTAGTATTCATTTTTCGGATAAAATCTGATATCATTAGTGGTATCAGATTTTATTTTTTGTTTTTCGGTTATACTAAAAGGAAGGTCATCCATGAAACTACGCTATTCATTTTCTGAAAAAGAAGAATGCCAGCAAATTCATGAGTATTCTCTGGACATTTTGGAAAATACAGGTATTGTTGTTCATTCTGAAAAAGCAAGAAGCACCTTTAAGAGAAACGGCGCAAAGCTCGAAGGCAAAAAAGTCTATCTCCCGCCTAAAATAGTGGAAGACCGTCTTGTCGACGTGCCCTCCTCCTTTACCTTTAATACGCCCGGACACCGTGTAACGGTGGGCGGCGGCACGACCTGCACCATGCCGCCCTACGGTGCGACCTATGCAAAGAAGAATAACATCAGCCATCTGGCCGGACGCGAGGATTTTATCAATTTCACAAAGCTCAGCCAGGAAAGCGGGCAGATGAGCATGGCCTGCCCCTATGTGCTTGAGCCCATGGATGTTCCCATCGACTTCAGAGAAAATTACAAAATGGCCATGTGCCTGAAATACTCCGACAAGCCTACCTTTTCCATGACCCAGGACGGCCGGTCAGCCCGGGAGAGTATTCGTTTCGCGCAGAAATTCTGGGACTGTCAGGACAGCCATCTGCTCATCGGAAACATCAACATCTCGGCGCCGCTGATCATGGGCGAGGGCACCGCGGACGTCATTCTGGTGCACGGCGAGGAAAACCAGCCTCTGATGGTGGCCTGCGGCAGCGGCCTGAGCGGCCTGACCGCGCCGCCGCTGCCCACGTCCAACTTTCTGATCAGCAACGCCGCTGTGCTGGCCGGTATTGTGCTGGCCCAGATGGTGCGGCCCGGGCTCCCCATCGTCTACGGCTTTCCGCTTTTTGGCGTCAATCCCTTTAACGCAGACGCCTCACCCGGCGAGCCGACCACTGCGCTCTTCACCATGGCCGCGGCAGAAATGGGCCGGTTCTACGAGATTCCCACCCGGTCCGGCGGGGTCTTTACCGATTCCAGATATCTGGATTACCAGAGCGGCGCCGAGAGCTTCATGAATCTTTTTTCCTGTCTGTTTTCAGGCGTCGACTGCATCATGCACGCCTTTGGCATGGAGGACGCGCTCAACACCATCAACTACAATAAGTACATTCTGGACGAGGCCTTATACGATACGGTGACGCATTACCTGAACGGCTTTGAGGTCAACGCCGTCACCCTGATGAAAGACGCCATCAAGGAGACAGGGTGCACCGATAATTATATCAATATGAGCAACCTGCGCCTTATCCGGAAGCATTACCATCCCTATCCCTTTAAGAACACGGAAAGTGAACACACCATTTTAGAAGCCAGCGACGCCATTGTCCATGAACGGCTTGAAAATTATACCGCGCCGCCGCTGACACAGGCCCAGCAAAAGCTCATTGAAGGCTGCCTGCCCAGAGAATTCATTGATTAAAAAGGAGGCATTTCCATTGCTAGAATCCATCGTAACCGCTGTTAAAAAGCTCGAAGAAAAAAAGGTCATCAAGCTGGTACGCTACGCCGTAAAGGAGGGTGCCTCCCAGATGCAGATCATCGAATCCGTCCAGGCCGGTCTGGACGAGGTAGGCAAATATTTTGAGACCGGCCGCTACGGCGTCACCGACCTCATGATGGCTGGCATTATCTTTGAGGAAATCCTGAAGCTCGACTGCCTGAAGCTCGAGAAGGAAAACCCCGAGGAGGCCATCGGCACCATTCTGCTGTGCACCATCGAATGCGACCTCCACGACATTGGCAAATCCATTTTTAAAAGCGCGGCGCTGATGTCCGGCTTTAAGGTCATCGACCTGGGCATTGACATCTCACCGGAAAAAATCGTGGCGGAAACCAAAAAATCCCATCCCGACGTCATTGCCATCAGCTCGATCATGGCCAACGGCGTAAAATACATGAAAGAGACCAACGAGCTTCTGGTAAAGGAAAACCTGCGGGATGAGGTAAAGATCATCCTCGGCGGCCTGTCAACCCACAAGGACGCTGTGGCGTATGTGGGCGCCGACGCTTTTACCAAGGATGTTTACGAGGGCGTAAACCTCTGCCGGGAATGGATGGAAGGGGGCGTTTCCCATAAGCTATAAATACGACGAAATCTGCGATAAAATAAAAAACAAAATCAAGCAGCGCATTTATCTGCCCGATACGCCGCTGCCGCCGGAGAACACCCTGGCCGAGGAGTTTAAGGTCAGCCGGATCACCATCCGCAACGCCCTGCGCAACCTCATCGAGGAGGGCTATGTGTACACCATTCCCGGCAAGGGCAACTATGTGCTGGCAAAAACCAACGACAAGTTTGTCCTCTCCCTGAAGCCCGAGAATATTTTAAAGGAGCCCTACAACCGCGTGGAGCTGCTGGGCTCAGAGATTATCAAGCCCACCATTGAGCTCGTCTATCATCTGCGGGTCGCGCCCGATTCCCGCATTGTGCTCATCAACTGGCTTTTGTTCAAGGACGATCTGCCCGTCATTTACGACAACCAGTTTATCCCTTATTTTCCCGGCATTTCACCCTGGAACGACGATTTTGAGTACAACAGCTTCAGCGAAATCGTCAACCAGCGCAATCATCTCTATATCACCCAGGAACGTATCCACATTGAGGCTGTGGGCTGTGATGCCCAGGCCGCGGAAAAGCTCAACATCCCCGAGGACACGCCCGTCATGCAGGTTACCCAAAACCTCATGGATAACGACGATCCCCTGGGCATGCGCAAGCTCTATATAAGAAAAGAATGCTGTAAACTGACCGGCATTACCTATCTTCCCTAAAGGCCAAAGCAGGTGACACCAATGAAAGTAAAAATATACGACCAGATCATCAACGATATCATGGATGACATCCACTACGGCAACCTGAAGCCCGGAGAAAAGCTCCCCACCTATGCCGAGCTGGCTAAAAAGTACAACACCAGCATCGTCACTGTCCGCAAGAGCATTTCTTCCTTAATCAATAAGGGCTATCTGAGCGCTGTGGAGCGGGTAGGGACCTTTGTGCGGGAATGCGAAAAGGAGCAGTACCTTATCAGCTTTGCCCCACAGGCCAACATTAACGAGGAGATCACCGAGATCAGCGTTGAGGATATCAGCCTGTCCCTCATAAAAATGCGGGAGATCCGACAGGAAATGAAAGCCGTGGAGCTGCGCCAGATTCTGTATTCCGACACTCTCCCGATCTGCTATATCATTACCGCGCTGCTTTTAAACGGACGCTATAACCCGGAGAGCATGGCAGATATGACCGAGAAGAACCTCCTGACCATCAACAAAATCCTCGATGGCTTCGAGATCAAAAAAGTCCTTGAGATCACCATGGATACGCCGAACCGCTTTATCCAGAACAAGCTGCTGGTGGATAAGAACGACCCGGTATTTTGTTTTACCACCTATTATTACACCATGAAGGACGAGCCCGTCGGCAAAAGCGTGCTCTACGCATCCGGAGAAAATATCGACCTCTATGGGAAGTCCTTTGTGAAATAAGGTTTTACATAAAAAACCACAGCTGCGAAAAAATCACAGCTGTGGTTTTTATTTTTTGTTTTTTTCAGTGACCGTTACCTTGAAGTATTCGCTCACCTCAAATTTCAAACCTTCTGTTACCTTCCGCGAGTTCCGCACATTTTCCTGAACCTGATTTTTATCCGGCACCAGAAAGCGGTAGCATTCGGTTAAAAACATATCAATGGCGTCCTCGTAGGGGATGTCGATATTTTTTTGGATAATATCCCTGAAAAACTGAATCTGCATACCGGCCGTCAGCGAGGCGACCGCGTCAAAATAGGTTTTGTCACAGATCATGGGATTTGTCTCATATTTTAATCCGTCCTCATAGCGTTTGTGAGTAAAGAAATCCATCCAGCCGATGACCAGCTTCGGAAAACTGCCGAGCTCAGAAATACCATTATAAAACCTTATGATCTCCGGATTGGCGTTAATGCACTCAAAATAAGCCCGGTACTCCACCATATCCACAAGCAGGTCCTTTCCCGCGTCTTTCAGCGGCTCCAGGATATCCTTAAGGGCCAGGGTAATCGCATCTGCAAACTCCCGGAAAATCCCCATTGCCACCGACTCTTTGCCCTCGAAATAATAGACAAATAAACCAGGGTTCGATTCAGCGTCCACGACCATTTCCTTGATGGTCGTCTCGTGGTAACCCTTTGTATAAAAAAATTTCTTTGCGCTGTTATACAGCGCTGTTTTTGTTTCTGTTCCTTTTTTGTAATTGGCCATAATACACCTCTGGCTTATTATAGCATGCTTTTTTTGTAAAAAAAATAAAAAATAAAAATCCCTTGACAAAAATATCAGAAGGATATAATATTATATGCATATAAAATTATATGCATATAATTACAGGGAGAGATTAAAATGATTTATGAAGAACGCATTCAAAATATCAGGAATGCCATGCGTGGCGAAGCCGCCACACACGTCCCCATACTGGCGGACTTTGAGACAAGCTATGCCTGCGAATATGCCCAGCTGGATTTTATGAAAGCCAGCTGGCACTATCCGGATATTTTAAAAGCCTACGAAAAAGTGCTGGAGGATTTTGAAATTGACGCGACCTTTGGTCTCGGCTGGATACCGCCTCAGAAAAGTATTCTGCTGGGCAGCCGAACCTGGGTTCAAAACCATGAAAACGGTACGATGCAGCACCCCGAGGTGATGGCGCTGAGTAATTCGGAATATCCCGAGCTCATCGCAGATCCTGTGGCGTGTATTGTAAAAAATGTTCTGCCCAGAATGTACAGCGCCCTTGGAGAAAACAAAGAGCATGCCCTAAAAGCCATTGCCCAGGCCATGCTTTTTGAAAAAAGCCAAATGACAGATTTTTACAACCAGCTCTTTGCCATCACCTATGAGCATGCGGTTCCCATCTATTACGGCTCCATGTTTTATGCCCCCTTTGATTTGATCGGGGATCATCTCAGGGGACTCACCCAGATTTCCCTGGACATGCGGCGTAAAAAGGAAGCGCTGGCGGCTGCCTGCGAAGCGCTGGCGCCTGTAATGATCCGCTATATCGAAAACACCCTTCCCGTAGACGAGGACGGCTTGTCCTGCGCCTGCGCCTTTGTGCATCTGCCGCCCATGATCAGCCCCGGCAATTTTGAAAAATTTTTCTGGCCGACCTTTAAGAAAGTCTGCGACACCCTTACGGAGAAAGGGCACACCCTTTATCTGCAGTTCCAGGGCGATTACACCGACGGACGATACCTGGATTATTACGCCGAGCTGCCGCAGCACAAAGTGATCCTTTCCTTTGAGAAGCAGGACTTCGCCAGAACGCTCAAAATTTTCGAAGGAAAAAACATGATATCCTGCGCCTATCCTCTGGATTATCTGACACACGCTTCTCTTCAGGAATGTCTGGATAAGGCAAAGGAGCTCATGGACATTGGTATGGGGCATGGGCAATTCTATTTTGGCTTTAACAAGGCGCCTTTTCACATAAACGAGGCGGCACCCGAAAAAATGAAAGCCGTTCTGCACTTTGTTCGAGAATATGGAAAATATTAAGGGGGAGAACACACATGTCTGAAGAAACCAAAAGCTTTGAAGCGTTAATACAGGCGTATCCTGAGGAATACCAGGCGTTGATCCGGGAGAGCCTGTCCCTTTCGGAAAAAGAATTCGAGACGTTTATCATCAGTTTAATTATGTAGGGGGAACGATAAAATGAACGATAACAGAAGTAATCTGACAAAAGGGATTTTGTACGGCGGGTTGGCTGGGATTATCTGGGGAACCCTGAGCATTTTTATCTCACTGCTCAAAAATTTCGGCATGAGCGACATTGCCGTGTCCTCACTGGGCCCTATGATCATCATTGTTTTTTATGGCATCAAAACGCTGATTAAAAATCCAAAGGCTTTTAAAATCAGCTGGAAACATCTATTAATCGTATTGGTTGGCGGCGGAATTGTCAATGCTTTAACCTACTATTCCTATGCCATGTGCCTAAACTATATGGGCGCCGGGGTTTTCTCAGCTCTGGATTTTTCACATGTCTTTATTTTAATGCTGCTGTCCTCTTTTATCTTCAAATATAAGATCACCAAAGGGAAGCTTTTTTCTCTCTCTCTGGCCGTTGTGGGGATGGTCATGGTTCTGAATGTTTTCTCGCCCGACGCTTTCATAAGTCCCATGGGGCTTCTCTGGATCGCGGTAGACTGGTTCTGCAACTGCGCCATTGCCCTGCTGCTTAAATGGGCCCTTAACAATGGAATCGATAACGATGTGCTGATCACTTATTATAACCTTGGCGCAGCCCTGATTTACTGGACAATGTGCCCACCCTGGGCTGTTGTCGGTGAGATTGCCGCCGTGCAGAACATCGCACTGCTCGTGGCGACCATTGCCGCCTACGGTATTTTCACTCAGATTTTAACCCAGTACGTCTGGGTCAAGTCCTTCTCGCTGGTGGACCCGGCCATCACCAATATGATGGCTGCCTTCTCACCTATTACCGCCGCGGTTTTAGGCTACTTTATGTTTGGGCAGGTCATTTCCTGGATTCAGATTCTGGGGATTGCAGTGGTTATCGCTGCTGTGGTTGTTCTGAATAAAACCGGCGCAGCGGAGGAGCTGTAAAGTACGACTAAAATCTTCTGAATATAAAAAACCACAGTTGTCATCATACAGCTGTGGTTTTTATTTTTTTGTTTTTTCGGCGCATCCTTTTACGGGAAATTATCGCTCAGAGATATAAAAAGCTCGTGGAATAATGTAATTCCACGAACGAAAAACACGGCACTCTTTAGAGAAAATATTAAATATTGTTTTTATTATATCACTTTTCTCATTAATAATGTACATTAATTTTAAAAATTTGCAGTAAAAATCTTTTTGGCACAGAAATTTGCCTTTAAGAGTAGCGCTTTTATGGCTATTAAAGTTTTATAATTATTGTATATCTGGTCAAAAAAATGGTATGAGGAGGAATCGTAATGAAAAAACATCGTAAAAATGTATACAAGCGTTCCGATCACCGTTATGAGGGGCGTTATATTACTGGATATAAAGGAATTCATGGAAAGGCGATTTACCGGTCGATCTACGCCGATACTTACCGGGAGATTGTAGCGCTTTTGGAAGAAGCAGAAAAAAGTGTTTCAGAAAAAGTAGCGCTTGAACGCCTGATCCGTAAACAAAAAAGAAAAAACCTGCCTGTAGAAAGCTTAGAGAGTATGGCAGAAAATTATTCGCTGGATAAATTGGCCCAGGGCAGCACACCGCTGCGGCAGTGCCTTGTGCAGTGGCTGGAAGAGTCCAAAAAGTTTTCGGTGAAAGCTTCCTCCTACACGCGCTATTGCAGCATCGTTTATAAACATATTTTACCGCGGCTCGGCGACTGCCCTGTCAATGAAGTGACTGCGGAGACGGTCCAGGATTATATTCATTATCTCTGCACCGACGCAAACCACCACAAAGGACTGGCGCCCGCGACCATAAAAATCCATCTTGTGCTGCTGTCATCTTTCTTTGAAAAAATGCTTGAAATGGAGCTGGTCCAGAAAAACCCCTGTAAAAATGTGCAGATCCCGCCCCGGCAGAAGAAAAAGCCCGATTTTTTAAAGCAGAACGAATATCAGAAATTAGAAAAAACGCTTGAGGACAAGCTTCATGATAAAAGAGCCAGCGCCATCTTATTGGCGTTAAAAACAGGGATCCGTCTGGGCGAGCTGGCTGCCCTGCGCTGGACTGACATTGATCTGGAGTCAAGAACCGTCCATATCCGCCATTCGCTTCAGCGCGTTAAGGCCGAATCGCCTGAAAGGGCAAAAACCGAAATCGTGTTTGGCCGGACAAAATCCGCCAGTTCGGAAAGAGATATTCCCATGAACGACAGCATTTACACGCTGTTATATTCATATCGGAAAAACCTTGAAAAAAGCGGTGGCATCTCTCAGGGAAGCTTTGTTTTCAGCAACCGTCAGGGCTCTTATCTTGACCCGAGAGCTTACCAAAACTATTTTTCAGAAGTTCTGAAGCAAGCTGGAATCCGTTGTGTCAATTTTCACGCACTTCGGCATACCTTTGCCACCATTGCGGCCAGCCGGAACATGCAGATTTCAACACTGAGCAGAATCCTCGGACATTCAAATCCCAGCATAACCCTTCAAATTTATGTACACGCTGTTGATGAACAGGACCGCATCGAAATGTCAAAAATCGAAAGCCTCTGAAATTCTGGTCAAATTCTGGTCAAAAAACAGAAAAACCCCATAGTTACAGGGCTGGGACAGCCAAGTTCGTGGAATTACATTATTCCACGAATAAAAAACGAGCTGCACCCGTATTATCTATGGAAACAGCTAATATTATAAACAAACAAGGTTAAAGAAATATTTAATCGATTTTGGACTAAGGAGACAGTATGAAAGAGAACGCAACAGAAATGCGGTATCTGCGCGAACTGGCCGATTCGGTGCTTGCCGCGCGGCCGCCAGATCCGCCGCCCGCAGGCTTAAACTGGGAGCTTTTATGGCAGACAGCAAAGCGCCTGTCCATGCTGCCATTCATTGGCTATGGTGTGGAACGCCTGAGTGAAAACGATCAACCACCGACTTCTGTAATGGCCGAAATACGTAAATGCAAAATTAAAAGCATTCTGGCAGAAGCGGCGCAGCAGCATTTACTGGCAAAGGTTCTTCACCGCTTCGATACGCAGGGCGTCGCGTGCCTTTTAGGCAAAGACCTTTCCCTGAAGCACCTGTACCCTTATCCGGACATACGCCCCTGCGAAAAAATCGAGCTCTTTCTGAGGGACGAAGCCCTTCCAGCCGCGGATAAGGTGCTGGTAAATTTAGGCGCTTCTCCTGTAATAACGGACAAGTGCGGCTTGAAGTCCTGCCATTTTGGTGAAACCACACTGATTATTAAGAAGCTTTTTTATGAAAAATCTCCCAAAGCCTTTGAGCGGGAGACACAAAAATACCGGCATTATTCGAGCGCCTGTGAATGGCGGCCAGAAATCCTTTATAAGCAGCTGGCCGGCGGGCCGGAAAAAATATCCCGCGGCGAAAAGGAATCCCTCTGGTTACGCCTTGACCGCCACACCCTTCAGCGGTTTTATGGCTTCGACGCGCCTGAAGAAAAAGCGGTCTGGAATAAAAAACTGAAGTCCTTCGTAAAAAAACAGAAGTATTCTCAAAGAAACGCGCAGTGTTAACCCAATATTTTTTGATAAAGGGCATCGCCCCATAATTTATAGATAAAATAATCCTATAGGAGAGGTAAAAAGATGAAAAAGAAAAACATCGCAATCGTCCTTCTGGCTGTGCTTACAGTCTTTTTGCTGTTCTTTGGCTGCGGCCGGAAAAACAGCACTCAGGCAGAAGCCAAGGTCTTTGACACCGCCGGGACCTACAGCGATTCAGCCACCTACGGCGATGTGCAGATCAAAGCGGATGGCGTTGTTTTAGAGAACGCGACCATCACCGGCACACTGACCATTGACAAAGCCGTCGGTGAGGGCACAGTTATGATCCGCAACAGCCGCATTTCCAAAGACACCGACATTGAAGGCGGCGGCGCAAATTCCGTCCATTTTGAAAAAACCGTTTTGAAGAAGATCAATGTCAACAAAAAAGACGTCCGAATTATCCTGGACAGGGAATCTGAAGCAGCAGAACTGAATGTTGCCCAGCCCGCAAAGCTGGAGCTCAGCGGACAGGTGAGCACACTGTCCATCGCCAAAAATGGAGAGGGCAGTACAATTGCCATCGCCAGGGAAGCCAAAGTCGAAAATGTCAAGCTGGACGGCAAAGCCGAAATGACTGTTGACAGCCCGCTTAAGACACTGGTCATCGGGGAAAATGCCAAAGACGCCAAACTCGACATCAACGCTAAGGTGGACAAGCTTGACGTAAACGCCAAATCAGAAATTCACCTTAACGGCGGCGCCGAAGTTGGAAAGCTGATCGTAACCGATAAAGCCAAAGACAGCACGGTAAACATCGCGAAGGACGCCAAAGTCGGCACATTGGCCACAGAAACCCCACTGAACCTTAACGGTGAGGGCATTGTCGAGAATGTCATTACCAACCGGGAAGAAAATATTCAGGGCAATATCACGCCCGCGAACGTTAAAGTTTCGGCCAATCCCATCGCCAAAAGCCCGAACGGAAACGACGTGAACAGTACAACGGATACCGCCAAAAACACAGACACCACTGGTACCCCGGCTGATAACACCAATACCAGCAACAGCAGCAGCAGCGACAACGGCAGCCGCAATAACAATAACACGTCCGGCAGCACCGGCACCGACAATGGCAATAATGGCGGCGGCCAGGTAAATCCACCAGCCCCGCAGCCCGAACCGGCACCACAGCCGACCCCAACGCCAACACCACGGCCGACGCCCGAACCGACACCCACGCCACAGCCGACACCCGAACCGACACCCACGCCACAGCCGACGCCCGAACCGACACCCACGCCCGCGGTGATTCACGTTACCGGTGTCACACTGGATCAAAGCCAGCTGAACATGACCGTTGGCGACAGTGCTGTACTCACCGCGAAGATCGCTCCGGATAACGCGACAGATAAGACCATCGCATGGTATGCTGAGGACAGCAAAATTGCGAGTGTTGACGGGAATGGAAAGGTCACAGCCCAGGCAGAAGGACAGACCAAGATTACCGTTGTGACAAAGGACGGGGACCACAAGGCTACCTGCACTGTTAACATCCATCAAAAAGAACCGGAAAGCATTCCGGTTGACAGCATTGCTATTCAGAAAACAGCCGACAGTATTGAGATCGGCAGCAGGCTGCCCTTAACCGTTACTGTCAAGCCGGACAACGTCACGAATAAAAACATTAAGTGGCGCAGTTCATCCGAAAATATCGCCACTGTCGATAAAGACGGCGTGGTTACCGCGAAGTCACCGGGTGACACAGTCATCATGGCCATCCCGGAAAATCCCGCTGACGCTTCCGTTATGGCAACCATCACACTCCGCGTGACCGCCCCCTTAAAAGATGTTACGATGAGCGGCAGCGGAAAAACCGTCACCGTCGGAGAAATTCTTTCCCTTACCGCGGTTAATCCAGAAGGCGCAGCATCCGATGTCCTGTTCAGCTGGAAAGCCGACGGCCAGGAGGTTGGAAACAGCATCACCTATACGGTTCGTGAGAGCGATATCGGAAAAAAACTTACCCTTACCGCAAGCGCAAAAGACGGAGGACACTATACCGGCAGTGTTACAAGCGAGGCCACCATGGCCGTTACCGCCAATAAAACTGCTTTAACCGCCGCCATCACCGCCGAAATTGGTGATAATCATCAAAATCCTGTCTATAAGTTAAAGGAAAGCGACTATAGGGCAAGCACCTGGAGCAACTATCAAGCAGCTGTCAACACCGCTGTCCGTGTGGAAGCGGACGCCCTGGCCTCAACCGACCAGGTGAGCGCCGCCCTCGGAGAAATGGCCGCCGCAAAGGCACAGTTAATCTTTGCCGGAGCCGATAAGCTAGCTGAAATGAAAAAAACAGCCGACGGCAAGCAGGAAAGCGATCACACCGCATCCAGCTGGCAGTCCTTCCAGGAGGCCTATGAAGCGGCAAAAACACTGCCCGAAACCACACAGGAAGAAATCGTGGCAAAAACAGAGGCTATCAGCAATGCAATGGTTAAGCTGGTCTTAAAAACCTCTGTCACCGCCGTTAACCTGACCATTGAAAGCAATCAGGCCGTTGTCGGGCATCAGGTCACAGCCACTACGGTTCCTGAAAATGCCACAGTAACATACTTATGGCTGAGAGGCGACGGCACCACCTTTGAGCCGATCCCCGGTGAAACCAGCGCGGTGTACACCCTGAGTGCGGCCGACATCGGCAAGGTCCTTCAACTGACCGTTACTGGAACCGGCGATTATAAGGACAGTCCAAGCACAAGGCTCAGCGGTATCTTAGATAATAAAGTAACCGGCGTAAGCCTGGATAAAAACACGCTGGAGCTAAAGGCTGGTGACACCCAGGCTTTAACCGCCACCGTTACACCAGATTACGCAGCAGACAAAACCATTACCTGGAGCAGCAGCAACGAAGCCGTGGCCACCGTAAATGCCGACGGTACGATAGAAGCAATTGGCAAAGGAACCGCAGACATTACCGTCACCACGACAGACGGCCAAAAAACCGCTACCTGTGTTCTGACTGTCAAGGAAGACATTGCCCAGATTGAATTGGATAAAACAACACCAAAGGTTTACGAAACCATCAGCGTGAAAAACGCCACAGACAACGATACTCAATATCAGTGGTTTGCCAGTGATACAAAAGACGGCACCTATACAAAAATTGACGGGGCTGACAAAGCGAGCTATACGGTAACCGCCAATGATATCGGCAAGTTCATTCAGGCAGAGGTAAGCAGTACCGATCCCAACATTGTCGGGATTTCAAAGGCTGTCACCACCTCCGCCGTAGCTGTGGGCGCCTGGGATGGCAGCAAAGTGGATACCACATGGTTTAACGCTGAAGAAACAAACTTTGAAATCAAAACCCCAGCCCAGCTGGCCGGTCTGGCAGCGCTGGTTAACGGCGATGCAAAAGACCAGAACAACAACGCTCTGGCACCCAACAATATGGCTGGCAAGACTTTTACACTGATAAATGATATTGATTTATCGGGCAAAAGCTGGACCGCCATTGGCAAAACAGCTATGGGCGAAGACATTTCAAAAAAAGATTACTATAGTCAAACCGCGGGCAAGGTAACCATCTGTTACTTCAACGGAACTTTTGACGGAGGCAATAAAGTAATATCAAATTTATCTCAGCCGGTTCAAAAAATGTGTTCTGTCGGCCTTTTTGGCAACGTGAGCAACGCAGCCATTAAAAACGTTCAGCTTCAAAACATCGATATCAACGGATACTACGGTGTTGGCGGAATTGTCGGCTTTGGCTACGACGCAGTATCAATCGAAAACTGTCATGTCCTTTCCGGTCAGATCAACGCAATGGACACAGGGGCCGCCGGCATCATCGGCGCTCTGGAACAAAAAGATCTTGAAAACGGCACTGTCAAAGTGCGTAATTGTAGTAACGCCGCCGATATTCTCTGGGCAGCTGATCAATTTAACACTCTCCCAGACGATGATGATACGCAATCCTATTTTAATCAGACAAGAGGATGGCATTTCGGGGGAATTTTTGGAACGATTGAGACCTATGAAAAATTAGCAATCGAAATTTCAGGCTGCACCAATACCGGTAGTATAAGCGGTACCGAACTGGCCGGAATCGGCTCATGGATAAAAGGCGCCGCTGGGTCAAAAGTTGAAAACTGTACGACAACAGGAATCCTTACCCAAAAGTCACCCGATTCAATAAATTCGAACAGCTCAGGAGCGGCAGGACTTATCCATATTGACAATAATCCCGAAAAAGTACAATACTCAGGTAATAAGGTCGACGGTACCATCGTTAAGACAGCCGGCTACCTATCGTCTGTTCTTTCAAGCGCCAAACTTGGTGATTTTATACAGACACCGGCTATTGAACTGACAGGCTCAATGAATCTGACAGGTAACGCGACCATACCGGAAGGCGTTGAACTGACCATCCCAGAAGGGCAGACACTGACCATTCCCGAAAATATAACATTAACCAACGAGGGCTCCATCATCAACAATGGAAAGATCATCAACACTGGAAGCATCGATCAAAAAGGGGCTTACAGCGGCAGTGGTACCATTGAAGGAAATAAGCTCTATCAATTAACCGTCAGCGGCACACAAATCACTAGCGAAAAAATCTATGACGGCACAACTCACTGCGCCGTAACCAAAGGGACTGTCAGCGGTATAAACACCCAAGATCAGGATAAACTGACCGTAACCGCCGAAGCTGTTTATGACAACGCAAACGCAGGCAATAACAAAACTGTTACGGTGTCTTATAAAGTCGAAGGTGATGCTGCGGCGCTTTACGCGGTTCCTGCGCCAGAAACCGTAAATAACGGAAAAATCACACAAAAAGAGCTTACAATTACAGGCCTTACCGCGCAGGACAAAACCTATGATGGAAAAACTGAAGTGACCTTAACCGGTACAGCGCAGTTGAATGGTTTGGTGGATGTAGATAAGAAAAACATCACGTTACAGGCAGACTCTCCTGCGGCAACGGTTGAGAATGCAGATGCGGGAGATAATAAAGCAGTTATTACAGGCTACTCTTTAGCCGGTGATGGCAATGCTAACTACACGCTTAAACAACCGGAAAACATAACCGTTACCATTAACAAAGCACCATTGACCGTAAAGGCAGACGACTATGAATTTGTTTACCATTCAGAATTTGTCGCCTACGCATATCATGGAACGATAGAGGGCTTTGTGAACAATGAAACTGCAATTTCAGCGAAAGATTATAAACCTCCAACATTTACTTGCGAAGGGCAAAGCGATGTGCCGAATGATCCTACTAATCCGGGTAAAATAACCGTAACCGCAGAAGTCGGAGCATATCCAATTGTGCCTTCAGGGGGAAGCGCGGCAAATTATGTGTTCAAGGCCTACACCAACGGAACGCTGACTGTAACGCCAGCGGAAAGCCCGGTGACTGACATCCAAATTAAAGCGGATAATGTCGTATACATCACCAGCCCCGTACAACCAACAGCAATTGTGTGGAATCAAGAGGCCGAAAACACATCCATAACCAAAGTGGACGGTATTGAAAACACCTATCAGATACCCGTCTCTTCTGTAATTCAAGGAACGACGGGTAACACCGCAACGGTGAAGATTGCCCCCAACTATCACGACAAGGTCTTTACTAATATTATCTATACCTGGGAGCCGGATACAAGCTGGTACACAGGTCATGAAAGCCAAACAGATTTTACAGTCAATAATGAGGCTGAACTTGCAGGTCTCGCCCAATTAGTGAACGATGGAACCACTGACTTCAGCGGTAAAACCGTTACCTTAAATAAACCAATAGACTTAACCGATAAGCGCTGGGTTGCCATTGGGAGAAACAGCGACAAACCATTCAAAGGAACCTTTAATGGTAACAGCCAATCCATTAAGAATATTACGAGCGATACAGACTTAGACAGTATCTCCGGCCTGTTTGGTTACAATGCAGGCACCATACAAAATGTTGTAATTGACTCTGGAACGATCGGCCATTTCCAAATTTATGGCGGCGCGATCGCGGGGTATAATACTAATACTGGCACAATCGAAAACTGCACGGTAGGCGCCGGAGTAACCGTCACTCAGCAAGAGGCAAAATTGGTTGACTCTGACCTCAAGCTTGGCGCAGGCGGTATCTGTGGAAACAATGACGGCAGCATTACAAAATGTTCCAGTGAAGCAACCGTCACGGGCGGGTGCGCAGGTGGTATTACAGGTTTTAGCTCTGGTGGGAAAATCTCCCAGTCTGTTAATCGGGGGACGATCAGCGGCATCGCCAGCGGCGGAATCATTGGGTACACACAAGGCGGCTCTTTGTCAGACAGCTATAACACAGGTGAAATCAAATATGGGGAGCCGACCCTATCAGACGAGTTAACCAACATAGGAATAGATATACTAAAACAAGTCTTAGGCGGTTTGGGCGGTATTGCTGGAAATACAAAGTCGATCAACATTTCATGCTGCCACAATCATGGAACCGTAAATGCTACAGATGAAGTGGTAAACGGCGGCATCATTGGTGTTGCTGATCATACTACGCTTAATGGTGTCTATTGTCTTGATAGTAATCCACAAAATGCAGTTGGAATCGGTGAAGATTCCATCAATAGTACTACTTCTCTTTATAGTGTATTAAGTGCTGATGCGTTTAAAATCCAAAATAATTTTGAATATTTGCAAAATAACAGTGAGAGCTCCTGGGATTTTTCGATTATATGGAACCTCAATAGCGATTATCCGGTTTTAAGCTGGGAATCCCCGACAAATTAGAGCGTTATTGTGTGGTTAGATTGAACAAGGCGGCCATGAAAACCTGATTTTAAACCCAAAGGCCGCTTTTTCAAAATAAAAGAAACGAGGTTTAGATTATGAAAACAAGACGTTTTGGTAAGAAAGTATTCGCTGCGTTTATTATAAGCGCGTTGCTCTGTATGGCAGTGCCTTTCGGCGCTTTGGCGGCAGGAACCGAACCGTTGGTCGACTCTGATGACAGTAACACCTACCTTATCAGTACACCAGCTCAACTGGAATGGGTCTCCGAGCAATCTGTAGGAACACCTGCAAACACCTTTGCAGGTAAGACCATTAAGCTTGTCGCGGACATTGACTTATCTTCATACTCAAGCTGGACACCGATCAAAGGCTTTGCCGGAACCTTTGATGGCAATGAAAAAACCATCAGTAACTTAAAAATTACCGGAAGCTCTGACAATGCCGGCCTCTTCGGAAATATTACCGGAAAGCCTGAATTTAAAGACGTAACAATCAGTGGCGCCAATATCACCGGTGGTTCGTATGTCGGCGGCCTAATCGGCAACGCATTTACCACCAAGGGAATCACAAACTGTCACGTTGTGGAATCCAGCATTACCGGCACGAATTTTGTAGGCGGTATTGCCGGTTCTGGTTATGTAAAAATAACCGACTGTACTGTTGAAGATACAACTGTCAAATCCTCAATTTCTGGTTTTAACAGAGACAGCGGAGATAACATAGGCGGCATTCTCGGCTTTGCCGGAGAAAACACCGGGTCCACAATTGTTAAAAACTGTAAGGCTGTTAACGTAAATGTCTCAGGAGTACGCAAAGTGGCCGGTATTGTGGGCACTGTGCTCTATGGCACTGAAATTACAAACTGTACGGTTCAGGGTGGAACGATCCAGGGGACGCTGCCTTTTAATATAGCGACTCTTACTGTCAGCACAGGCGGTATCGGCGGACAGCTGGTCGGAGGAAGCGATGAAGCGATTGTTATCACTAATTGTGTTGTCGATACAGCTACAATATTAAAACCTGCGAATAACAGCCGCGTCAACTGGCTTGTCGGAGATACAGAAACCCGATTAGGTTCAACCCCTTTTACAAGCACAAATAATCAATATATCTCCATCACCCAATAGAAATCAGGACAAAATATTAGAATTCTGTGCAATTTGTCTATGTTTTTTACCCCGTGCATTGGAAGAGATTCCAATGCACGGTTTTTTTCTTCCCTATACCTCCACATGCACAAATAACTGCTCGGGATACTCGATCACGCCCAGGCCCAGGTCTCTGGCGATGGCGGCCACCTCGGAGTAGTGGACGCCGGGGCAGTACAGGTCTGCGGCGCAGCCGGTCTTATGCTTTGAGTGCTCGATGCCGCCCACCTCACGGTTGCGCTGGGAACAGCGGACACCGGAGGTGATGACAACCGGGCGGCCCAGGCGGTTTCTCAGGTTTTCCACCTGAGCCAGCAGTGCCTGCTCCATGAGCTCAGGAAAACCGGCGCAGTACATGCCGCCGCAGTCACACTGGTATTCACTCATGGCAAAGTGTTCGCTGGCAGGGCTGTTTTTATAGGCCTCTGCCAGATGCCCCCGGGTGACAGGCCCCACAATGCCGTCTGCCTCAATACCTGTTTTTCGCTGAAAGGTTCTGACGGCCGTCTGGGTATTCGGGCCGTCCAGCCCATCGTGCTCCCCCGGGTCATAGCCCAGATGGGATAAAATTCTCTGTACCTCTAAAATGGTCATTTTTTCTCCTCTTCATCCTCTTTAAATGCCTGCAAAACGGTCTTAAGCTTATCGGGAATGGGAATAAATTCTGCGGCGTTTTCCACCAGTGAGATGCCTTCGTTGGAAATGTAGAAAAGCACCGTGATGTCCCGGATGGGCAGCTCAGCCGTTATGATCCGCTGGACCATGAAGGCGGCGCTGACCACCAGAAAAATCAACAGTTTTTTCAGTATTCCGTAAAAGCCCACCGCACTGGAAAGCTCATGCCTGTAAATTCCCTTGATAACGCCGGACACATAGTCCAGGCAGACTAAGACCGCAAGCACGGCCAGCAAATCATCAAGCCCTCCGAACAGAAAGGAGAGGGTGCCGCCGGCCACTGCGGCGGCGCCCCGGATGATTTCCTTCATTTTCTGTTTCCTAACCCAGGGCCACTTCGGTTTTGGTGGTATCAATGCGCACTGCGGATACCAGCGCGGCCAGCGGCTGGCCGTCCGGCTCAAAGATCCCCTCGTTCAGGATCCCGTTCGCGCCTTCTGCGATCTCAGTATCGGTGATCCCTTCCTTGTAATCCGGAATGGTCAAGGTATGGTTTTTGCCGTTGGCCAATTCATAAATCAACTGTAAATCTTTTGAAACATCTGCCATTTTTCTTTTCCTCCCTTATCCTTATGCAATGTCCATGAGCTCTTCGGCGATGACCTTGGTACAGGACTCACCAATGGGTTCCTGCATGTTTTTGATCCACTTATAGGTATTGTAAATGCCCTCATTGGTCGCGTCGCTTTTGACATCGTTGTAGGTTTTTGTTTTTTTCACGATTTTGCTGTCTTTTTCTCCGTAGTTTGAAACAATCTTCAAACCAATGCTTTTTACATTTGCTGTTACTGCCATTGTCAGCCTCCAAAAGTTTTTTTCAGGTCTGCGCGCTGCCTGTGATTTTAGTTTAAGGCCTGCCAGGGCTTTTTGCAAAGGGATTAAGAGGGCAGTTTTGCATTGACACACCCAGGATTAAGGCATAAAATATAGGTTACACGCATAATTATTCAAATTTTCAGACAGACGAGGGGGAAGGTCCATGCTGTTTAAATTTGTGATCTGTTTCATCGCTGGTATCGGCGCGGGGCTGGGCACAGGCTTTGCAGGCATGAGCGCGGCGGCGGTTATCAGTCCCATGCTCATCACCTTTCTGGGCATGCCGGCCTACGAGGCTGTGGGCATTGCTCTCGCCAGCGATGTTCTGGCAAGCGCGGTAAGCGCGTACACTTATGGTAAAAATAAAAATCTGGACATCAAAAACGGTCTGATCATGATGGCCGCTGTGCTGTGCTTTACACTGGTGGGCAGCTGGGTCTCCAGCCTTGTTCCCAGCACTGCCATGGGCGGCTTTTCGGTTTTCATGACGCTGCTGCTGGGCATTAAGTTCATTGTGAAGCCTGTAATGACTACCAAGGAATCCATGACGGACACAAGCCCGAAAAAACGGTTTGTACAGTCGGTGGTCTGCGGCACGGCCATTGGTTTTATCTGCGGCTTTGTGGGGGCGGGCGGCGGTATGATGATGCTGCTGATCCTGACCAGCGTACTGGGCTATGAGCTCAAAACAGCAGTGGGCACCAGCGTGTTTGTCATGGCCTTTACTGCCTTTACGGGCGCGGTCAGCCACTTTGCCATCGGCGGCGCGCCGGATGTCTGGAGTCTTGTTTTCTGTGTTTTATCCACTCTGCTCTGGGCCAGAATCGCGGCCAGGTTCGCCAATAAGGCCAGCCCGCTTGTCCTGAACCGCGCCACTGGCGTGGTGCTCTCGGTGCTGGGGATTTCCATTATTCTGGTAAACTTCTTAAAATAAAAAGAGCCGATACCCATGAGTTAAAACCTGTGGGTTATCGGCTCTTTTACCGTTTCAATAAATTGTCTGCCGTTTGCTCTGGATTTTCAACCGGATCATCTGGTCTTTACAGCCCCAGGCTGCCGATCCAGTCTCTGAGCTCTTTTTCACCCGCGTTCGCGTTGAAGCGCTTGCCGGCTTTCAGCTCTGCTCCCTTGCAGGAGGCCTTCAGCTCTGCGTTGGTATTACCCATTCCGCTGCTTCCGGAGGTAGCAAAGGGCACGATGGTCTTGCCCTCGAGGTTATACTGCTCCAAAAAGGTGTTGATGATGGTCGGGGCGACATACCACCAGATGGGGAAGCCCACAAAAACCACGTCATAGCTTTCCATATCGGCCACGCTGTTGGCAACGGCCGGGCGGAAGGTCTTGTCGTTCATCTCAATGCTGCTCCGGCTTTTTTTATTGGTCCAGTCCAGATCCGCGGTGGTATAGGGTGTTTCCGGCTGGATTTCGTGCAGGTCTCCGCCTGCTGCGGCCGCGAGTTTTTCTGCCAGTTTTGCGGTTACGCCGCTTGCTGAAAAGTATGCTACTAAAATTTTGCTCATATTCTGTTTTCTCCTTTTTCCTGTTTTGCGCCTTTGCCGCCCGGCGCCTGTTTAGAACGTCCGGGCGGCCTGACTGGCGATACTTTTATTATAGCGCGTATTTTTTAAATGTAAAATGCTTATATTGACTGACCAGCCATTCATTTTCTGCATAACAGCCGTTTTCCCGCGAGTTTCCTTAAAACCGGATAGGACTTTACAGGCTTTGTTCTTCAGCCGCCAGCGTTTCCTGAAGCACCTTTAAGAATTTCTCGGCTGCTTTAGAAAAGACCTGGTATTTTTTCCACACAATATCCAGCCGGGCCTCCATTGGGGGCTCCAGCGGCTTAAAGCAGAGGCTGCTGCCTTTGGTGTTCACCAGCTTGTCCAGGCACAGGGCACAGCCGATGCCCTCTTCTACCAGAATGGCCGCGTTGTAAATGAGATTATAGGTTGTAACGACCTCCAGACTCTCAGCGTTTCCGCCAAGCCAGCCGGACAGCTCGTTTTCGGTGAGGGACTGCCTTGAGCAGAGCAGGGGAATCCCCCTCAGATGCTCGGGCCGGATGTTTGGCAGGGCGGCCAGCGGGCTGTCCCTGCGCATGAGCAGCCCCCAGGTGTCAACGGCCGGAAGGCGCATATAATCATATTTTTTTATGTCCGCCGGCTCAATGAAAATACCAAAGTCCAGAAGTCCCTTGTCCAGACGCTCGGCGACATCGTCGGCGTTTCCGCTGAAGAGATGGTACCGGATATGGGGATAGTCTCTCTGCATTTTCCGGACCGCCCGGCCGATCAGGCGCATGGCGTCGGTCTCGCCGCCGCCAATGTACACATCGCCGCTGATTATCTCATCCGGTGCGCTGAAATCCGACTCGGTGCGGTTCACGAGATCGACAATCTCCTGGGCGCGCTTCCTTAAAAAAACGCCCTCATCTGTCAAAATGATCCTCCGGTTTCCCCGGATAAAAAGCTTTTTGCCAAGCTCCTCCTCCAGCTCCATCATCTGGCGGGACAGCGTGGGCTGCGTCACGTGGAGCGCTTCTGCTGCGCCGGATATGGTCTCCTCCCGCGCGACGGCCAGAAAATAGCGTAAAACCCTTACCTCCATAAAAACACCTCCTTATAGCTTCAGTATAGTGCGCCCAGATATGCTTGTCAAGTATGGAGGGATATAGACTATAAGTATTTGCTATTTCAAGCCAGGAGGCGATATAATAAAACCATCAAACCAACTGGAAAAGGAGTAACTCCATGAATCTCAAAGAATTTTTAGACCATCTGAACCGCGGCGAAACAATCACAGGCGGCTCCGAGGCTCATGCGTACATGCACAAGGTGAGCCAGGAAGCCCTGGAGATCACCAGCGAGCTCAACGGCCCTTACCATGAGCCCGAGGCGCTCCGGGCGCTGTTTTCAAAGCTCATCGGCAAGCCTGTGGATGAAAGCTTTGGCCTGTTCCCGCCCTTCTATACCGACTGCGGCAAAAACATCACCGTCGGGAAAAATGTCTTTATCAACAGCGGCTGCCGCTTTCAGGATCAGGGCGGCATTACCATCGGTGACGGGGCCTTGATCGGCCATAACGCTGTGCTGGCCACCCTGAACCATGATTTTGCGCCTGAAAAACGGCATGACATGCACCCCGCGCCGATCACAATCGGAAAAAACGTCTGGCTCGGGGCAAATGTCACGGTGGTCCCGGGTGTGACCATCGGGGATAACGCGGTGATCGCCGCCGGCGCTGTCGTGACAAAGGATGTTCCGGCCAACGCCGTCGCGGCCGGCGTACCCGCGAAAGTGCTGCGAAAGCTGGGCGAGTAACGGCCAGTATACCGCCTGACAGGCATTTCACCGAAAGGAGACCCCACATGCACTGCAAAAAGAAAAAACGCACCGTTCTGGCCCTGGCCGCCCTGCTGCTTTTTACCGCGGGCTGCCAGCGCGCCGAGGCTCCATCCTCTGGCAGCGCGGTAAGGCCAGACACCCCTTCCTCCCAAGCCGGGGAGGCCTTTGACCACGATTCTGTTTTCCCCCGGCACAGCCCATACGGCACCGGCGTCGGGGCCATGCCGGGCCGGGTATCCTGGGTTCATGACCCGGATTCGGTCACCTGGGACGGGGAGGGCTATTGGTGGCAGCCCGGACACTTTGATACCGACGCTGTCCAGACCATGGTGGATGACGGCATCGCCTCCCTGGCCGGCGAGACCAGCGTGGAGGCCGGCTGGCAGAAGCTGTTTACCGCCCACAATGCTGCCCGCGGCGAGAGCGGCGGCTACCAGCCCGGCCAGAAGCTCGCCATCAAGGCCAATATGAATGGCTCCGGGGCCTACGCCGACGATACCAGCGGTGAAACCCGGGAGAGCTACTGCAATCCCGTCCTGTTGAGGGCGCTGCTCACCTCGCTGGTCACCCAGGCCGGTGTATCCCCGGCGGACATTACGGTCTACGACGCCGGGCGTACCTTTCCGGATTATATGCGGGAGCTGTGCGGCTCCGGCGTCCTGGAGGGCGTCCGGTTCCAGTACCGCGATCTTCTCGGTGAAAATGACGCCGAAGCGGACTTAAGCGCCCCGGTGGTCTGGTCGACGCCGGTGAGCGGCGAGACCAACTACCTGCCCACCTGTGTGACTGAGGCCAGATACCTCATCAACCTGGCGAATCTGAAGGGCCATGTCTATGGTATTACCCTCTGCGCCAAAAACCATTTTGGTACCATCATGAACGCCAACCGTATGCGCGCCCCGGAGGCGGCGGGCATTCACCGCTACCTGACCGCCAGCCAGATGAACGCCTACACCGTGCTGGTGGACCTCATGGCCAATTACCAGACCGGCGAAAAAACCATGCTCTATATGCTGGACGCCCTCATCGCTGCGCCGGGCGAAAGCGTCGCCATTACCGGGGACAACTCGAAATGGCAGCAAGCGCCTTTTAACGGCAGCTACACAGCCAGCGTTTTTCTGTCACAGGACCCGGTGGCCATCGACTCGGTCGGCGCAGACTTTCTGATAAACGAACCCACCGTCACCGAAAGAAACAGCGCTCTGAGGGATAACCCCAATGTGGAAAACTACCTGCACGAGGCCGGTCTGGTAGCTGAAGCCCCCTCGGGCACTGTGTACCGCAACGGAAACGGCCAGCCCGTCACCAACCTCGGCGTCCACGAGCACTGGAACAACCCGGCGCAAAAGCAGTACAGCCGCAATCTGGGCCAGGACGAGGGCATTGAGCTTCTTCAAATCGAAAAATGACAGCGACGGCGCGAAGCCCTTTTTTCTTAAAAAATACTTTAGACGGCCGCGTCCGGTCCTTGACTTGAAGCGAACTCCAAGTGATAAAGTGTAGAAAGTTAATGCGCTAAAGCATTCAAACAGGAGGTATTCAAATGAAAAAATTACTGATTTTACTCGTCACCGGTATAACACTGCTGGCTCTGACGGCCTGCAGCAGCACCCCGGGCGGCCAGAACACGGCTGAAAGCACCCCCTCGCCCAGCGCGTCTTCGCAGGAGCAGGCGGACGCGGACGGCGGAAGCCGTGTGCTGATCGCCTATTTTACCCAGACCGGCAACACCGAAGCTGTGGCAAACAAAATCGCCGGCCTTACCGGCGGCACGCTTTTCCAGGTGGAAACCGCCGAGGCTTACCCTGAGGATTACGACGCCCTGACCGACCGGGCACAGCAGGAGCAGGATGAAAACGCGCGTCCGGCCCTTTCCACCCATGTGAATAACATGGGAAGCTACGATATTGTCTTTGTGGGCTACCCCATCTGGTGGGGCACCATGCCCATGGCAATGTCCACCTTCCTGGAAGAATATGACTTTTCCGGCAAAACCGTGATCCCCTTCTGCACCCACGGGGGCAGCGCACTGGGCAGCAGCGAGCAGGACATGGCCGCGCTCATTCCCGGTGCAGACCTGCGCGGCGGCCTCGCGGTCAGAAGCGGAGAGGCTGACACCTCGGACAGCGCGGTTCAGAGCTTTATCCAGGAGCTCGGCTTTGAATTCTAAGCCCGGGGCAGAGGATAGAGATGAAAACCAAAAGCATTTTTCTGCTCGCGGCGCTGCTGCTGTGTCCCGCGCTGGCCGGCTGTACCCCGCCGGACACACAGCCAGACAACAGCACCGAACCAGCGGCCCAATCACAAAATGAAGGAGAACGATCCCCCATGAATCCAAACACCAGTCATTCACCGGCTGTCTATATGACAACCGATATCACTTCTGAGGGCCTGATGGCCGTCTACGAAGCCCTGGAGGCTTCCCCGGACGGCAATATCGCGGTCAAGCTCTCCACCGGCGAGCCGGGCAGCAATTACCTGCGCACCGACCTGATCGGTGATCTCGTCCAAAGCCTGAACGGCACCATCGTGGAGTGCAACACCGCTTACGGCGGCGCCCGCGCCGGCACGGCCATGCACTACCAGGTGGCTGAGGACCACGGCTATACGGCCATCGCCGACGTGGACATTCTGGACGAAAACGGCTCGATGACCCTGCCGGTTACAGGCGGCCGTCACCTGAGTGAAAACTTTGTGGGCAAAAACTTTGAAAACTACACCGATTATGTGGTGCTCTCCCACTTTAAGGGACACGCCATGGCCGGTTACGGCGGAGCCATCAAAAATATTTCCATCGGCATCGCCTCGGCCGAGGGCAAGGCCCACATCCACAGCGGGGGCACTGGCGGCAGCATGTGGAGCGGCGACCAGGACGCTTTTCTCGAATCCATGGCGGAGGCCGGAAAATCCGTGACCGACGCCCTGGACGGGCGGCTGCTGTACATCAATGTCATGAACCGGCTTTCTGTGGACTGTGACTGCGACACCAGCCCTGCCGAGCCAGACATGCACGACATCGGTATTCTGGCCTCCTACGACCCTGTCGCCGTGGACCAGGCCTGTGTGGATCTGGTGTACAGCGCCCCGGACGGCCAGTCCCTGATCAACCGGATTGAGTCGCGCAACGGTCTGCTGACCCTGGCCCACGCCGAGGCCATTGGTCTCGGCAGCCGGAGCTATGAGCTCATCAGCCTTGATGCTTGAGACCCTGCAGCGTGAGGCTGTGTACCTCTGGTACTTTTTCAGTCTCCAGCTTTATCAGATTTTTCCCTACTGGGTGCTGGGCATGCTGCTCGGCTCCTTTATCTCCGTTTTTCTGAAAGACCCGATGCACCGCCTTTTCAGCACACTCGGAAAAATGGCGCCGGGCATACCCGGTATTCTGGCCGCCAGCGCGCTGGGCATTGCCTCACCGCTGTGCCTGTACGGAACTGTCCCCATTGCGGCCTCCTTTGCCAAAGGCGGCGTCCGGCAGGACTGGCTCGCGGCCTTTATGATGAGCTCTGTGCTGCTCAACCCCCAGCTCATCATCTACAGCGCGGCTCTGGGTCGGGCCGCCCTGGCCATACGCCTGGTGTCCTGCTTCCTCTGCGGCGCAGCTGCCGGGCTGCTTCTGCGCCGCTTCTATCCGGACAGGCCGTTTTTTAACTTCAGCGGATTTGACATGCCCAAAAGCCGGGATACTGACCCCGATATTTTGCGGCGTTTTCTCAAGAATCTCGGCCGGAACCTCCGGGCAACCGGGCCGTACTTTCTGCTCGGCATGGTGCTCTCCGCGCTGTTTCAGCGCTATGTTCCCCCTGAAATATTGACGCGGCTCTTTGGTGGCAGTGAGGCCCTCGGTGTGCTCATGGCCGCCACCATCGGCGTGCCGCTTTACGCCTGCGGCGGGGGCACCATCCCGCTTTTGCAGGCCTGGCTTTACGACGGCATGAGCCTGGGCAGCGCGGCGGCCTTTATGATCACCGGACCTGCCACCAAGATCACCAACCTCGGCGCGCTCAAGATCATCCTCGGCCTGCGGCGTTTTCTCATCTATCTTCTTTTTGTCATTTCCTGGGCCCTGCTGACCGGCCTGGTCGTCAATCAATTACTATAAAACCGGCGCCTCTTGAAAAGGGCGCCTTTCCTGTGCTATTATTTCAGATATAGAAAGGGGTGTCTCCATGGAACTTCGTGTATTAAGTTATTTTTTAATGGTGGCCCGTGAGGAAAACATCACCCGGGCAGCCAGCCTGCTCCACATCACCCAGCCCACCCTCTCCAGACAGCTCATGCAGCTGGAGGACGAGCTCGGCGTAAAGCTGTTCAGGCGCAGCAACCACAACATTGTCCTGACCGACGACGGCATGCTGCTGAAGCGCCGCGCCCAGGAAATCGTGTCGCTCTCCGAGAAAACCAAGCGGGAATTTCTTCACAAGGAGGAGCACCTCACCGGGGAGATCGCCATCGGGAGCGGTGAGCTGCACAGCACCCAGTTTCTTGCCGAGCTTATCACCGCCTTCCACGAGCAGTATCCCATGGTTCAGTTTCAGATCTACAGCGGAAACGCGGACAACATCAAGGAGCGCATCGAACAGGGCATCCTGGACCTTGGCCTCTTGCTGGAGCCTGTGGATATCCGGAAGTACGCGTTTATCCGCACGCCGCTCAGGGAAGAGTGGGGCGTTTTGATGCGCGAGGACTGCGCGCTTTCGTCAAAGGCGTTTATCTCCCCCCGGGATCTGGTCCATGTTCCGCTCATCGCGTCCAGGCGCGAGCTGGTTCAGAATGAGCTGGTCAACTGGTTCGGCGAGTATGCCGACCAGATCGAGATCGTCGCCTCCGGCAATTTGCAGTATAACCTGGCGGTCCTGGTACAGAAAAAGATGGGCGTCGCCTTTACCCTGAGGCTTGACAGCCATTATGACGGCCTCTGCTTTATTCCCGTCTTTCCCAAAATGGACTCCGGCTCGGTCATGGCCTGGAAAAAAACCCAGACCTTCTCACCCGCAACAGCGGCCTTCATTGATTTCACAAAGAAATACGTCAAAAGCATTGCCTGCAATGAAAAACAAGCATTAGACATACCTGAAAATACGCTATAAAATATAGGTGTTCCCGAAAGGGGCGCCTATTTTTGTTTTGTTTAAAACCATCACAGGGAAGGAGTGCGGAAATGACCATTGATGAAGCGAGCGAGCGATATAACATTCCCATCAAAATTCTGCGGGAATACGAGCGTTGGGGGCTGTGCGGCGAGGTAAAAAAAGTCATGGGCGCGTGGCAGTATGACGACACCGACATTGAGCGCCTGAGCATGATCATGACCCTGCATGACATCGGCTTTACCAACCAGGAGATCGAAGCGTACATGAAGCTGCTGCTGGAGGAGGAAAACTCCGAGGAGGCGCGCCTGCGCATGCTCAACGAAAAGCGCAGAACCGCGCTGGACGAGATCCACTTCAGGGAACAGCAGGTGAGCCGGCTGGACTACCTCCGGCATGAGATGAATAAAGGCAGACAGCGTTAAGCGGAAAATAAAAATTTAATTTAAAGGAGCACTGAAAATGAATCCAGAAAACAATCACCAGCCCGTCTTTCCATTGGGCGGGGCCAACGAGGCCTTTGCACCGTATTTTACAGGCCAGAGCTATCTGAATATGCTGACCACCCAGGGCGTTCCCATCGGAAACGTAACCTTTGAGCCGGGCTGCCGCAACAACTGGCACATCCACCAGGCTCGTCAGGGCGGCGGCCAGATCCTGCTCTGCACCGACGGCCGCGGCTGGTACCAGGAGTGGGGAAAGGAAGCCCGTGAGCTGCACCCCGGCGACGTGGTAGTCATCCCCGCCGGCGTCAAGCACTGGCACGGCGCGGCAAAGGACAGCTGGTTCACCCACCTGGCGGTGGAGGTCCCCGGCGAGGCCGCCTCAAACGAATGGCTTGAGCCCGTGGACGACGCCCACTACAGCACCCTTAAATAATGCGCGCGGCCATACCCGGCCGCTTCGGAAAAACTTTGAATAACAGAAGGAGTATCGAACATGACATATCTCGGAGAAAACATTAAAAAGCTGGGGTTTGGCCTGATGCGGCTGCCCCAGGAAAACGGCGTCATCGACGTGGAACAGGTAAAGGAAATGGTCGACCTGTATCTGACGGCCGGCTTCACCTATTTTGACACCGCCTGGGCCTACAATGGCAGCGAGGACGCCATCCGTCAGGCGCTGGTAGAGCGCTATCCCAGAGAAAAATACCAGCTGGCCACCAAAAACGCCGCATGGATCAACTGTAAAACCCGCGAGGAGGCCACGGCGCAGTTCGACACCTCGCTGCGGCAGACCGGGGCCGGCTACTTTGATTTTTACCTGCTGCACAACCTGGGTGAAGCCCGCACCCAGTATTTTGACGATTTTGACATGTGGAGCTGGATACAGGAGAAAAAACAGGAGGGTCTGATCCGGCACATTGGATTCTCGTTTCACTCGACACCAGAGGAGCTGGACGCCCTTCTGACCGCACACCCCGAAATGGAGTTTGTCCAGCTCCAGATCAACTACGCCGACTGGGAAAACCCGGCCGTCCAGTCCCGCGCATGCTACGAGACCGCGCGCAAGCACGGCAAGCCCGTCATCGTCATGGAGCCAGTAAAGGGCGGTATGCTGGCCACCCCGCCCGAGGCCGTGGAAGCCATTCTGAAAGCTGCTGAACCGGACGCCTCAGCCGCCTCCTGGGGCGTGCGCTTTGCGGCCGACCTGGAGGGTGTGATCACCGTGCTCTCCGGAATGAGCAGCGCCGGACAGGTGCGGGATAACGTGACCTGCATGAAAGATTTTACCGGCCTGAACGCCGAGCAGCGGGAAACCCTGGAAAAGGCGCGGAAGGCACTGGAGGCCATCCCGCTGATTCCCTGCACCACCTGCGACTACTGCGCAAAGGTCTGCCCGCAAAACATCGGAATCTCCGGTTCCTTCACCGCCATGAATTACCTGACCCTCTACGGCAATAAAGAGGCGGCCAAAAGCCAGGAAAACTGGCTGGTCGGCGGACACGGCAAATCCGCCGCCGCAGAGTGTATCCAGTGCGGCGAATGTGAGCAGGCGTGTCCGCAGCACATTGCCATCAGAGAGCATCTGGAACAGGTTTCCAAAACGCTGGCCGGCTGACCCGGCAGGAGGTTTAAAATGAATTTACACGAAACAGACCCGGAATTTATGGCGCGTTACGAGCACTTCGCTTTTGAGGAGGTGCCCGGCGAGGCGGGACAGCAGCTGGATCCGTCCACCCGGTATCTGGCCATCCTGTCCGCCCTCATGGGGTGCCAGGGCGTCGACGAATACCGCGAAATGCTGCCAGAGGCTCTGGAAGCCGGACTGACGCCGGTGATGGTAAAAGAAGCCGTCTACCAGTCCGTCGACTACCTGGGCATGGGGCGCAGCCTGCCGTTCCTGACCGCGACCAACGATATTCTGCTGGCGCGCGGCGTCCGGCTGCCGCTCGAGGGACAGGCCACTACCACCCTTGAGAACCGGTTGGAGAAAGGCGCGCAGGCACAGGCCGACATCTTTGGCGAAGGTATGAAAGACTTCTGGAAGGGCGGCCACATCAACCGCTGGCTCGCGGCAAACTGCTTCGGCGATTATTATACGCGAACCGGGCTGAACCTCGCCCAGAGAGAAATGATCACCTTTTGTTTTCTGGCCGCCCAGGGCGGCTGCGAACCACAGCTTACCTCACACGCCGCCGGAAACATGCGCCTTGGAAACAGTCCGGATTTCCTGATAAGGGTTGTGTCACAGTGCCTTCCCTACATTGGCTATCCCCGCAGCCTGAACGCCATCACCTGTGTCCAGAAAGCCGCCGAAGCCGCTGAATAACAGTATCTCAGTATAAATGCGTACTCCTGCCAATCCTGTAGGATACCGCTTTTTAACTTTACAAAAGGCCCTGTTTGAAATTGACAAACAGGGCCTTTACCTTTATCCTCTCAATTTTAAGCCGCTTCCAGCTCCGCCTCACCCGCCGGGGTGATGGCAAAGCCGATGGGCAGCCAGCCGCCGCCGGCAATGCCGTCAATATCATGGATGACCGGCATGGTCAGGCCCCGTCCTTCGTAGTAGTAGGGCAGGGGACCCGTGTACCGCCTCTGTATGCGGCCCTCCTCAACCAGCTGCGCCAGAGCCTCAAAGGCCTGCCGGCTCCAGCCCGACCAGAAATACACTGGCTTCTGGTTAAAGGCTTCAAACACCAGGCTGCAATCGCCGTGATAATCATACCCGTAGCGGTCGAAGTTACGTTCCATATCCGTAAAGGTCGCGCCGCCATTGCTGTGGTAACGGTGGATACACTTGAGCAGCTCCTCCTTCAGATTAAATTCCGGCTTCATAAAGTCCTCCAGAATTTCGTCAAACCACAGGCGGTAGGCTTCCTTTTCCGTAATATAGCGGGCAATGTCATTAACGATGGCCAGAGCCTCGTGACAGGGGACGCCCAGCACCTTCCGCATTTTTTTGGTGTCCGGCCCCACAGGCACCATCAGCATCCGCTGGGCCCTGCACAATCTCCGAACCAGCGCGTCATTGCATTTATAGCCAAAGCGCGCCGTAAAGTCCTTTGGAATAAAGTAGGCCTGACCCTCCTTTAAGGCAACAGTCTGAACGCCAAGCTCCGGATGCGTGTAGAATTTTGTTTTTTCTGAATACATGCTCATTTCCCCTTTTTCTCTTCACTCTTATTTTTCGATTCATTCTTTTTTTTTCAGTTCATTCTTCTTTTCATAATAACGCCGGTTTGTCCTGGCTGTTTCCATCTCCAGAGCATCCCGTATCTCCTCGTCTACCTGTCTGGCCGTTTCCCGGCTCATTCGGGCAAAACATTCTTCTTTCGGGATGATCCTGGCCAGGGCCCGGCAGTTATTGCCAAAGCGCTCGTCAAAATTTCCACAAAGTTTATAATCACATTTTTTCAAATTTACTCCTTTTATCGTTTTCAACCGCAAAGAAATAATCCGCTATTTTTTCGTGTTCAATGTTTAACAGCACCACCGCACGGTCAATCTCCTCCTTTCTGAACTGAGTCTCGTTCTCAATCCGACTGATCAAGACAGCTTCGCTCATCTGCATTTTAACAGCGAAAACACTTTTATCCCGAAAGACCTCCATCACTCTTTCCAATAATCTGTCGTAATTAAAACACATGACGCTCCTCAGATTTTCAAACTTTAATAAGTTTTATTATATAATAGCACATTTCTTTTTGAATTACAATAATAATTTAACTTTTTATAAAATTTTATTTTATTTAGTGTAATTTTAAAAAAAATAGCATATAATAAATGAAAAAGATCATCAGGAGAATTCTTTATGCGTGAGACCGTTGGCCAGCGTATCAAGCTGGCTTTAGAAATAAACCACATGCGGCAGAGCGACCTGTCGCGGAAAACCGGCATCAGCTCATCTTCCATTAACCAGTACATTTCCGGCAATTTTGAACCCAAGCAGCAAAATCTTTATTTGCTGGCAAAGGCCCTGAACGTCAACGAAGCCTGGCTCATGGGTTATGACGTCACCATTGAGCGCAGCCAGAATAACTCCCCGCTTATTACCGGGCAGGAGGTTGTTCTGCTGAAGTTTTACCGGCAGCTCAGCGCCGCCGGTAAACAGGAGGCCTTAAAAAGACTGGAGGAGCTCACAGAGCTCCAAAAATACCGGTGATACCGCCTTATCTTAAGACCACCTTTCCGCTTTTTCCTTCACTGACCTCACGATGGGCCTGGGCGGCCCGGCACAGGGGTAATTCCTTTCCGATGACTGTGTGCAGGCCGCTTTCCATGGCTGCTGACAGCGCATACAGGTTGGCGGTATAAGCTTTTTCTGGCATATTGCCAATATTCATCCCCATCACCACCGCGTCCTTTGTCATGGCGGCCCGCGGGTCAAATTCAATGGTTCCATGATTTCCAACAATGACCACCCGCCCATATTTTGCCAGAAGCTCCATATCCTTCATCAGATTGACATTCGCCACCATTTCAATAATAACGTTTGGTCCCTGCCCGCCGGTTTCCTGTTTTATCGCCTCTATATAATCCGGGCTGTTATGGTTAAAGGCCCGGTGTGCACCAAGCTTTTTAACCAGCGCCATCCCTTCAGGATTACCGGCTGTTCCCAGCACATAAGCCCCGGTCCTTCTGGCAAGCTGTACGGCCAGAGAGCCCACGCCGCCGCTGGCGCCGTGGATAAAAACCGTTTCGCCGGGCTTTAGCTTTGCCTTTGAGTACAGCGCATAGGTCGCCGCAAGGCCCGGTGTGCCGAGGGCGGCACCCTCCGAAAAAGAAAGGCTCTCGGGCAGAGGGCGCACCGCGCCGGCGTCACAGACCACATATTCCGCATAGGTCCCGGAATTATGCCGGGCCAGCGCTGCCGCCACAAATACCCGGTCTCCCTCTTTCAGACGCTCCACATCTTCGCCAACTGCGTCCACAATGCCCGCGCCGTCATTTCCGGGGGTGTAGGGGAGCGTCGGCAAAGCCGGATAATGCCCTGAGCGGATATAGGTCTCCACAGGGTTCACACCCACGGCTTCCATCTTCACGCGCACCTCGTGCGCTGCTGGAACCGGTGTTGCTGTTTCCTGATATTTTAATACTTCCTCATCACCAAAGGATGATACGATAATGGCTTTCATGATTACCTCCATCAGCAGCTTCCGCTGAAATTTCACGTTTTTAAAACAAACTGTTTTTTTATATATACCACAAAAACTCAGAAACAGACTTCCGGACAGGCGGCTTAAGAAAAACGGATTCTGTCTGCCGACAAAATCCGTTTTCAAACCGTACACCATTCAGCTTATTCTATTTCTTCTCCTCGCTCTTCCTCCTTCTCTTCTCCCATCATCAACATCGCAACAGCCGAAGCGCACAGCATCAACAGAAATACCGGGCTCCATCGATCGGCAAGGGTAAACATGAGTACCAGAGGCTGTGTGCCAAAGAAGAGTAAAACCGCGGCCACTGAAATGAGCAGCGTCATCCATCTCGAATGCTTTTTAAAAAAGAAGGCGCACACGGTCATAGCCAGGCACAGAGCCGCTGAAAGAAGGTCAATCAACGCCATAGATGTGGCGTCACCGGACAGTCCGTCCTTTCCTTCTCCGTATATCTTATTAAGCAGGCGCTGGAGCAGCGGGGTATAGCCCTTTGTCGAACCGCCGGCTGCAGCGCTGCTTCTTCTGACGTTATCACTGACAATTCCCGTGTAGGGCGCCACGCTGCCCACTGTCACTACAGGGTGACCGCTGTTCTTTACCTCGGGATACCCTGGAGTAATACCGCCGGCACTGCCATAATCATTCCCGGGAACAGTATCGGGAATGTCACTCGTACTCTCATCGCTGCTGTCATTATCGTCTGGCGGCAGCACAGTACCGCTTTCCTTTTCAAAAATTACGTTGACTCGATGGTTTTCGGACAGGCTTTTAAAGAAAATACTGCCTGTTTCAAGATAATGGTTACAGACCACACCATCAACCTCGACTCGTGTTGCTCTATATCCTGAATCTGGGGTAAAACGAACCTCATGGTCGGCTCCTGCGTCGAGTGTTTTGGTCGGGGTAATGGTTCCGCATCCCTCTATACTGGTTTCTATCACGAAATGCTCAGGCTTCACCGTGGTGTTTTCTTCCTTGAAAATTACTGTGACACTATGGTTTTCATGAATATCCTCAAAACTGGCTTTTCCTTCATTTCCAAGACCTCTCAGGTCGTCCCGGATAATGCCGTCCACAATCACCGCAGCTACCCGGTAGCCCTCCTGGGCCTTCCAGGCAATACTCCGGCTGTCCCCCTCATTTACAATAACAGACGGGTCAATCACGCCGCCCACACCGCCGGCCACACTGGTGGCAATAGTAAACTGTCCGGGTTCCGGCTCTGGCATCTCTGTGCCTCTTTCATCAAGAACCACTTCGATCAGATGACTGCCGGACAGCCCTTCAAAGGTATAGCCGTTGGCTGTGGCAAGCTCAGGATGGCTCTGTCCGTCAATTTTAACGTCTTTTATCTCATACAAATTATTGTCATACTGCCATTCGATGAGAACATCGTTGCCCTCATTCACACCAAGCTGTGAAGCTGTAATACTCGCACCCGGCGCACCGCTGATGCGCGTAACCACATCATGCGTATTTTTCGGCTGATCTGGAGGAACTTCACTTTCACTGTCATCGCCATGCTTCAGGGTGATGACAACCTCGTAATCATTCTGAAGGTTCGGCAGGGCCAGCCGGCCGTTTTGTGCAGCCTGGGATAAATCCCTGTCCAGAACACCGTCTACCGTTACGGCAATGCTGTCAATCATAAAAGGCTCCTCAATATCCCTCCAGGTGATCAAAGTCGATTCACCCTTCAGGAAGGTACCGCCGCCCTCAATGGTGCCAGGGCCGCCCACAATGCTGGTTCGCACACCGCAAAGCGCATCAACCGGAATTTCCTCCTCGCCATTTTTCACAAAGGTTACCCTGATCTGGTGGTCCTCTACAATGCTCTGAAGCGGCACCGTAATCTCGTCGCCGTTTATCTGAATCAGATCATCAGCCTGAACGACATGCTCTTTAAAGAAATCGAATGCCTTTGCCTGAGCCGCGGTGGGATCGTCAAATTCTTTAACTTCTCCATCAAATTCGACACGGCGCAGATACCAGCCCTCCTGGGGTTTGGCCTCGACGGTGTAGTCTTCCTTATAGAAAACCGTTTTGCTGGGCGAGATAGAGCCGCTGCCCACCTTATCGGTCTCGATGTGCCGCAGGTTTGGTTTGAGCTTAACCTCGATCCGGCTGTCCTCCTGAATATTCTCAAACACCTCCTGGGTTTTGGTGGTTTCCTGAGGCTCGCCGTTTACCTTAATGTCCTCCACAATATAGCGCTCGTCTTCAGGGCCGGCCCACTCTACTTCGTAGCTGCCGCCTTCGGGCACCACGGCTGAGCCTGTGATGCTGCCTGGGCCGCCGGTCAAAATCGTCTCAACTTTATACAGCTTCTTCTCAGGATCGATCACTTCGCCGTTGTCGTTGGCAAAAATAACATCTACGGTATGGTCTCCGCTGATCTTTTCAAAAGTATAGCTGTTCTCCGCCATTTCTTCTGGTGTTAAAACCCGCTCATCCGCAGTGTCCTTATCAAGGATAATACGCTTGATCTGGTAGCCACTGTTTTCTGCCACTCCCCATTGAATGACTGGACTGCTGTTTTTTACCACAACCATGGTCGGCGTAAGGGTAGTCTGGGCCGGATCGCCGCCGGTTTGGCGGGTGGTGATGGTCCAGAAGCCTGGCGTCTTGCCCGTATCCAACTCCGGTGCCACCGGTTTAAAATTCACCACCACCTCATGGTCACCACTCACCTGGGCAAAGCTGATAGAGCCGCTGTCGCTGACAGACTGCTCTATTCCGTCCATGGTAATGCCGGTTACACGGTAGCCTTCACCAGCCTGCCATTTTACCTCGTAATTTTTTCCAGCTTCCACTGTGGCGGTCTGGGTAAGGGTAGAGTCATCGCCGCCGCCGTTTTTGGTTGTATAAATGGTATACCATTTCTGCGGTTCGGGCGCCTCTGTTTCTTTTTCAAATACAATGCTGACATGGTGGTTCTGGTTAATGGCGTCAAAGGTCACACTGCCGGCCTTGCCGCCGTTTCGCAGGTCATCTCTTACTCTGCCATCCACAAGCACTCTGCCCACCTGATACCCTTTATCCGGGGCCCAGGAGACTGCGGTGTTGTCACCGGCCTTAAAGGTGCCGGTTCCGTCAACAATGCTGCCATAACCGGATTTTTCAGCGGTGATGTCGTAGACCTTCTGGGTATAGGTGGCGGTAAGGGTTCCTCTGTCCTCTGGCAGATCACCTTTCTGATACACGGTTTCCCCGGTCACCGAATTTCCTTTGCTGTCCACATAGCCTGTAAACTGGTATTTCTGTCCGCTTTTATCTGTCCAGTAAGAAGGCGCAGCGGGCAGACGGTTCCCCAAGGTTTCACCATAGGGGATACCGGCAAGGGTCTTGTCAGGCGTCTGCGGATTTTTGGAATCCGGGGTTAAAAACACATCTAGATCATAGACCGCTTTTGTCCAGGCTGCGTAAACTCTGGTATCTCTCATAATGGATACCTGATCGGTAAAATCTTTTTCCAGGCCGTTTTCTTTATATTTCCAGCCCGCAAAGCTGTAGCCTGCACGAGTCGGACTATTCTGGGGCAGCGCAATACTGGCGTTGTACTTCACACCCGTCACCGGCGCGCCAAAAATGGCCGCTGTGGTTTCCTCACCCACATAGAAGGTGACTGTGTATTCATTGATCTTCCAGACCGCGTACAGGGTGGTATTGCCTGCGATGGCGGTGTCGGCCGTGAAATCTGCCACGGAGGCGTCTTTATTCACCGACCAGCCCGCAAAGCCATAGCCAGTGCGGCTGGGGCCTGCCAGTTCGGCGGCGGACAGCTTGTCGCCATAGGTTTTATTACTCAGGCTGCGGTAGGGCTGCACCCCGGTGGCGCCGTCGTTTTTGTAAAATTCAACCGTGTAGGGGACGCGTTCCCATACTGCGTAGTAGCTCTGGTTTTCACCCAGCCAGATACTGCTCTCACCAGATTTTAGCACCTCCTCAAAGCGCTCATTTTTTTCGATGGGGGCAAGGGCCTCATCCGACCAGCCGCGGAAAATATAACCGGGACGGCTCGGGGCGATGGCCGGACGAACTACCACGTCATTGTATTTTTTCTGCTGAGTCTCATAGATTTTTGCGGAACCGTCCTCCTCCTGGCTGCCATCATTCTGGTAAAAGGTGGCTGTACCAAAAGCCGTGTTCAGAACAGGATAGACCGGTATGACCGTATTGACGTCGCCTTCATTCTCAAAATAGCTGCTGTATTTAAAGGCATCCTGTGTTTTGTTGATAACGGTATTCTCGTCAAAGTTGACCGCAGCTTCCACGGCTTTCCCAGATTCAGGATCGACCGGCGGATTCGCAGGGTCAATAGTTGACCAGCCCAGAAAAATCCTGTTGGCTCCGGTATCCACGTCATTGACCTTTAACTCCTGCGGGAAAGCCTTATTGTCGGTTTTAACACTTTTGTCATAAGATACATCCCTTAAGGTCTGCGGGGCTTTGTCCTCAAAGCTGCCAACCGGATAATTAAACTGGAGATCGTATTTCCGAGGCTGCCACACGGCGTAAATATTCACGCTGCTGCCCATGTCCTCTGTAATCTGGCAGTCTTTTTTAAAGGCGCTGGTTCCCGCCGTATAATCTTCCGGCGTGGAATCCGCCTTTAATGACCAGCCCGCAAAGGTGTAACCCGCGCGGGTGGGTGCTGCCGCCGGCAGCAGGAATTCCATTCCCGGCACCGTCGGGTTTTCGGTCAGGGCGTCCACCACCTTCGCGTCAATGCGCACGGTATCCTGGGCAAAAAGATCATCCACAGGGTTTCCAGCACTGCCGGTGGTATCGTCGCTGTCATTATAGCAGTAGTTCAGGGTGACGCCAGGCAGCACATAGAGCTTTTTGCTGGCTGTCATGGGCTTTTTGTCAATGAGCCAGTTGTAGGTGATGGTGTAGGTGCCGTAATCTTTGTCGGTAAAAGGAGTGCTGCCATTAAATAAATCCTCATAATCCTGGACATTTCTCCCTGAGTCCGGGTCGCCGGTGTCCAGAATATCCTTGACGGTGGTTTTTCCGTCCAGGCTCATTTTTTGAATGGTGACGCTGACTTCTCCAATGACCTTCCCACCGATGCTTACCGGCACTTTTTTATAGTTGTCTCCTGGATACGTCACTGACGGCAGCGCCGTGGCGGGATCGTCCGGGTTATAGGCGGCCAGATCCGCCGCAGTAGCTTTGATAAAATTGACACCTTTTTTATGGTCATAGGACCTTTCACTATCCACCTCTGTGAGGGCGGGGTACAGGCGCACATCACAGCCAATACCCATATCCGGGTTGGCTGTGGACAGGGACAGGGAGACCGTAGGGCAGAAGCGCAGCGCACGGTTACCGGTCACGCCGCCCACCGTTGCGCTTGCCTGCACCCAGCCGATGCCCGGCGCCATGTTGGTGACCCGGTCGTTATTTTCGTCGCGGTTAATGGTCAGAATATCTTCCCCGGGGGAGACCAGGCTCTTGATATTGTCCGGGTGGCGGACGCTGTCGTGCTGCCACTCGTAGACGGCATTGTTGTCCGGCGCGTTTTTGTTGTTGGTAAGCTCAAAGATGTCCGCAATGTCGCGGACCGTATCATAATCTGTGGCATCTGCCGCAGTGTTGTCCCTTAAAAAGGCGGTGGATACCGACGCTTCGGAGTAGGCCATAACCAGGTCGGCCTGCTCGTCGCCAAAGTTCTGTTTGACTGTTTCGGGATCCGCAAAAACTTTGAGCTGGGGGTAGAGGCTGTCTTTGCAGACCCAATTTTTGTTTGTTGAAAAATAAGTGACGTTTTTGCCGGTGAGCTCTTTGGTTGTTTTCCCTGCAACACCCGTTTTTCCAGCCACTTCCCTCATGCCAGACATTTGTTTATCATAATAGCAATTAGCCACGTTGCCCGCATTATTTCCTGAAAACCCACCGGTGTAAGTAGTGGCACCTGTTAATTTCCCGACTTCACCAACTGCATAGCATGGATTAAAATTTACATAACTATTTGCAGCACCAATGAACCCACCCAAACAACCAGTACTGTGCTCCATACCAGTAATCGCCGTAGAGTAACAGTTTTGGTAATTGCTCTTAAGGTCTTTTGTTGCACTACTTAAGCCCGTGAATCCTCCTACATTAGTTTGTCCTTCTACAATTCCAGAAGTATAGCAATTTGTGAAAGAATTGCTGCCATAATCGTCACCTGTAAAAGCTCCAACCGCAGTCTTTCCATACATTGCTATATTCGAGAAACAATTTTTCAATGTTGATTTAGAAGAGCAAGATTTAAATCCTCCCGCATCGCCTGCGCCAATAACAATCCCATCGACAGCGTAACTATTGGTGATCGTTCCTGAAGAGGGTCCTGAAAGATTTCCGATACATCCTGTTCCCTTAATATAAACATTTTTTGTGTAGGCTTTATCAATATTTACAAACCCACTAGATTGTGCTGTTCCTGCTACTAAACCGCCAGATGTACCTCCGACTTCCATCAATGCGTGTTCCAAACTGCAATTACTAATACTTCCATAATAAGAGGCATTAGTAGAAAAACGGCCAAATAAAGCTGAGCTGTTTCCACCATTTATTTTAGCTGAAACAAAATGCAGGCCAGAAATCTTGGTTATCCTTCCACTGGCTCCGATAAATCCAGCATAATCATTATATCCCGCGGCATTTATAGCATTTAAATTATAGATGGTATGCCCTTCTCCATTTATGACTGTACCATAACTTAGTATTATGGCCGTCCACTTTTTTGCTTCTATGGAGTTAGTCCCATCGGTGTCTGTTCCGCCTAAATCCATATCATTTTTGATGTTGATTGTTCCACCCTTTGCTGAAACGGCTTCCATTGCATACCGAAGCTGTTCGGGATAGTATATTTCATATACACTATCTACTATTTCTGGCATAACCATCGGGTTATTCTCCGGCCTTCCATTTTCATCTCCGGCCGATAGGTTGGATTTTTCCCCGCTCCATTTCGGAACAGTGTCGTCCGTAACCGTCCAGCCTTTTAAACCATAGGATTCAAACTCTGCTACAGTATTATCCCAAATTCTGGCGGTGTAGGTATCCCAATCTTCCTCCGCCGCCTGCACTGTGCCCCCTGCCCATGGCATCACGCCTGCCATCAGCACCAGGCACAAACACAGTGTCAAAAAACGTTTCCCTCTCATCTCTGTCACAGCGCTTCTGTATCGCAAAAGCGCCCTGTTCTCCTTTCCTTTTATTCTCTCATATTCCTCACAGCGCTTATCTTATTTCATCAATCATATTTTTTTATCCATACTTTATTATAAACATTCTTTTCACCTTTTCTAGCTTTTAATTTATTTCCTTTATTTAGAGCAGACCCTTCTACTTTAGATGATGACGGCTTTTTAAAAACCGGGTCACAATTTTTTTAAATATTCTGTATTTTTTTTAGTGCAATATCTTTGCTCTTATTTTATTCTCTAAGACGATATTTTTCAGCTTGACTTTGAGCTCAAAAACTTCTAAAGTTATGACATAAGGGAGAGGTAAAAAAATGGCGCAAACAATCAATAATCAATCGCTTTACAAACTGGTGACTGCCGCACAGCAAGGAGACAGGGAGGCCTTCAGTGACCTGTTCCGTCTGTCCTCCCAGCAGCAGTACCACTATGCCTGCCTGATCATGAACGACCCTTTTTTGGCAGAGGATATCGTTCAGGAGGTCTATATTAAACTGTATCAAAACATTAGACGGATTAAGGAACCTGAAAAATTCTTGGCTTATGTGAGCCGCATGACCTTTAACCAGTGCCTGATGTATAAACGGCAGCGCTTCTACCAGACGGAGGGCTGTGTGGGCGATGAAGCGCTGTCAGCCTTTGAGGAAGGCACTGCCTCACACATTCCTGAAAAAAACGCCCTGAAGCTTGAACGGTCCGAGTGCCTGGCCAAGGGATTGAGGAGCTTGAGTGAGGAGGAGTGCTACGCTTTTGTCATGCACTACTATGAGAATAAAAATATACGGAAAATCTCTGAGGAAATGGCTTTGTCAGAGAGTACGGTAAAACGGCGGATCCGGGACGCCCGGAAAAAAATGGCAAATTACCTGACCGCTCGCGAGCTTCACGGCATCCTGGCGGCTCCTGCTTTTCTGCTGACCAAATCCCAGCAGGAGCAGCTCCTCAGTAATATTTTGAAAGCTACAGGGGATAAATCCAAAATTTCACCGCAAAAATCCATGACCAGAAGCAGGAAAGCCACCGTGGCCGTCCTGTCTTTCTGCGCGGCTCTCGGTCTCCTGCTGGCTCCGGCCATCGTCCTCAACAGGCCTAAAACCCCTGAGCCATCCGCCGCCCAGATTTCTACCACCCCTGCTGACCAGAGCCCGCCGTCTGTGGTTTCCATAAGCAACACGGCAGACACCTTTACCATAATGCTAATTGATTCTTCGGAGATTGATTATGAGGCGGTTTACGTGACCACACCGTCTGGCGAAAGACTGGCGCCTCTGTCGGTTGACCTTTCCAGCGGCACTATGGTCTTTCCCATTTCCGGGGATACCTATACACTCCACCTCGCCGATATCCACGGCAACGCAGGAACCGCACCTGTAGCAGTGGAGCAGGAAAGCCCCTGATTTCATATAAACAAAAGATCCCAGAACATTTTGTTCTGGGATCTTTTGTTTATATGAATTAAAAAGAGGGCAATTGTGCAAAATGGATCGAGTCAAAACGCCTACGCGTTACATCTTTTCTGAAGCGCCGCCCACTTACGGTCAACTTCTTCCTGCATTTTCTCAATGAGTCCTTCGTTTTCTTTTTTAAACAAATGCTTGAAGCGGCCCTGGACCTTCAGGAAATCTTCGATGGGCAGCTTTTTCTTCGGCTCATAATTGAGTATCCATTTGCCCTCAACGACTTCATAAAGCGGCCAGTAGCAGGTTTCCACCGCCAGCCTGCAGATTTCCATAATGTCCGGCGTATTGTACCGCCAGCCTCTGGGACAGGGTGCGAGCACGTTCAGGAAAGCCGCGCCCTGGGTGTAGATGGCTTTCTCTGCTTTGGTGTGGAGGTCTTTAAAGTTTTTGATAAAGGTGGTCTGGGCAGCGTAGGGGATATCATGGGCTGCGATGACCTCTGTCAAATCCTTGCGGTTCTGCTCCTTTCCGGCGGATTCTCTGCCGATGGGGCTCGTGGTGGTATCCGCGTACATGGGGGTGGCGGAGGAGCGCTGAATCCCGGTGTTCATGTAGGCTTCATTGTCATAGCAGACGTACACCATATCGTGGTTTCGCTCCATGGCCCCGGAGAGGGACTGGAAGCCGATATCGTAGGTGCCGCCGTCGCCGCCAAAGGTAATGAACTTATAGTTCTCTTTGACCTTTCCCTTTTGATGGAGCGCCCGGTAGGCGGACTCAACGCCGCTGCAGGTAGCCGCTGCATTCTCGAAGGCATTGTGGATAAAAGAATCCTTCCAGGCTGTGAAGGGATACATAAAGGAGGATACCTCCAGACAGCCGGTGGCGCAGGTTATGACTGCCTCGTCGTCCTCGTGCAGTCCGCGCAGAACATTTCTGACTGCAATGGTTCCGCCGCAGCCCGCGCACATTCTGTGGCCGGGCGCAAGGCGCTCCTCTTTATTCATTGTTTGCTTAAAATTGTACGGCATTCTCAATCCTCCTATTCTCTAACCGATAAATAACGGTAGTTTTCACCGGTTTTACCGGTTTTGCCGACTTCTATGATGTCGTCAAAAACAGATGCCAGGCTTTCTGTAGTAACATCCCGGCCGCCAAGCCCGTAAACGTAATTGATCATCGGGATGTTCACGCCGATATTGTAAAGCGCGTTTTTCACGTCCTCCGCGATGGGGCCTGCGTAACCGTTGTAGCTCTCGGTTCGGTCCATACAGGCGATAACCCTTGCGTGCCGGATCGCTTCGGCGATTTCTTCTGAGGGGAAGGGGCGGAAAACCCGTATTTTCAGCATGCCCGCCTTAACACCGGCAGCGCGGAGCGCGTCGATGGTATCCTTGGCGGTGCCGGCTGCCGACCCCATAATGATCATCACATATTCCGCATCCTCCAGCTGGTAGGTCTCAAACAGGCCATAGCTTCTGCCTGAGATGCTTTCAAAATCATCCGCCACGGACTGGATCACCTTCTTGGCGTTTTTAAGCCCTTCAAGCTGGGCTCTCTTGGCTTCCATATAGTATGAACTCACCGCGTACGGGCCGACCGCCAGCGGATCGCCGGCCTTTAAGAGGTACTCGTCGGGGGTGTACTCTCCGACAAAATCCTTCGCAGCATTGTCCTCAAGCAGGTCGATGTTTTCAACCGCATGGCTTGTGATAAAACCATCCTGGCAGATCATGATGGGCAGGCGCACATCCGGGTGCTCTGCGATGCGGTAGGCCTGGATAAAATTATCATAGGCCTCCTGATTGTTTTCGGCAAAAATTTGAATCCAGCCAGAGTCCCTTGCGCCCATGGCGTCGGAATGGTCACAGTTTATGTTGATCGGGCCGGACAGGGCGCGGTTGACCAGCGCCATGGCAATGGGCAGCCGGTTGGAGGCGGCCACGTAAAGCATCTCCCACATGAGAGCCATACCGCACGATGAGGTGGCGGTCAGCGTTCTGGCGCCGGCGGCTTCTGAGCCGATGGCTGCGCTCATGGCGCTGTGTTCACTCTCTACCGGCACAAAAACCGTGTCGACTTTTCCGTCTGCGACAAAGCTTGAAAAATACTGGGGCACCTCGGTGGACGGCGTGATGGGGAAGGCCGGCATAACATCTGGGTTGATCTGGCGCATCGCGATGGCAATGGCCTCGTTTCCTGATAAGCGTTCTCTCATTTTCATTCTCCCTCCTTCATGATAATCGCCTCAAAGGGGCAGACCTTCGCGCAGATCCCGCAGCCCTTGCAGTGCTCCATATCAAAACCCTGCCGCTTTTCATCCTTTACCGGGATGGCGCTGTCCGGGCAGACCGGCACGCAGAGCAGGCACTGCCTGCATTTATCCCGGAGGTATTCTGGCGAATCCACCCGCCACTCGCCGGTGTTAAAGGCCTCTGAGGTCTTGCTTCCGGCAACCGTGCAGCCAGTTGTGAGGTCCTGCCATTTAACGCTCTCGTTTAATTTAGAAATATCGGATGCCATTTATTTTACCTCCTCAAGCGCCAGGGACAGGGCTTTCATGTTCCCCTCGATAACCTCTGGCTTCGACGCGAATTTATGTTCAAAGGAATGCCGCATTTCATTAAGAAACGCTTCCTTTTCCATGACCCCGCTCACCTTTACAATGGAGGCGAGCATGGGGGTGTTTGGAAAATATTTACCGAGGGCCTGGATGGATACCCTGCGGGCGTCAATGGTATAAACGCTGCCGGTATAACCTTTGAGGTGCGGCGCCAGCTCGGCTTTGTCTCTGCTGGTATTGATGATGACCGCACCCTCCGGGCTCAGCCCTTTTGTGACGTCAACCGATTCCAGCAGGGTCTCGTCGACAACGACCACGTAGTCGGGTTCATAGATATTGGAGTGGACGCGAATCCGGTTTTCACTCAGCCGGTTATAGGCGGTGATCGGCGCGCCCATTCTCTCTGGGCCGTACTCTGGAAAGCCCTGTACGTACATTCCTGTTGAAAAGGCAACATCGGCCAGCAGCAGGGCCGCGGTTTTTGCGCCCTGGCCGCCGCGGCCATGCCATCTTATCTCTAAAGTATCCTTCATTTTAATTTCTATTCTCCTTTGTTCGCTTTATTCTTTTTCATTTCTTTCTTCTGTCTTTTTTCCTCAGCCCGTTTTTCACGCTTGAGGGCTGCCGCTTCGGCGACGTCTCTGCCTTCAATCTCTTCCACTTCCAGATACTGCTTGGACCAGAACATCTTGACAAAGCCAAAGATTACCACCACCTGTAAAAATACGATGGGAAAGCCGACCAGCAGCTTGACGGCTTTCGCGCCGTCCAGACCGCCTAAGAGCAGGAACAGCAGTGCGATACCGCCCATGAGCACGCCCCAGAAAATCTGAATGCCCTTTGGCGCGTCCTTGTCCTCCGCTTCGTCATCCTGGCCCTTGAGGCTCATCTTAGAAACCGTTGAGGTGACTGCGTTGGCCAGGGTTACAAAGGAAATCACGATGATGATCATCATCAAAACTTTCATGACATTTGAAAGCGGCATGCTGTCAAACAGGGTGAGCATAACGGCTTCGGTGCCGTCTTTTAACATAATGGCGTTTAAGTCCAGCCCGCCAAAGAACTGTTCGTGGGCGGCCAGTCCGCCGAAGAGCCAGCACCACACCATGCCGAACAGGCCGGGTGCGATCATGTTGACGCCGATAAATTCCTTAAAGGTTCTGCCCCTGCCCAGACGCGCCAGGAAAAAGCCTGTGGTCGGCGCAAAGATAAAGAAATCAATGTACCACAGCCAGTTCCACCAGACCGACCATTTGTCTGCGCCCACCATGGGCTCGTTAAAGGTCATGTTTGAGAAGAAGTGCGTGATCATGCTGCCGGTGGTTTCTGTGCCCAGCGAGAGGGAGAAAATTGTCGGCCCAAAGATGACCACATAGACAAGCATCAGGATAAAGAGCTTGGCGTTGTTGTCGCCGAGCCACTGAATGCCTTTCTTAAGGCCTGAGACGCTTGACAGCGTGTATATTAAGGTGATGACAATGCCGATAATAATATAGGAAAGATAATTTGCGCCAATGCCAAACACCTGGCTGAGGCCGTTGGCAACCTGCAGAATCCCATAGCCAAAGGAACCGGCCACACCGCCGACAATGGCAAAGGTTACCACCCCGTCAATCCAGCTGCGGTAGCGGTATACCTTATCCCCAAACAGCGGATACAGGGTAGCCGATACACTGAAGGGCTGCTTCATGTTGTGATAAACATAACCGGCGATAAGCCCCGCGATAACGTAGACGCCGTATAGGGTCAGCGACCAGTGCATCATGGTATTTTCCATGGCCCAGCTCAGGGCACCGTAGCTGCCTGCCTCGAGGCCAATACCCACGGCCGGCCTGAAGGTATACTCAATGACCTCGGCGGGCGGGAAGAACACAATGCCCATGCCCATACCGGCGCACAGAGACATGGCCCACCAGGTAAAGGTCTTAAACTCTGGCTTGGCGTCCTTGCCGCCCAGCCGGATTTTTCCGTATTTTGAAAACATAAAATAGAGTGCAAAAACAATGCACAACAGTGTCGCGAGGTTTAAAAACCACCCGAGATTGCCGCACAGAAAATTGACAACGCTGTTGAGCGCGGCGACAAAGCCCTCCTGGTCAATCTGGCTCAGCACAAAAATGATCGTGAAGATAACGGCTGATATCCCGATAACAATATAATCATACTTACGCGCTTTAGAATTCATAACTTCCCCCTTCTGCTCAATTTTTCATTGAGACTCAATAGTGCTCCCCATTGTCATAAAAGCAGCTGGCCGGCAGATCGGTAAAGGTCACCTGCGCCTCCCTGAATCCATTATCCCTGAACAGCGCTGTCAGCGCTTTGGCGGTCCGGTCCTGGATTTCCTGAGAGCGCCCCAGCCATAAAATATCCGCAATGGGCATCCACGTTTCTTCTTCCATCTTATCCAAATGGACGGTCTGCTGAAATAAAACGTGGATATACTCCGGCTTTGTCTCAGCGACCTCCACAATAATCTCCCTGACAGATTCCGCCAATGCTTTTGCAGACTGGCAGGGAATCCCGTGTATGGTGACTCTCGGCATTATTTTTCCTTCTTATAGACTTCTACGATTCCCTCGAAGCCATTGATTTTAACCCAATCGCCGGTCTCGATCACATCACATGGGTCGGCTGAGACAATGTCCGCCACCGCAGGTGACCCGATGACCACCGTTGCCACACCGGCGCGGGAATCCATCTTGCTGAAAATCCAGCCCGCCGGCTTAAACCCGGAGATCATCGCCGAATGGAAGTGGCAGGACCACCCGTTAGAGCCTTTGCTGCAGGGCAGAACCAGAATTTTCCCGTTAATATTCTGCCCTTCCTCCGCGTGGCCCTTTTCAATGATTTCTCCGGTGGTGTCGCTGACGCCGGCCCAGCCCTGAATACTTTCCCTGCATACCAAAGCCTCGCCTTCGGCGACTCCGTGATACGCGCCGCGTCCATACATTGTTAGAATTTCCATTTATTTTCCCTCCAACCATTTTCCGGCTACCGCCGCATCAATACAGGCGTATTTATCGCCGTAATATACCGGATTTGTAAACTCTGAACGGATATAATGCGCCTGCTTGGCCCCATCTGTTGCCATTCCCTGGGCGTGTCCAAAGTACTTGCTGCCAATGACCAGAGGGCATCCGCTGGTCATGATATAGCCCCCGGCGTCCTCGATCATTTTGCAGTAGCCATTCTGAACCGCCATTTCTCTGGTGGCGTAGTCTGTCCAGAGCGCAAACTCGACATTCTCCGCGATTTTTTTTCCTTCGATATACAGCGCTGCGTCCCGGATTTCTTCCAGCGTGTAATGGGGACAGCCCAGGGCGATGAAATCAACGGTGTGCTCACCCTTATCGCACAGCATGGCAAAGGACTCATCGTAATCCTGCTGCGTAATCTTTATGACCGGCGCGTCCTTTTTACCGCCGAGGGCGGCCTCACGGGTCGGCGCTTCGGGTGTAAAGTCCACGATGTGGCACATTTCCGCGCCGCTGGTGGTGGCCATGGCCGCAAAGCACTGTTTGAGCTTAATGAGGTTGGGCTTTTTGAAGGGGCCGTCAATGACCGGCACACCGTGCGGTGGCAGCTTGCGGCCAACCGTATAGCCGATGATGTCCCAGTCTACCTCTGTTTCCGAGGGGCATTCAATCTCAAAGACAATGGTGCCGACGCGGGCTTCTTTGGTATGATTTCCCCAGAGCGGCGTTCTGCCGCAGACCGCGCTCCACGCCGCGGCCTCGATGCCGTCCGAATTGCCGCAGGCGCCAAAGACCGAGTTGCACATGACCACATTGCTGGATTCGGTGGTTACAAAATGTTCTCCCTTTAAAGGAATCCATCCGATCAGATAGGGGGTGCAGCTGCCTGTGATGGACACGCCTGCTTTCTTGGTGATTTCAAGAAATTCTCTGTTTTTTTCAAACAGCGCCTTATCCAGGTGCAGCGGCTCGTAAACATACTGGTCACAGGGCGCGACACAGGTCTGGCAGAAGCACCCCTTTTCCATTTCACCCATGGGGATCGTTTTATCCGCGCACAGGTACATCTTAGAAAATATTTCATCATAATCCTCCGAACCCAGGGATTCCAGATAAGGGTGTGCGCCAAAATAAAGCGTCGCTTTTGATACCTCACATAATTCCTGTGCTCCGAGGGACTGGGCGTATTCAATGATCTTTTGCAGCGCGATCTGTTTGAACTCCCCAAACTCACCGTCAAGCATCCGCTTTTCGTATTCCGTTAGTTTTACCATTTCTCTCTCCTTGTTCGTAATTACCGGTAATGGTTTCGATGCTATTAATAAACGCAAGTATCGTGCCAATTTGAGAAAAACAAAATCCCCGCATTTTTACCCGAATCTGTGATATAATTATAAAAAAATTATCTAAAAATAAAAAAGAAACATAGACAGTATTTATTTTTAGACAAAAGGAGGCTGATGATTTCATGGAAAACCCTTTTAACCACAGCCCGGAATACCTGGAGTATCTGGACCGTCTGCCAAAGGAATTTTTTTTAAGGGTTCTGGAGCACCTTTATCTGGGCATCTATGTCAGCGACCGCGACGGCAACACCGTCTACGCAAACCCTGCCATCACACGCCACTATGGTAAAAGGCCCGAGGAGCTTGTAACCTATTCAAACTGGGGGATCTGGCAGGGCATTGTCTCGCCGCCGGCTTATAAGGAGGTCTTTGAAAAAAAACGGACCCTTTTTTACCGCCAGATGCACTTTTTTTCCAAAGAGATTCTCACCACCATCGCGATTCCTGTTCTGGATGAAAATCACGATATTGACCTGCTTCTCGGCATCACCCAGGACAACATTGTAAAGTTTGACCGCAGCTATGATGAAATTTACTACCAGAGTACCGAAAACACCAAGAGTAATTTTAAGGATATCATCGGGGAGAGCAAGCTCTACCTCCAGGAGCTTCTGACCCTCCGCCGCGCCGCCAAGTCAAAAACCTCCATTTTGATTTTAGGCGAATCGGGAACCGGCAAATCTCTGGCCGCACACTATGTTCATAACTGCAGCAAGCGGAAGGATCAGCCTTTTCTTGAGATTAACTGCGCGGCCATCCCCGAAAACCTTTTGGAATCCGAGCTGTTCGGCTATGTGCCCCACGCCTTTACCGGGGCGAACCCAAAGGGAAAGAAAGGCCTGTTTCAGCTTGCCAACCACGGCACCCTGTTCCTCGATGAGATCGGCGATCTGCCGCTGTCCCTCCAGGCCAAAATCCTGTTTGTGCTGGAAACCGGGAAATTTCTGCCCATCGGTTCAGAAAAATATATCGAAGTCGACGTGCGCATCATCAGCGCCACCAACCAGGATCTGGAGCACCTCATTGAGGAAAAGAAATTCCGGGATGACCTCTACTGGCGTATCAATGCCATCACCTCCATCATTCCGCCGCTGAGAGAGCGCAAGGATGATATCGTGCCCCTGGCCTTCCACTTTTTACAGCAGAATAACCGGGAGAACGGCACCAACAAAAAAATGGACCCTCTGTTCATCAGCTATCTTCTGCAATACGACTGGCCCGGCAATGTGCGCGAGCTTAAAAACATCATCGAACGGTGCTATATCCTGTCGCCGGGCTACAATATCTCGCCGGATAAATTTCCCCGAAAAATAAAAAGCCTGGACGTCGATACGCCCTATGAGCCCGAGGGCACCTTTGACGAGATGATGAACGCCTATGAACGCAATATTATAAGAGCCTGCTACAAAAAGGAAAAAAATATTACCAAAGTACAGAAAAAGCTGGGGCTTTCCCAAAACAAGGCTTACCGCCTTGTGAAAAAATACTGTGCCGATCTGGAAAAATAAAAAAGCGGCAGACTGCTGCCGCTTTTAAAAGAGTGTGAATCATGGAATGCTTTCTTTATTTTGCGCCGATCACCTCGATTTCAATCAGGCTGCCCGGGTACAGCTTTGCCGCCTGCACGCTGCAGCGTGCAGGCCGGTGATCCTGAAAAAACGCAGCGTAGACCGCGTCCACCACCGGAAAGTCATCAAGATTTTTTACAAAGATATTTACCTTTACAATATCGCTCCGGCTCATCTCCGCCTTTTTTAAAACATTCTCGGTATTTGCCAGAGCCTGTTTTGTCTGTGCCTCAATCCCCTCCAGCATTTCGCCGGTTTCCGGCACAAGCCCCAGCTGCCCGGAGGTAAAGATAAAACCACCCGCCAGAACAGCCTGGGCGTAATGGCCCGTGGCTTCCGGCGCTTCCTTCGTATGGATCATCACTTTTTCCATTGTTTACGCTCCCTTTTTATCCTGCTCAAATGCTCTCGCGGTACGCCTCATGGATATAAGGCATCAGGAGCTCGTTCTGTTCCTTAGTGATCTCACTGGGCGTAAAGCACTCAAGCCGCTTTTTCACATCCTGCTCCGCTGCATCCATAACAGTGACGCTGCCCTTATTCTGCCACTGGTTGGGGTCGTCCTTGTTAAAGTATTTTGGAAGATAGACCTCTTCCCGGTACATTTTCGGCGTTCTTCCCTTTAGGAACACCCCTCTCGGCCCAACCTTTTTCAGGGTATCGAAGCAGAAGCGCTCATCCTCACAGTTGATCCCGCGGTTGATGTGAAGCGCCATGTTGTGCATTTCCTCGTCGATCAGGAATTTTCCAAAGTCCGTTACATTAAAGGAGCCCATGCAGCCGCAGGTGTGCAGCACAATATCGGCTTCGCAGTTTCTGGTGGCCTCGATGTTCATCATGGTTTCAACCCCTGCCTGAATATCCGGCTGCTTGGCGTCGCTCAGGCCGCCGCCGGTACGGTAGGGCAGACCATAATAATCCGCCAGTCCGGCGGTCGCGTAGCTGACCAGCACCGATTCCGGCGACCCGATGGAAAGCTGCACGGTGCGCATATCCGTCGCGGCAGAGGTATTGCCGTAAACCACCGGCACCTCCGGGTTGAGCAGCTTGGCCAGCGTATAGCCTGCCAGCACCTCGGCGTTGGTCATGGCCAGCATGGAGGCCATCGACGGCGGCGCAGTCATAAGCGGCATGGCGCAGGGTGTCACAATGATGGCCTGTTTGGTTTCCGCTAAAATAAAGGTCCGTTCAATGGGGTCATGATCCAGGGTGAGCGGCGACAGGGTGTTGACCACATAAGCGTTGTGGACATCTTCATTTCCCTCAAACCGGTTGATGAGCTCAATATTTTTTCTGAAAGCGACCGAAACCTTCTCATCATCCATGCCAAAGGTGTTGGGGCTCGCCATAATCATGGGCTTGTGTCCGTATTTCATAATCATGGCAATGTTCCCGAATATTTTCTGCTCCTCTGTAAAACTGCTGTCATAGCTCAGGAAAAAGTTCATGGACGCCGCTGTCACGATCTTGCTGGTATCCGCCAGCTTAAACTGGTCCAGGACATCCTGGTTGGTCATCTTCTCGATTCTGCCGTTGTGATGATGCCTGTAGATATTCCCGTAAATGCCAATGCTGTGCTGCTCACCCCCGCCGATGGTGATGTCCCCCTTGCAGGACCGGATGGTAAATTCCTTCTTCGCATATTTAAGCACCTCGTCGATCATCTTTTCCGGAATAAAAACCGTCTCGCCCTCCACCCGGGCACCATGCTTTTTAAATACTGCCAAAGCCTTTTCGTGCTCGAACCGCACGCCGACCTCCTCCAAAATCTTGACTGAATACGCGTGAATCTTTAAGACATCTTCTTTTGAGACATACTGCTCATATTTTTTCATTTTTTAACTCCTTACTATATCGTCGGATAGTTTTTATGATTTTAATATAATGCAAGAAGCGTGCCATGCCTGATTCACCCGATTTTCACGATAAATGACCCTTATTTTAAAAAATGCTATTTATTTTTAGATAAGTTTACTTTTTTGATTTTAAAAATAGATAAACATACTTCTCTTTCCTGTTTCAGCTTTCACAATACTTTTTAATCAGCCGGTAAGCTTTGGAGGGTGAAATGTTTAAATCTTCGGCCACTCGGTGTGAAGTTTTATTTTCAGCGTAGGACTTCTGTACCAAATGGCCCTTGATGGCATCTAGAATAAACTCGAAATCATACTCCGGCGCTTTTTCTTCCTCTGCCTCCACCTTCTGAACCATCTCGAAATCCGGAAAATAGATAATGGATTTCCTGCTCAGAAAATACATTCTCTCCACAACGTGCCGGAGCTCCCTGACATTTCCAGGCCATTCATAGTCCATCAGGGTGTACAGGGTCGTGAAGTCAAAAATCTTATGGGTATCGTATCGCTCATTCAGCTGGTTTAAGTAAAAATGAGCCAGGGGAATAATATCCTCTTTACGCTCACGCAGCGGCGGGATCGTCTGGTAAAAGGTGCTGATCCTCCAATACAGATCTGAACGGAAAAGATTTTCTCTGATCATTTCTTTCAGATTCTTATTGGTAGCGGTGATGATGCGGACATCCACACGGATAGCTTCCCGGCCGCCGACTGGAACCAGACGCTTATTTTCAATGACATGAAGAATTTTGACCTGAAGGGGCAGGGGCATATCGCCGATTTCATCCAAGAAGACCGTTCCTCGGTCTGCAATCTCAAAAATTCCTTTGCGTCCGGCTTTACTGGCGTCGGTAAAAGCGCCGGGCGCATAGCCGAAAAGCTCTGCCTCCAGCAGATTACCCGGAATCGCTCCGCAATTGACTGAGAAAAAACGCTGCTCTTTTCTGGGACTGCATTCATGCACATACTGCGCGATCAGTGTTTTTCCGACGCCGCTTTCCCCCAAAAGCAAAACGGGCATATTGGAATCCGCAATTTTTTTCAACTCAATCAGCGGCCGCAAAAAGGACAGGCTCCGTCCCACAATATCCTGCATCGCACTGTCCTTATCCGCGTACAGGTTTTCCTTTGAGCCATCCACATCCAGATAGGGCAGCTTTTCCTGAAACAGCTCGATGACAAATTTAAGCTGTGTTTTATCGTCATCTGAAAAGACTGGCCGCAGGATCCTCACCTGAACGGAGGGGGTCATATCCGCAGATGGCGCAAAAACAAGGGGCTCCCGGATTTCCGGGGAAAAGGGGAGCTGCTCTGTCCGCGCTGGTTTATCCTCAAAATACGCACTCATCCATGCTGGCTCGGTTTGATAACATCTCCTTACGGCAGGGTTTGCAAACAGAACGCGCCCGCTGGCATCCCATACGATTATGCCCAGATATAGCTTTTCCAGCGTGTCTGAAAATATTTGATCCGGCATGTCGTATAAATAATTCCAGTAATACTCTGGAAAGCTTAAATGGTCTTTATAATTTTTCATGACAGGTGCTTTTCCTTTAGGTATAAAGCCTGAGTATAGGTTATGTTCAGAAACTCGGCAATTTTTTTGGTTGAATCCGTCCCTTGACCTACGATGGCGATATTCAGAAGCACAGTCTCAGCCTGCCGGACGATGCCTTCATAATCATGACTGTATTTGTACAGCCGGTCTTTAAAAACGCCCAGAATATCTTTGGGCAGGCGTTCCTCATTGATCTCATTGCTGCTCGTCAAAATAAACGCGCGCTCGACCGCATTTTTAAGCTCACGGATATTCCCGGGCCACGGGTAGGCGAGCAGATAAATAAAAATCAGCGGATAAAAATGCTTATGGGTCTGGTATTCCCGGTTCAAATCCTCTAAAAATTCAAGGGCTAAAGTGATAATATCTTCCCTGTGTTCCCGCAGCGGGGTGATGATGCTGGTGTAAGCGCTGATTCTCCAATAAAGATCCTGCCGGAACTTTTTATCAGAGATAAGGCTGTGGATATCTCTGTTCGTCGCGGTAATAATACGCACATCAATGGGAATGGACTCCGTTGAGCCAACCGGGCGTATGGTCTGGCTTTCGAGAACATGCAGAAGCTTTGCCTGTAAATGCATGGGCATATCCCCAATTTCATCGAGAAAAAGCGTCCCGTGATCGGCCAGTTCAAAAAAGCCTTTCCTGCCGTTTTTTTCCGCTCCGGTAAACGCGCCGCCGGTGTATCCAAAGAGCTCGCTTTCGATAAGGGATTCCGGAATCGCGCCGCAGTTAAGCATAATAAAGGGCGCGTCCCTTCTGGGGCTGTTCGCGTGTATGAGGCGGGCGTAATAGGTTTTTCCGGTTCCGCTTTCCCCCTGAAGCAGTATGGGTAAATCCGAACCTGCTATGGTCATCAGCTGCTCCAGCTTAGACTGCATTGCGGCGTTTTTGGAAAAGACCGGGAAGGGCTGGTCCGGTTCCGGCGCGTCTGGCCGCAGACCGTCTTCCTGAATTACGTGCACAGTATAATCATACGGGCCCTTCTGATGAAAAACCGGCACGGTCGCCGAGGTATTATAGGTATTGGACAACCGGAAGTACTGTTTGTAAAACAGGAGCCGCTGCTCTCTGAGCTGATGTCTGTAAAGTATTGGAAAAACAATGCCCTCCCATTTTCCCCAGTCGATCACATTTACCAGGTCCTCCGGCTTGTTTCCGTACTGCCTGAGAATGGCAGGATTGACGTAGAGTACCTTTCCTCCTCTGTCTGTCACAAAAATACCCGGAAATAGGTTGTTCAATATTTCCAGCATCATTTTTTTATCCAGCGCACACGGGCTCATAAACGCGTCCTCCCTTCTGTTTCCGTTTTCTTAATTATAAAAGATTTGAGCAAAAAAGTCTCAGCCGTTTTTATTTCTTAAAAAACGCCGTTATCCGGCAGCCGGATAACGGCGTTTGAGCTAGCTTTACCCGTCAATCAGCCTATTCTGGTTTTTCCTGCTGTGCCTCCAGTTTTTTGGTTCTTCTCGTCAGCAAGATGGCGGATACAATGCCGATGGCGGAGGAAACGATCAGCAGAATAAAAATTTTGTCAAAGCCGGCGGCTACGTTTCCGGCTGCCGCCGCGTCATCCAGCCATTTACCGCAAATCGGGCCGACCAAAAAGTCGGGAATAAAAGCGATAAAGGAGATAATGCCCGTTGCGATGGCGGTCATGCCCAGCGGAACGCCTGCCTGATCCATGATGGACCAGTAGGTTGATTTCATAATATTGGCCAGGAACGCGATGACAAGCGTCAGAGCGATACACAGCGGAATAACCGCAGATGTGAACATAACGCCGATAATCGCAACGATGATGGCAATAAAAAACACCAGAAAGCCCTTTCCCTTATACGTAAACTTGTCCAGTACAAAGCCGCCGATAAAGCCTGCCAGCAGAACAATGATGTAGCTTCTGACAATGCCGAGGGCGCTGGCCGTTGCCGGGGAAATGTTTAAAACCTGGACGGTATAAGTCGTCAGGTATCCATTGCCCACAGTCCAGGAAATGTAGGCAAACATGATGACAAAAATGGTAATCCAGACACCCGGATTTTTCAGCACCTCCATCAGAGAATATTTTCTGCCGCTTTCCTCTGCGCTTTCCGCTGCCGGGGCTTTGATCTCGGTTTTGGGAAGAAAGATGAGCGCCAGAACAAAGAATACAACGCAGGCGCCGCTGCCAAAGAGCAGCACTGCTTTAATTCCGGCTGCGTCGCTGGCCATCAGTCCCAGGATCCCTAGAAAGGCAAAGCCCATAATGGTCTGGATAATGCCGCGCGTCGCTTCACTGCTGCCGAATATTTTACTCTGGTTATCCTTGTCCGCCAGGTTGCGGATACCGTTAAGGTAGGCAGACCACAGGGTCGCGATTCCGAAAAACCCGTATAAAATATGAACGATGATTAAGACAATAAAGTTTGTTGTAAAGGCAAAGACAGCGGTAAGAATGGCAAAGGCCGCGAGCGTAATGCAGATCAGGGTCTTGGTTGAAAATTTATCCGCAACAAAACCGCCGATCGGGTAGCAGATTGTGTTCGTAAAGGTTAACGCCGAAGCTAAAAGGCCGATCTGCGTGTTTGAAAACTGGTATGCCGCAGCAAACTGATCGTAAAAAGTATACCTTAAATAGGGAATCTGGTACGCCAGCGCAACCGTGGCGCTCAGAATAAAAAACACCATAAACGTCTGAAAATTAAATTTTTTCATGAGAATCTCCTCTTTAAATAATCCCCTCTGTTCCACCCCTTAAGGGTTATCCTTATTCAGAAAGCAACGCTTTTCTGAATAAGGAATTTTCAGCATGTTAAAATTTATAGCCTTCCGGCAGATACGGGTTCAGCAGTTCTTTTTGCCTGTTCGTTAAATCGGGCGCTTTGTATTCTTCGTATCTTTTTTCCACCTCTTTGGTCGCTCTTTCAATCAGTGTTCCCTTGCTTTCCATCAAACTGCCCGGCTTGCCGCCATCGCGGTTAAACAGAAGCGGCAGTAAATGCTCTTTTCTGTATATTTTAGGCGTTCTCCCCTGGAGATAACTGCCTCTTTGGCCAACCTCCTTAATGTTGTCAAACATAATGGTTTCAGCCGTAACGTTTAGCCCTTCATTGATGCGCTTCTGATAAAGAATCGTCTGCTCGTCCAGAACTACCTTTTCAGGGCTTCCGAGATTATAGGTACCATAGCTTCCCACCGAGTTAAGCATAAAATCGGTCTTTCCCATGAACCCCGGTTCCAGCATCATAAACGCGTCAACCCCGGCCTGGTAGTCCAAATCGAAGCTGTTGCTTCCGCCAACGCCGGAGCGTACCGGGAAGCCGTAGAATCTTGCCATGGCAATTGAGCCCATCATCATCAGATAGGATTCCGGTGAACCGATGGCCAGCTGAATGGTGCGCATGTCAGTCGGTGTGGTGACGGTTCCGTAGACACAGCCAAGGCCCGGCTGGATTAGCTGCACCAAAGTGATTGCACTCAGCAGTGTCGCGTTGTCGTGGGTGATGGTGCCTGCCAGAGAAGGCGGCGAAGTCAGATTCGTCATGGAACAGGAGATCGGAATCACCGGCTGATTTTCGAGCGCGCATCCGATCAAGGCCGCCGCGACATCCGAGCCGATGGCCAGCGGTGACAAAACGCAGCAGTTTGTCAGGCTGACATATTTATCCCATTCATCATAAAACTGCTTTTGAAAGTTTAAAACATTGCGGTTGGCCTGAATCAGGTCGGTCTTTTTATAGTTTTCCGTATTCACGCAGTGTACCTGGTAAATCGGTTTGGTGACGGATTTGAGCGACAGGGCCAGCTGCGGTGTGAAATAATCATCCACGGACTTGTTCAAATCCGGCGTGTCTGTGCAGGAGTTCATGGCGATATTGACCACCGGGCTGGTTTCCTGCAGCTTATAGTAATTAACCACATCGGAAAGCAGCGAATCCCTGTAGCCGCCGCCATTTTTAAAATCCTGAATCATGGTTGGAACACTCGGCCCTGTATTAACCGGGTCATACTTTTCCCCGATGGTGACAGACTTTTCCAGCCCGTGAACGGTAAATTCTCCGGGGACATTGGCGATCGCTTCCATAACCACCTGCCTTGGAATACGGACCACCTGGCCCTCTACCTTTGCACCGTGTTTTTTAAACACCTCCAGTGCATAGTCATTTTCGATGGCGATGCCAACCTCTTCCAGAATTTTTAATGAATACTCATGAATCAGCTCAACCTGCTCTTTTGTGATATATTTCTCATACAATTTTCTGTTTTGATACATAATAATCCATACCTCCGTAAATTTACAATGCGCATTTGTTGTGAATTATCTAATGCAAGCTTTGTGCCAAAACTATAATCTGTACAAAACCCCTGTAAACAGACGTTTCTCAAAAAAGCAGTTAAAATTATTTTTCAATTTTATTAAAATATGACCTGTTTTAAGGCAAGCAGTATAATAATTATGAAAAAAGCCCTCTCCAGAAAAATTTTCCCGGAGAGGGCAGGCTGCTCAGCCATAAATCCAGCGGCATTCACCACATTTTTTGTATATGAAATTTTAAAAATCTGTCTTTCTGTCTCTTACCAATTCAAGCGCCCAATATTTCATATTTATAAAATTTTCATCCCTTTGTTTGTGGACTTTTTACCCAGTAGCTGACACAGCGGGATTCGGTGTCATTGCTCAGACTGTGGTTTGTTTTCGCTTTGATATAAAACGCGTCGCCCTTGTTTAAATGATGGTATTCCTTCTCGATCCGTATATCCATGCTCCCCTCGAGAATGAGCCCGATTTCATCATAGTTATGCACCCAGTTCGAGGCGTCGTATTTTGTGTGGGGCTCCAGCGTAATGCATAAGCCCTCCATCAGGCCCTCGCCAAACACAACGGATTCATAGCAGACGGCATCTTCCTTTTCAAAGACCACCTTGCGTTCCTTCTTGCGGATTACCGTACGGTTTTCGACGTTTTCTTCCAGCAGCTCGTTCAGAGAAACATCCAGAATACCGCATATTTTCTGAATATTCTCAAGGGTGGGACTGCAGGCGTCGCGCTCCAGATTGCTTAAATAGCCGATTGAAAGCTCTGCCGCTTCGGAAAGCTGTCTTAACGTGAGCTTGTTTTTCTTTCTTAAGTCCCGGAGCTTTCCCCCTATCTTTGCAGGCGCGTGCTGATTGTTATTCTTCATCACAAATCCTTTCTGGCACAAAATTCTTTTATCCTTATTATACTGTATTTATAGAAAAACACAACGTTCATTTTCATAAATATATAATTTAAAATTTCATATATATGAAATTTTCCTTGCTTTTTGTCCGGCAGTCCTATATAATACCGCTAAAGATCAATGGAGAGCAGGAGGTTTATCATGCAACGTCAAAGTCCAAGTATATTTAACGATATTGTAGGTCCTATTATGGTTGGTCCTTCAAGTTCACATACGTGCGCACCTTCAAGAATCGGCTATCTGTGCAGGCAGCTCGTAAGGGGAAACTTGAAAAAAGTCCGAATTGAATTTGCAGAGACCGGCGCTTACACCGAAATGTACCAGGGGCAGCGCTCGGATATGGGATTTATTAACGGGCTTCTCGGCCACAGACCGGAGGACCCGCGCCTGCGCGACGCTTTTACCCTGGCCGATGAAGCGGGTCTGGAGGTCACGTTTGAAATCAGTGACTTTGTACCCACAAAGCCCAACCTTTCGCGTATGACACTCTGGGATGACTGCGGAGAGACCGCCGAGGTCTATACCGACTCGACAGGCGGAGGAACTGTACGTTTGTTAAAAATAAACGGGTTCGACGTGTCCATCACAGGCGACTGCTATGAGCTGGTGGTACAGAGCGAAGCGAGAGAAAACTCAGCCGAAAAGCTGATGCAGACTTGTCTCTCGCTTTTTTCCGAAAACGAGGGCTTCTCGCTTTCAGCCGGAGATAAGGGCTGTCTCATTAATATTAAAAGTCGAACGGAAATTCCCGAAGAAACCATCAACCGGATTAATCAACTTGAAAACGTTGAGAGTGTTCACCTTATCACCCCGATTCTGGTGGTCACTTCCAATAAAAACGCGGCGCTCCCCTTTCACAGCGCGGAGGAACTGCAGCGTTTAGCCGAAGAAAACCATAAAGCGCTCTGGGAATTGGCCATCGACTACGAAAAAGCCAGAAGTGGTTGGACAACTGAGGCGATAGAGAACTATATGCGCTTTGTCATCGAAACCATGGAAGCCGGTGTCCGGGAGGCTCTCAGGGGCGATATCGAAATGAACGGCGTGCTAAAACCAACTGCCGGAAAAATCGAAAACTTCGTTACACATGACCGAAGTGCTCTGGATATGGGGCTTTTAAATACCATGGTCCCCTGGTCTATGGCGACAATGGAATACAGCAGCGCCATGGGCGTGGTGCTCTGCGCGCCTACCGGCGGCTCTGCCGGTATTTTTCCCGGTGCAGTTCTCGCGGCGGCAAACCAGTTAAATCTGGGCATGGATGAAAAAATAAAGCTCATGCTGACCACCGCTGTCATCGGCATCGCCATGTCTAAGGATCACAATTATTCCGCAGAGCTGTATGGATGCCAGGTGGAGCCAGGCGCCGCGTCAGCCATGGCGGCCGGGGCGCTCGTATTTTTGATGGGCGGGACGCCAAGGCAGTCCCTGATGGCCGCCTCCTGCGCGGTTCAGAATATTCTCGGAACCATCTGTGACCCGGTGGCCGGCCTGGTGCAGCTGCCCTGCATCAGCCGTAACGCCATGTCTGTAGCCAACTCCCTTGTCAGCGCAAACATGGTGATGGGGGGCTATGACCCGCTGATCCCGCTGGATCAGGCAGCAGAAACAATGTTCCGAGTCGGCATGCAGCTGCCAAGCGAGCTGCGCTGCACCTGCAAGGGCGGCTTATGCACAACGCCCTGCGGCCAGCAGCTGGCAAAGGAACAGGCCTTGAGAAACCAGCAGCGGTAGAAAAACAAGAGGCTGCTCAATCAGTCAAACTGGCGTTAAAACAAAAAGCAGCCACTTTTCAGCGAGTTAAAAGGTGGCTGCTAAAATTTAAAGCATCGGCATAAAATCCGTTATTTTTTTTCTGTTAAATTTTTATAGTGTCTTGCCCGCAGAACCAGCAAAGCAAAAGCCAAAATCAGGAAAGCGGCGCATACAATACCATATCCATATCCCACAAAAACCGGCAGAAATGTCACAATCAAAATCTCCACCAAAGCGATGACAGAATAGGCCAGGGAATAGTCCGTTAAAACCGTTGTTCTGAATTCAGGGTCAAGAATTCTGAGTAATATGATTCCCATGGCTGCAATTCCCGTGTTCCACCCAAAAATAAAGATGCCGCGTTCAAACCAGTTCGATACAAAATAACGCTTTCCAATGAAAAAAACAAACGCAATACAGTACAAAATACCAAACAGGCAAAGAAAGAGTATGGGCTTCCAGTACGTGAACACAATTTTAATATCCAGTGACGCCACGCCGAAGAACAGAAGATAATCGGTAATGGAGCTGCCGATGTGCGTGATAATCTCCTTGTCCACATATCGATCAAGCTTAACTGCTTTTAAAAAGGCATTGATCACAATGCCACAGAAAAGGGCAAGGCAGACCAGCGGAAGGGCAAAGGGCAGACCCAGCTTTTGATAATAGAAATCAATCAGATAGGCGCCGCCCGTCGCGGTTAACACTAAACCAATATGCCAGGTATAAGTCTCAACTGAAATCGCTGATGTCGTTTTTCTGCCATAGGCATCCTGCTCACTCTGTGAATAAAATCCTGTCCGCATCGACTCTGGCAGCTTCTGCATGCTTTTAATATACGTAGGGTATCCTTTTGATATGCCATACTTTATTAGGATAATCCCAATTAAGAGGGCCACGATTAAACCGATGGTGGCAAACGTCTGGCCAATGGCAACAGCATGTTCCCAGCCTGTTATCTCCTGAAGCGTGCTCCCAATGGCAACAGCATATCCGTGTCCGCCGACAAATCCGGACGGCAGCAGCAGCGCGATAGACGTATTGACTGCCGGGAAAAGAACAGGAATAAAGATAAATCCCACCAACAGTGAAAATCCATACTGCCCCAGCTCAGCCGCAAGGTTGAGATAGAAAGTGTCCTGTGTCTTTTTTATGGCCTGCATCAGGCCTGCCCCTTTATTTCCAATAAATAAGCCGCCGAAAAGAATCACAATGAGAAAAACCGGATAATTGATAATTTCTTTACTAAAGGGTAAAACGTTCAAAAAACAGCGCCCGCCAATCAAACCAATAACCCCTGCAATCAATGGAGCGGGTAACAGAAGCCTCTGAACAATTTTTAACTTTGACCGCAAAAACTGTGCGGATACTATCAGTAAAGACGCCAGAGCAAAGTCAATCAGCAAAGTGTTAAACGAAAACTCCATGATCCCCCTCCATTCTGTTCTGTCTCTTTTGTACAAAACATTTTAAATCGTATTGTCGGCGCTTTTTTCTGCGTTCTTTGTCCTTTTGAGCAGAATAACTGCCGAGGCGATTCCCAAAACTGAGAAAGCAATGAGAAAAATAAATATTTTATTAAATCCAACCGCAACATTGCCGGCCGCTTCTGCCGCATCGAGCCAGGATCCGCAGATTGGCCCTACAAAAAAGTCTGGAATAAAAGCAATAAAAGATATGACGCCTGTTGCCATGGCTGTTTTTTCAATCGAAATACCCGCCTGCCCCATTGTTGACCAGTAGGTTGATTTCATAATGTTAACAATAAGCGCCAAAACCAGCGTAATGATCACACACAAAGTGACGTTGAAGGACGTGAATATCACACCGGCGGTCAAACCTGCAACTAAGGTGAAAAGCACAATAAAAGCCTGTCCTTTATATGAAAATTTATCGACAACATATCCACCTAAAAATCCGGCTACCAAAACAATTATGTAGCTCCTGACAATACCAATTGTGCTGGCCGTCTGCTGTGAAATATTGAGCACCCGCACTGTGTAGGTTGTCATATAGCCGTTTCCAACCGTCCACGACACATAGGCGCACATAACCACAAAAGTAACTACCCATATCGCCGGATCTTTCACAGCCTCCATGAATCCCCTGAGTCCAGACTTGTCTTTCTTTGCCCCGGCCTTAACCGGGTCTTCGTCTGGCATAACAAAAATTGTCGCAACCAGAAGCAAAACATAGGCGATCATGCAGAAAAAGAGCGCGCCGCGGAATCCTGTAAAAAGTGAATTCCCAACCTGTCCGACGATCCACAGGCAAATGAATCCGGCGATGGTCTGCGCAATCCCGCGCGTTGCCTCACTGCTGCCAAACATTTTTCCCTGATTTTCTTCTGTTCCAAGAGCACGGACGGCATTTAAATAAGCCGACCAAAAAGTCGCGATGGCAAAGAATGAATGCAGGGCAAAAATAATCATAACCTCAACATATGTGTGCGCCAGCCAATACCAGGCAGTCAACACCAAAAATCCGATTAAAGAAACGATAAAAAGCTTCTTGGTGGAAAATTTTGATGCAAAATATCCCGAAATAGGATAGCATATTGTATTCGCCAGGGCCTTTGCCGAAGCAACCAAACCCATCTGCGTATCTGTGAGCATAAACGCTGATTTCATCTGATCGTAAAATGTATACCGCAAGGATGGCATATAATAGGCAAATGCGCATACAAAACTGACAAGAATAAAAATCGCAAGCGTCTTTTTTTTAGTCCTCTCGTTCATGTTACTGTCTCCTTAATTAATGCGTTCTTTGAATTCCGGTGGCAAATAAGGCTCTAATATCTTCTGCTGTTCTTTTGTGATGTCCGGTGGCGTAAATGCTTCAATACGTTTCTTAATATGCTCTCTTGCGGCTTCCAGGATGTCTTTATTGCCGTTGTTTTGCCAGCTCAACGGATCTTCTTTATTGAACAGGTGCGGCACGACAAACTCCTCGCGGAACATTTTAGGGGTTCTTCCCATCAGAAAGCTCCCTTTCGGGCCGATCTTTTCAATTTCATCTCGGCAAAACCGCTTGTCCTCACAATTTATACCTTCTTTTATCCGAAGCGCGTAGCGGATGACATCTTCATCCAAAACAAATTTCTCTGCGCTGCCAACATTAAACTGTCCCAGGCATCCAGCACCATGAAGAACAACATCCGTATCCGCATCCACAGTTGCCTGTGTGATCAGGGTTGTTTCACATCCTGCCTGAAAATCACATGTTTTTGAGTCGGCCAGACTTCCGCCTGTCCTGAAGGGCAGATTATAAAGATCAGCCAGACCGGCGGTCGCATAGACACCAAGGGCCGTTTCAGCAGAACCGATTGACAGCTGCAGGGTGTGCAGATTGGCAGAAGCGGGTGTATTCCCATAGACAACAGCAACCTCTGGGTTCAGAAGCTTTGCCAGCACATAGCCGCCTAAAACTTCTGCGTTGCTGACCGCAAGCTCTCCTGCCATAGAGCCCGGTACTGTCATTTTAGGCATTGGCACGCTGGTTATCAAAAGCGCCTGATTTTCTTCGCAGCAGGTGAAAATCATCTCGACCGGAGCAAAGTGCATGCTCAGCGGTGTCAGCGTCGTTGTCAGTCCAAGGCCACAGATTTTATCTTTTGACACTCCTTCGAAGCGGCGCGTAAACTGAAACAGCTCTCTGCAGATCGCCCGCATTTTCTCAGCCGGATCCTTAAGCGGATTTGGCCTGATAAATAAAGTCATTTTTTTTGAATACCTGAGCATAATGGCAATGGAGCCAAAACGCCTTTGCGCGTCCGTTAAATGATCGGTTTCGATCATAAAATTACAGTTAGACACATTGATAACATCGCTTGTTTCAGACAGAATAAACTGCTCAACATAATCCCGGTTCGTACATTTACGAATTTTACCATGGTCATTATTATAAATATATCCGGCCAGTGGAACAAAAAGCTTTGACCCCTTACCGACCGTTTTCGTGCACTTATGGCTCGTATACTCAAAACTTGGCCTTGCAAGCTTAAGTGCTTCCTCAACCATTTTTCTGGGAATAAAAACCCTATGACCATCAATCTTCGCGCCATGCGTTTTAAACACTTCACAGGCTTCATCGTGGTCAAATTCCATGCCTACTGTTTCTAAAATATCCAAACTATTCTCATGGATTTTCAGAACATCATTCTTTGAAATAAATCTTTCATATGCTTTCAATGTTTTCCCCCTATGCAAAAACAAGTAAACACTGGCACGTCTAGAATAGCAGTGTCTTACTCAACAGTTTGGTAAAGGACTTCATTCCTTTATTGAACCCATTATATAAATATATTTTAAATTTGTCAATATTTGTTTTAAATTATTTTAAACAGTTCAAAATAATTTAAAACAAATATTGAGTCTGTTGACTTTGTTTTTTTCAGAGTGTATAATGAATGAAATACATAAACAGGATAACCGAGGGTTAAAATGGCAAAAAAAAGAGATAAAAATGAAATCTATAATAAGCTCTTAAGTGAAACCAAAAATCTGTTTAAGCAAAATGGCTATGACGGAACCTCAATGCGTGATATCGCTGCGGCAGCAGGCGTAAATGTGTCCTTAACCTACTATTATTTTCCAGATGGAAAGTACACCATTGCAAAAATGATGTGTGATGATTTTTCAAGAAAATGCGCTAAAGCAATGCATGATTATCTGGATGATCAGGACCCCTTGCTCTACTCTCTTGTTTTTTACCGCTGCATATTGCGTGAACTGCTCAGCAGTAAAAATGATTTAGATTTTTATATTGAAACCTGGATGGATGCAGACTATATATCACCGCCATTATTTCTGTTTACCTATAACGCCTTTCAGGATATGAACCGGACTGAGGACTATCAATTCTCCGAAAAACTTGGCATTAAGTCCAATGGAATCTGGACTGCTCTGAACAAGGCAAAAATTTCCGGTACCATCGAAATCTCCTACGAAGAAATACGTGATGAAACAGATATTGCCCGCATGCTGATGATGGGACTTTCCTATCAGGAAGCCCGGGAGTACATTGGCAGGGCTGAAAAAGAGCTCGCTCAGATACCAGTTATGCATTATACAATTTTGTAAAGGGCTTGCGTTAAAAACAAAACCCCGTTTCTCTTAGAGCAAAGAGAAACGGGGTTTAAATTTATTTGTTTAGAGGTTCCATGTATTCCTTCTGCTTCTCCTCCTCCATCTCCTCAATATAAGTCGCGTCATAACGATCGCGGTGCAGGATAAACTTCACACCGGCGATGAGCACAATGATCGTAAAGATAACCGCTGGAAATCCCAGCGCGACGATGACCTGGTTGAGGGCGTCATAGCCGCCGACAAAGAGCAGCACCATGGTCAGTGCGCCCATGAAGATGGCAACCGCTGCGTTTAAGGCTTTGGGAATTTTGGTCATTGAGATATCCGTCGATGTTTTTTTCATCAGAAGCATGGGGAAGGAGTAGGCCACAGAGTCCGAGAAGGTGATAAAGGTCATCATGGCGACAATGATAAAGACCCACTTCATGACTGCGCCCAGGGGCAGGGTATCTAAAAAGGCAAAGGTGGCAATGCCGTCGCCGAACTGCTGCATCTGGTCAAACAGGCCGCTGCCGTTTAAAATGCCCATCATGGCGTTTCCGCCAAAGGCGGCGTACCAGGTAAACACAACCGTACAGGGCAGCAGGCAGTTGACCAGCAAAAACTGGCGCAGGGTGCGCCCGTAGGCGATACTGACATAGAACAGGGCCTGCATGAGCGCCGGCACCAGGTTCCAGGCATAATAAAACATGGAGTTGCTGCTCTGCCAGCCAGTCTGGTAGACCGGGTCGCCGAAGGTGATCATGGGAATAAAATCCCGCACAAATTCGCCGAGGGCTGTGAAGAGCAGGGTAAAGGTTTCATTGGCGCTTGTGGCCAGTATGACAAAAACGAGAATCACGGCGTAGCAGACCGCATTGATATTGCTCAAACGCCCCATGAGCTTATGGGCCCCGGAGGTGGCAAAGATCACGGTGGCCACAGTATAGACAATGATCAGCGTAACCTCGAAGCTTGGCGTCTCGCTCATCCCGGCCACTGTCCCAATGCCCGCGTTCAGCTGAATGACCGCGAGCCCCATATTGGTCCCGCAGACAATGAGGCACACCACCATCAGAATATTGGCGATGCCGCCGATCCAGGTTTTAGACTTTTCGCCGATGAGCGGGAAAAGGGTGGAGCTGCCCCGCAGGTCCCGTTTTCCATTGTAATAGACAAGGGCCAGGATCATGGCAAAAAAGACCATCAAAAAGTACGGGGGGATGCCGTAGTGCAGAAAGCAGTACTTTAAGCTGGGGATCACCGCCTCGGGACTGCCGGGCGCCACGTTCAGAAATTCCGGCGGGTTCATGAAGGCGTTGACCGGGCCGGACACGCCGTAAAAACAGATGCCCACGGCGATGGTGCCGGTGAGGGACAGGGTACACCAGGTAAAAATGCTGAAGCTTGGCTTGGCCTTTTTTCCGCCGAGCCGGATATTGCCGTATTTGCTGAAAATCAACCAGAAGCAGACCACCGTAATGGCGCAGACACAGACGATATAGAGCCATTTAAAATGCGCCATGATCCAGTCCACGCAGACGCTCAGCGCTGTCTCAAACTGCGTGGGGAATACCGCCCCGGCCACAACGACCAGGAGCAGACAGATGCCTCCGGGTATGAGCACACGCTTATCGACTTCCTGCCAAACACTCTTTTCTTTATTTTTACCTGACATGTTCCTCTCCTCTTTTCTTACGCAGCTTTTTTAAAACCCTTAATACCAGTGTTCCTTTGAAATGTACTTTTCAATCAGCGCCTTCTGATCCTGATCCATTTCAGGCATCACGTATTCCTCCAGGCGCTTCTGATAAGCGGCTTTGGTCCGGCTTTTGATGGTGGGCTGTCCTGCCGCTACCCAGTTTCCGTGGGACAGGCGGTTACAGATATCCGGCATAAAGTAATCGTTGCGGTACAGCCGGGTGGTTCTTCCGAGGAAATCGCCGCCGGGGCCGGCCTTCTGTATTTTGTTAAACTGCAGGGTTTCCTCTGTTACCTCGTAGCCGCGGACAAAACGCTCGATGGACTGGATCATTTCCTCGTCGTAGATGTATTTATCATAGCTGATGGTGTTGACCGAGTCCAGCATGCCGCAGGACAGGAGCATGACATCCACACCGGACTGGATGGCGGCATAGCCGCTGTTGAAGGATTCGACGCCGGACTGGATATCCATGTCTTTGGCGTCGTTCATGAGGCCGCCGGTGCGGACCGGCATACCGTAAAAGTTCGCGAGGGATTTGGCTGTCTGGAAGATCAGCGACTGTTCCGGGCTGCCCATGGTGCCCACAGTATAGCGCAGGTCTGAGCCAAGGCCCTGGAGGCCGTAGACCACCGGAACTCCCGGGTTGATGAGCTGTGTCAGCACGACGCCGGCCAGAATTTCGGTGTTTGCCACCAGAATATGTCCGGCAAGGGTATCGGGAACAGTCAGGCCGCTCATGCCTGCCGAGGTCACAAAGGTCGCCTGTCCCTCTGACGCGTACTTCATCAGTCCCTCACACATGGCCTGGGAATAGTGAAAGGGTGAAGCCACGTTGATGAGCCCGGATACCACGCAGCGCTTATCGGAGGCATCCAGACCGTAGAAGCGGCGGACCATCTCCAGGCAGTCTGTGGCACTTTTCCGGCCGTCAACCATGCCCATAAGCGGCTTGTCCAGATACATGAGCGTGGCCGCCATGGCGTAATTGCTCCGGTCCTCGGGCTTGATCTGAGGCATATCCATGTTGTTGGGATTGCCGATGGTCACCACCCTGCTGCTCTGGTCAAGCTTGGCGAAATTCGCGAAATCCTCTGGGGTTGGAAAGTGATAGGCATCGTCCTCGTACACGTACATGGGGCCATAGCTGGAGGCATAGATGGGCTTGCCGTCGCCCAGGGTAACCGACCCGTTCCGCCCGTACCATTCGTAGGTCTTCGGGATGGTCTTAAGCGCCGCGTTCAGCATTTTTTCCTCAATAAAAACCGTCTCTCCGTCAACACGCGCGCCGTGCTTTTTAAAAACCTCCAGGGCTTCATCACAGTAGAAAACAACACCGGTTTCCTCCAGAAGCCTCAATGAATGTGCGTGGATCAGCTCCAGCTCTTCCTTTGCCGCAAAATTATAAGATTGTTTCATTTTTTCTCCTCCTCTATTCCATATCTGCCGCTGTATTTTCAGCCGGCTTTTCCTTCCTGGACTGCAGCTTTTTAGCGTAAGCCAGAGTGACGATGGCTGTGATGATCCCCAGGATTCCGCAGCCAATGGCCCAATACCAGATAAAATCATAGCCCGCGTTGCCGTAGGCGTCCAGCCAGGAGCCGGCAAGCTTGGCGAAGTAAATGTCCGGGGTGTAGCAGATCAGTGAGATGATCCCGGTCGCCACGCCGGTGAGAGACAGCGGAATCCCGACCTCGCTCAGGGTTGCGAAATAGATGCCCCGCATCCCGGTATAAACCGTGGCAAACACAAAGGTGACGACAATGCACATCATGGTCGCGTCCTTGGTCAGAATCATGACAACCGCCATGACGGTGGCCAGCACCAGGTAGATGCCCAGGGTTTTAACCTTTGAGCCGATCTTATCCGCGATGAACCCGATGGCCAGAGTGGAGAGTCCGGCGATGATGTAATTGCGGATAACCGCAAAGTTGCTGGCCTGCGTTTCCGAAATGCCGAGAATATTGGTGGTGTATGTGCCGAGATAGCCCGCGCCCGCAGAGGTAAAGGAAAAGCAGAAGAAAATCAGCAGCGCCAGCAGCCAGGTGCCCGGCATTTTCAGAACAGTGACAATACTCTTCATACTGAAGCCCTCCTGAACCGTCTCGTTGCTCTCCTCCGCCCCGGTAATCTTCCGCGGCACAAGAATAAAAATCAGAATTCCCAGGATGATGAACAGCGCGCCGTTAAAGAACAGCATCAGCTGCCACTGCTGCCCCAGAACCTGCGGATCGACGCCCGTCCCAGGAAAAATCGCCTTGTTTAAAAGGCCTGCGCCAAAGAAACCGATGGCTGTCCCGACAATGGCCCGTACAAACTCCGACGTGGAGTACATTCTGCCCTGCTCGGCATCTGTCCCAAGCTTACGGACAACCTTCAGGTAAGCCGACCAGATGAAAATGCTGGTGCCGATGCCGTAGAGAATATGGATGATCATGATCTCTGTGCTGCCGGGCACAAGGCCGTACCAGAAGGAGGCCAGGCCCATGATGGCCGCGCCGATGACCAGCAGATTGCGCTCGCTGAACTTGTCTGCCAGAATTCCCCCGACCGGGTAGATCAATACCGAGAAGATCCCAAACCACAGGCCGATATCACCGATGAACTCATGGGCGTAGGATTCGGATACAATGGGCTTAAACTGTGTGAAAACAGTGATCATCTGGTCATAGTAATTGTAGCGTAAAAACGGTACATAGACCATAATACCGCCGAGCAGCGACACCAGCGCCAGGACCACCCATCTCTTTTTTCCAGTTATTTTCATAATATTACCCCCTCTCTTGACTTAGCGTCCGCGGACGCCCAGCTTCAATACATCGCGCAGGTAAGCGATGCTTTTTTTGCAGGCCTCAATTTCCTTTTCACGGGCGACCTCCAGCGTATCCTCCCCGATCTCGTACTCAACCTCAAAGGTGATGCGTTCCAGAGGCGCCTGCTCTTTGAGCATTTTCAGGATTTTCGCGCAGTCGATATCGCCGTCGCCGATGGCTACACCGATGGAGTGTGTGCCATCTGGGTCAATGACCAGCTTATTGTCGCAGAAATGGCAGCAGTTCGCATAGGGCGCCATCTTTTCTGCGCAGGCCTCCGGGCCCTCCAGCACACACAGTGAGTTGATGGTATCCAGGCATGCCCCAATACTCGGATGGTTCAGCTGTTTGACCAGCCAGATCACCTCGTCGGCATAGGTATCGCAGTGGTTTTCGATGGAAACCTGAAGCCCCAGCTCCTCCATGAGCGGAATGTTTTCTTCAAACGCATGGTAGCGCTTTGCCAGCTGGGCCATGACGTCCGGGTGGAAGCAGGTGCCGTACAACGGCTTTGGCCGTTCAATATCCAGGCTGAACTTGACCAGATCTGCGCCCATGGCCTTTGCGTTAACCAGCGCGTCGCGCACTGTGGAGTTGACGCGCGGGTCGCAGGGGGCGTCAAAGGACACGTTGTATTCCAGGTAAAGCCCGTGGGCCTCGGCGGCGGCCTTTACCTCCGCCAGGTGCCCCGCGTCCAGGGTTTCCAGATCCACGTTGGTGATGTGGAGACCGTCCAGGCCCCATTCCACGGCCAGGTCCATGAGCTGCATCAGGTTGATGGCTTTTTCAAAGGCGTGGGTGGAATCAAAGCCCCAGCTTTCGCCAAGTCCGCTGAGGTGCAGGGTGTAGGTGTGCATCCCTAATTGTAATTGTCGGTCATTTGATCTCATATTTTTACGCTCCTTTTATAAATCGTATTTGTAGCCTTTTGGCAGGTATTCGTTCAACAGCTTTTTCTGGGTTGTGGTGACATCCGGCAGCTCGTAGCTTTCAAGACGCTCGTTGACGACCTTGCGGGCGCGGGCGGCCAGGTTGCCGTTCTTTTCAATAACATCTGCCGGGGAACCGCCTTCACGGATAAAGATGTTTGGGAAGTAGTTTTCCCTGCGGTAATCCTTTGGCGTACGGCCCTTTAAGAAATTGCCGCGCGGGCCGGTCTTTGCGATAAGGTCAAAATACAGCTTGTCCTCGGTGATGTCCAGTCCCTCGTTAAGACGTTTCAAATAAGCGATGTTTTCCTCATCCAAAACAAAGTTCTCAAGAGAGCCCAGATTATAGCCGCCGTAAGCGCCGGCCGCGTTCAGGATAAAATCGGTTTTGCCGAGCATGCCGGTCATAAGGGTCATCATGGATTCCGCGCCGCACTGGAAATCCAGGTCAACGGCAGTGGTGGCGGATACACCGGAGCGCACCGGCAGATTGTAGTAACGGCCCATGGCGACCAGGCCCATCTGCATGAGCACCGCTTCCGGCGCACCGGTGGCCAGCTGCACGTTGCGCATATCGGTGGGTGAGGTAACCGAGCCGTAAACCGCGCCCACGCCCGGGCTGATGAGCTGTGTCAGCACAATGCCGGCCAGGATGTTGGCGTTGTCCTGCACAATGGCGCTGGCCAGCGTCGGCGGGCAGGTCAAGTTGGTCATGGAGCAGGAGATAATGATCACCGGCTGGTTTTCAATCACCGCGCCCACAATGGTGTCAACGACCTCTGCGCCGATGGCCAGCGGCGAGAGCACACAGCAGTTGGACATGGTCACCGGCTTATCCCAGATGTCGTAAAACTCGCGGTGCAGCTTGACCAGCTTCCGGTTTGCTTCGACCAGGGAGCCTTTTTTGTAATTGATGGGAGTGATGGTGTTGCCCTGATAAATGGGCTTCTGACAGTATTTGAGCCCCATGGCTACCTGCGGGGTGTGGAAGTCATCGCCGGATTTATCCAGGTCGTCGGTATTCTGGCAGGAGTGGGTCGGCATGCTGATCACCTTGCTGGTCTCCTGGAGAATATAGTACTGCTCAACGTCCTTTAAATTGGCCGGGCGGTAGGTATTGTTCTCAAAATCCTGTATGGTCGTGGGGGCAACTGGTCCGGCGCAGATGGTCGGCGCGCTTTCGCCAAGGGTCAGCTTGCCAGACGGGCTGTAAATATCAAATTCCTTTGGCACTGTGGAAAGGCCTTTCTTTAAAAGGGCTTCGTCGATGAAAATTTTGTGCCCCTCAACGCGGGCGCCGTTCTTTGCGAACACCTCTGCGGCATAGTCGCTCTCGATGACCACGCCGACCTCGGATAAAATTTTCAGGGTATATTCGTGGATCAGTTCAATTTCGTCTTTTGTGATATATTTTTCATATAAATTACGGTTTGGGTACATAGTTCTCCTCCAGTTTTTCATATCATAGGCATTTTTCTGTGATTACATTTGATTCCAGCATTCTGCAGATTGCGGAAGTATCGGCTTTCCGATTCATGCCGTTTAATAACGCAAGACCTGTGCCAATTTTAAAAAAGACCCAAACACGCCATTTTCAACCAAAACAGCGCCGCCAGTTAATCATTTTTAACTGTCTATACTCTGTGATATCAAACAATTTATGCAAAAATGACTATTTTTTCGGAAATCGCTTGTTTTTCATAAAGAATCCCGGTATACTAGGGGAAAGGCGGTGATTTTATGAACAATCCATTTCAGCACAGCGAAGATTATATGCACTATCTGATGTCGCTTCCAAAGGAGCTCTATATCAAAATTCTGGAAAATCTTTTTCTGGGCGTTTTTGTCAGCGACCAGAACGGGAAAACCATCTATGTGAACCCGGCCATCTCCAGGCATTACGGCAGACTGCCCGAGGATCTGGTGGGGGACAGCGACTGGGGAAAGTGGGAGGGCGTCGTCTACCCGCCAGCCTACAGAAATATGCTGGTCGCGAAAAGACCCCTGATTTACAGGCAGAAAAACATGCTGTCGCGCAATTACATGGAAATCATTGACACGCCCGTCATGAAGGAAGATCATCCCGACGATATTGACTTTACCGTCTACGTGATTCAGGAAAATTTTTCGGATGTGGACTTTGACGCTGACGCCAAGCTCATGGAAAAGCCTGAAAAAGTAAAAAAGCGCCAGCGGCGCAACATCGTGGGGGAAAGCCATGCTTTCCTGAAGCGGATCGTGGAGCTGGAGCGGATCGCGAAGTCAGACATGTCCATCCTGCTGCTGGGGGAAAGCGGCACCGGCAAAACCCTCATCGCCGAGTATATCCACCAGTGCAGCGACCGCGGCTTCGGCCCCTTCATGTCCATCAACTGCGGGGCCATCCCCGACAATCTGCTGGAAAGCGAGCTCTTCGGCTATGCCTCCGGCTCCTTTACCGGCGCCAGCACCCGCGGGAAAAAGGGCCTGCTGGAATCCGCCGACAAGGGCACCGTGTTCCTTGACGAAATCGGCGACCTGCCCCTGAACCTTCAGGTAAAGCTCCTGCACGCCATCGAGAGCAAATCCTTCCTGCCGGTGGGCGGCACCACCCCCGTCCATGTGGATGTGCGCATCATCTCCGCCACCAATAAGGATTTAAAGACCGCCATCGCGGAAAAAAACTTCCGGGAGGACCTCTACTGGCGTATCGGCTCCTTCATCAGCTATATCCCGCCCCTCAGAGAACGCAAGGAGGACATCATTCCCCTTTCACTCCACTATCTGAAAAAACAAAATCTAAAGCACGGCACCAACAAGGTTTTTTATTCCCTGACCCTGCTCGCCCTGGTCAATTATGACTGGCCCGGCAATATCCGGGAGCTTAAAAACGTCATTGAGCGCATGTACGTCTTAACCAGCGGCTCTATTATCTACGAGAGCAAGGTGCCCGAGGAAATCCGCATGCACGTTCCCCAGACCGACGATAAATTTTATTATTCCTACGACCAGCTCCTGGACCAGATCAAAAGCTACATTATCCAGGACTGCTACAGCCGCAGGAAAACCTCTGTCGGCGTGGCCGAGGAGCTGGGCATCACCCAGTCAAAGGCCAGCCGGCTGATACGGAAATACTGTGTTAAGGAGGAATAGACATGGAACAGGATTTAAAAGCGCTGCGCCCGCTGAGCATCGGGGATCTGGAGCGCATCACGGACATGGCCGTCATGATTCTGGACGCCGCGGGCAGGATCATCTGCTATTCAAAGGGCTGTGAAAAAATCGAGGCGCTGCGGCGCGAGGATGTTATTGGCAAAAGCCCCGAGTCCCTTTACAACCCCCAGCAGTTCCCCAACCTCACCCGACCAAAGCGCTCCATGGTGCTCGACACGCTGAAAACTGGAAAAGTCTACCGGGAAACACTGGACTATTACACCACCGTCGGCGGCAATGAGGCCAATATTCTGTGCAGCACCTATCCCATCTACGGAAAAAACGGTCAAATCGACTACGCCCTGTGTATTTACCGTGAGGTCTCGGATTATCTGGAAATGATCGCCGAGGGCAATAAAAAGCAAAGCGACCGCCAGGCCTCCTCCCAGTATCTGCCAAATGGCACCCAGCACACCTTTGACCATGTGGTCGGCAGCAGCCCGATGCTTCAAAAGGCCGTCTACCGTGGAAAAATCGCAGCCAAGACCGACGCTCCGGTACTTATCTGGGGCGAGACCGGCACCGGCAAGGAGGTTTTTGCCCAGAGCATTCACAATTACAGCGCCTTTTCGTCCTGCCCCTTCGTGGCCGTAAACTGCAGCGCCATCCCGGAAGCTTTGCTTGAGAGTACCCTCTTTGGCACCTGCAAGGGCTCGTATACCGGGGCGGTCAACCGCAGGGGATTGTTGGAAGAGGCCGAAAACGGTACTTTATTTTTGGATGAGCTCAACGCCATGGACATCGGACTTCAATCAAAGCTGCTGCGGGTTCTGGAAACCGGGCGTTTCCGCGCCGTGGGCGGCCAGGAGGAAAAGCCGTGCAAATGCCGGATTATCAGCGCCATCAACGAGGAGCCTTTTCAGGCCATTGAAAACAACCACTTAAGGGCAGACCTGTATTACCGTCTGGCGGTTTTCTCCCTTGAGCTGCCGCCGCTGATCAAGCGCCGGGAGGATATTGCCGAAACGGCCGAGTTCTTTATCGGCGCCATGGCACCAGTGCTTGGGAAAAAGGTCACCCGTCTGTCCGCCGCGGTAAAACAGATCTTTGAATGCCACAGCTGGCCCGGCAATGTCCGTGAGCTGCGGCATATTATTACCCAGGCCATCTACTTCGCGGAAAAGGACGAGCCCTTTATCAAACCCCACCACCTGCCCGAGTACCTGCTCAAGACAAAGACCGTGCCGCCGTCACCGGAGCCGCCGGACACCGGCGGGGAGGAATCGCTGGCCCGGCTGATGAACGCCTACGAAGCAAAAATCATCGAGCGCGCGCTCGAGAAAAACGGCCACAATATCAGCCAGGCCGCCAGACAGCTTCATATCTCCCGGACAAACCTGCACAATAAAATTAAAAAGTATCAACTGGAAAAAGCTGAGGGCTAGATGCTCTCAGCTTTTTTGTGCCGCCTGTAAATAATCACAGCCAGTATGATGCTGATGACCGAAAAACTGATCATCCAGATAAATATTTTGTTGAAACCCGCCACCGGGTCCGCGTCAATCCATGAGCCCATGATGGTGGTCATGAAGGCCTCCGGCGCATAGGCGATAAAGGAAATGATGCCTGTGGCGGCCGCAGTCAGCTCAAGGGGAATCCCACCCTCGCCCATGACAGAGTAATAAACGGATTTAACCGTAAAGTACAGAAAGGACATGACCATGGTAATGACAATGGCCACGGTCACCAGACTGCTGCTGAAAATTAAAAGCGCGGCGCACACGATGATGCCGCCCAGAAGCCCGCTGATAAAGATGGCCCTGGATTTTGCCCTGTCTGCCAGTATGCCGCCCAGCACACCGGCCGCGATAACAATGACATAGCTTCTGAAGATCGCCAGCCCGCTGGATACAGAGGCCGATACGCCCAGCACCTGCGTGGTGTATGTACCCAGGTAGTTGGTCCCGGTATTGATCACGCAAAAGCAGCTGAACAGAAAGAAGGCGACCAGCCACGTCCCGGGGAGCCTGAGGGCTTTTACAATGTTTTTCATCCCTTTTTCCTGAGGACCGTTCTGTTTAACGGCTTTGTTCTCCGTTTTGGGTAAAAAGACCAGGCTCAAAGCTGCGAAGAGCACATATAACCCAACCGAAATCCACAGGAGCACCTGCATCCCTCCCACACTGTCCACAAAAAGGCCCAGCATCCAGAGAAACACAAAGCCGGTTACCGCGCTGACCACACCGCGCATGGCCTCGCTGACGCCAAAGAGCTTGCCCTGCTCCTCCTCTGTGCCCAGATGGCGTACAAAGCAGATATAGGGCGACCAGAGCGTGGCTGTGGTAAAGAAGCCGTACAGCACATAGAGGACCACCAGTATGTTATAGCCCGGAAAAGTAGACTGCCAGAAGGTCAGCCCTGCCATGGCTAAAAACGAGATGGCCAGCAGAATGCGCGCACTGAAACGGTCGGCCAGGTAACCGCTGACCGGATAACAGAACAGCGCGACCAGGCCGTAGATCGAGCCGAGGGTGCCCAGCTGCAGATTGGTCAGATTAAAGCCGTCCAGCATCTGGTCGTAGAAGAAAAAGCGGAGGTAGGGGATAAAATAAATAATCCCCACCATCACACTGATCAACACCAAAAGAAAATTACGTTTTCCCTTACTCATAACATCCCCCTTAAATCTGGTCCCGGTAAGCTTCCGGCAAATACGGCCTCAGCAGCGCTTCCTGCTCTTTTGTGATTTCCGGCGCCCGGTAGGCCTCAATTCTCTCCCGCACCTTTTTGCCCACATTTTCCTTCAGTCCGGCCCGGCCCTTATTCTGCCAGTCGTTGGCGTCCGCCTTGTTCAGGTACTGGGTGAGATAAAATTCCTCACGGTACATTTTCGGCGTTCTGCCCGACAGGAAACTGCCCCTTGGCCCGGTTTTCTCAATTTCTTTAAAGCAGATTTTCTTATCGGTTACGTCAATGCCCCGGTGAATCCGTTCGGCATAGGCAAAGATTTCCTCGTCCATCAGCATTTTTTCAAAGCTGACGATATTGTATGTCCCCAGACAGCCTGTGCTGTGAAGGATCATATCCGGCTCTGCCTCCACGGTCGCCTCTGTCATCATCATGGATTCCATGCCTGCCTGGAAATCGAGGTCCTTGGCGTCGCTGATGGCGCCGCCGGCCCGGAAGGGCACATGATAATAATCGGCCAGAGCCGCTGTGCCGTAAATCATCAGCGCGGCCTCTGGATTTCCCATGCTCAGCTGAATGGTTCTCAAATCCGTTGAGCCGGACACATTGGCGTAAATCATCGGTGTTCCGGGCTTTAAGAGCTGGGTAAAAACAAAACCCGCCAGAATCTCCGCATTCACCATGGTCAGAATCGAGGCGATTGACGGCGGAGCTGTTAAAACCGGCATCACACAGGATGCCAGCCAGACTCCTTGATTTTCGCTGCAGGTACCGATGATCCGCTCAATGGGGGCATGGTCATAGCAGAGCGGTGAAAGGGGATTGATCCCCACCGAGGCCAGACATTTGTCCTCAACGCCCTCAAACCGCTTCATCAGGCGGATACCCCCGGCCATGGCCTCCCGCAGGCTGCCCTTTTCCGCCGAGGTGTCCGGAATGGCAAAGGGGAAGGGTTTGTTGGAATATTTCATGAGCATCGCCAGGTAAGAATAGCGCTTTACATCATCGGAGAAGCCTTCCGTTTCTGTAAAAAAATTAACGTGGTTGCAGTCGAGCAGCGGACTGGTATCAATGAGCTTAAACAGGTCGATAATATCCTGATTGAGTATCTTGCGGATATTGCCGTGATCTTCGATAAAAGCCGGACAGCCCACCGGCAGCTTGACCATGCTGCCGCCGCCGACCGCCACAGTTCCCCTGCCAGAGTACAGCGTAAAGGTCTCCGGAACCGTCGACAAAGCCGCGCGCACATCCTTCTCACCCATATAGACAACATCACCCTCGACCCGGATGCCGTGTCTCCTGAAAATTTCCAGAGCTTCCTCATGCTCGAACTTAACCCCGACGTTTTCAAGAATACGAATGGTATTCTCATGAATTAATTCAACGTCCTCTTTTGCAATAAACTGTTCATATTTTTTCATCTTATTCCTCCCAAATGCAGCAGCATTAAATCTTGATCTTTAGTAAATGCAATTTTTATGCCAAAAATATACCGTAAATAATGGGACTTACCGCTTTAAAACACCGTAATTTTATTTTTTTACTTGGTTTTTCTTTTATTTTTGTTCAAAATATTGACATTGTCATAAAAAGCAACAAATCTAAAAACTCTGTTTTTAACGAAAATTTAACTATATAGAGAAAGGCTGTCCAAAATAATGACGCTTCTTAAAATTTTATTTTAAAAACAGCCGCAAGGGATAATATTTATCTTTAAAATCAAAAAAACACTTGCTTAAATTAGAGTAAATATTTGTCCACTCCAATGGATTTCGTTGACATTTCCTCTTGATAAGCGTATGATTATTTTAAAAGAACATATGTTTTAAAAAGAAAGTTTATTCGAAAGGTGGGAGTCTATGTCATTATTAGAAAAAGACGACACGGTTATCAGCTTAAAGGCCGAGCTGACCATTATCCAGGAGGAGATTATCCGTCTTGCTCAGCTAGAAGAAAAATGGCTGCGTTTGTCTGAAAAAACACCCTATACCAGGGTCGAAAGAAAAAAACAAATCCTCAAACAGCTAACGCTTATCCGCGAGGCTATTGATGAACAGCGCCGCCAGGAGCGTTTACTTGAAAAAAGCCTTAAAATTATTCTTGAGGCCATCCCCAAGCTTAAAAACATTCAGAAAAAAGTATTTTACATGCAGCGCTATACCGGAAAATCGCTGGTACAGATCGCCGAGGAGCTCGAGTATGACTATGATTATATCCGCCATGTCGCTGCAAAAGCAAATCAGGTGATGAAACGTCCGATCAGATAATCAAATGCTCCCACTCGCCCCAAAGAGCCGAAAGGCTCTTTTCTTTTAGCCAAACGCAGCACAAAGTGCGCACAGCCAGCCTGCAGACACAGTGCTATAATGTTCTTATCGAAAGCATAGCTGTTATCGCGATACAACAACATCAGTAGCCTTCGATAGAAAGGTGGTGATAATCGGAATGAACTTAAAGATTCGATTAAAGAACAAAGCCTTCTGGATTGCCTGTATCGGCCTGATCGTTTTGATCCTGCAGTACGCTCAGGGATTTATCTCAACGGATTTTAACGTGCCTTTAATCGAAAAGATTTTAAACGCAGTTGTCATCTGTGCCGTTGCAATGGGCGTGATTGTCGATCCGACAACCCCCAGCATCAGCGATTCAGAACAGGTATTAAAAAAGAAAGACAAAAGGAAGGAGGTAAAAAATAATGGAGATGACCTTAACACAGGTTCAGGAAGCCCTTAAGCTCTGCAACTACGCGCCGGGGACGGTCGATGGCTATGATGGCCCCGAAACCCAGGCGGCGGTGAGACGGGCCCAGGAAGGCTATGGCATCGAGGCTGACGGCATTGCCGGTCCGGTGACAAAAGACCATCTGTCCGGGCAGGTACGCGGCATACAGGCGCAGTTAAACGCAAAAGGCTGCGGCTGCCCGGTGGATGGTCTTCCAGGCCCCTTAACCGATGCGGCCGTCAAAGCATTGCAGGTCGATTTTGGACTCGCAGCAGACGGCATCGTCGGCTATAACACTGAAGCCGCCCTGTTTGACTATGCCGCAGGCGATCCGGCGCCGGCTTTTGATCCACAGGAACAGGTAACCGAGCATTTTAATATGCAGGAGTTTAAATGTGAGTGCGGCGGCAAATACTGCGATGGGTTTCCAGTCCCGATGAACCGGACGCTCATCGAAAAACTGGAGCAGGTTCGGAGAGACCTGGGGATTCCCCTGGTCGTTACCTCTGGCGTAAGGTGTGAAATCCTCAACGCAGAAGTCGGCGGCGTGCCGGATTCCTACCATAAACTGGGACGGGCAGCGGATATTGCCGTCTATGCCGCCAATGGCTATACCGTCGATGCGGTGGCAGACGCGGGTGAGTGGTATGGCCTGAAGACCATCCGCTATTATGACAGAAGCTTTGTGCATTTTCAGTGGAATGATTAAAAACACACAAACTGCACACAGACAAAGAAGAGAAACTCGGCTAAAATAGTATTATAAAAGCGCCCGACGCTGCATAAGGCCAAAAACTAAAGCAGAGGACCGGTCCTTCTTAAACCGGCAGGTGCACATTGCCGGTTTACTAAAAAACAAATAAAAAAAGAAAGAAGGATTTATATTATGGATCAAAAAGTATTAATGACGCAGAAATGGTTAAATGCAACCTATAAAAATTTAAATGGTTATATCTCATGTACAGAAGATGGTCAAACAGGGAATGGCACGGTGGCATCTTTAATTTCAGCTCTGCAAATTGAAATTGGCGTCTCTACACCAACCGGTGAGTTTGGCCCAATGACCGCAGAGCTTTGTCCAACCGTCCAAAGTGGCGCGAAAGGCCATATTGTCAATATTATTCAGGGCGGGTTGTGGTGTAAGGGGTTCTCTTCCCAAGATCTGACTCAGGATTTTGACAATACTACCGTTTCTGGTGTAAACCAATTTAAAATGGCAGCTGGTCTTACCGCTGACGGGAAAGTGGATGCAAAAACTATGAAAGGCTTATTATCCACAGATGCTGTCGTTTTAATTTCAGGCGGTGACAGCCGCATTCGAGCCATTCAGCAGGCACTTAACAATAAATACAGTGCTTACTTCTGGATGGACTTGAATATCTGTCCTTGTGATGGGGTCTATGGCAGAAACACCTGCAACGCGCTGCTCTATGCATTTCAGAAAGAAGTAGGCATTGATGCGCCAAACGGTGTATTCGGCCCTGGCACAGCACAAGGCGCGAATGACCATAACGTTGCGTTAAACAGCAAACAGACCGCTTTAGTTTACCTGCTTCAATATATGCTCTATGTCAATGGATTTAACCCAGGCTCTTTTAATGGTATTTTTGATACCAGTGTTGAAAATGCTGTGATCAATTTCCAGAGCCTCATGGCACTGGAGGCCGATGGCTGGGTTGGATTGTCAACCTGGGCGGCTCTGCTGATCAGCAAGGGAAATGTAGATCGCAGCTGCAATGCCTGTGATTGTACAGACCGCATCACAAACCAGCGTGCTCAGTATCTAAAAAGTATTGGGATTAACTATGTTGGAAGATATATTACAGGTTATTGGGCTGTATCCATTTCAGAAATCAGTTTAATTCTGGAAGCTGGAATGAAGTTTGTTCCTATCTTTGAACGATCCGGGAATGATTTATCCGGGAACATGGATGTTACCGATGCGAGCTACTTTACCCATGAACAGGGACGACAGGACGCTTTATATGCTGCATCAACGGCCCAAGAGTTAGGTCTTCCCGAGAATACAACAATTTACTTTGCTGTCGATTTTGATGCTTATGATTTTGAGGTAGACAGCAATATTCTCGAATATTTCAGAGCACTTTCAGTATATTTACTCCATTACAATGTGGGAATTTATGGACCGCGTAATGTCTGCACTCGAGTCTCAAATGCAGGTTATGCCCAAACAAGCTATGTCGCGGATATGTCAACAGGCTTTTCAGGTAATATTGGTGTACGTATTCCAAGTAATTGGGCCTTTGATCAATTTTATGAAACAAGCTATGGCTCTGGTGATTCGCAAATTAATATTGATAAGGTAATGGCTTCAGGACAGGATACCGGGGTTTCATCTCTTACTATACCCAATGTCGCTAAAGGACTTTGTAATGAAATGCTTAAAATTCTACACATTGATCCAAGTATTGGCTGGAATTGGAATCAGAAAACCACTATTCCTGGGCCGTTCATTGATATTGAATACAAGTTCGGTCTGAGTGGTTCATTTACGCCAATGGTAGACACCAGTACCATTCCTTCAAGTGATAAAGCCACAATTACTATTAACAACGGCGAATTTGAAAAAGGAGACATTACTACCGCAGAAAAAATTTTAGATACTTTAACAGCGACCAATAAAGCTATCATCAATGCTTCTGGAGGTATTCAAACATCCGTTGCTTTTGCCAACAGTATTAATCATGGTACGCTTACCATTTCATTTTCAACCGTTGATGGATTCCCAACATTTAATATTCAGGTAAAACAGTTAGTCTACAGTACATCCGTTGAAAACAGAAATGTTTATTTCGAAATTTCCTTTAAAATGAAAGGACAACCGGATTATCAACAGGATCTTGATAATATTGTTGCAAATCATAGAGCACTTTTATATACAGGTGGGATTGTTTTAGCGATAATACTTCTGATAGCCGCTGTTCCAACGGGCGGTCTTACTGCATCTACTGGTGCAGCTTTAATGATTGCTGTCCTGCTGGCCATCAATACATATAATAACTAATAAACGTCTCATAAAAAGCTCTCTTTTAAAGGGAGCTTTCTTCTGATATAATATAAAAAATATAGGGAGGTCACCATGGAAGCGCTATACATAAACGAGCCGCACTACACCAAGGCGGATACTGAAGAACTTCTGAAAAAAAATACCCTGGGTTTATCCAAAGACATGACAAACATAAAAATCATGGGAGTGCTTATCGCCGGAATGGAAATAATCATTTTTCTTTTAAGCGGATTTAAAATTGATCTGATTTCACTCATCGGCTTAGCTGCACTGAGCCTTGTAGCACTCATTGAACTTTATGCATGCAACTATGACCGTTTTATCTTTTTTATGACAAAGCTAAAGGGCGCCAGACTAAGAAAAGTGAATAACGTTGAAGACGAACCCCCTGTATTTTTATTTTATGAAGATTACGCTGACTGTACTTTTATGAAGCATTTGGACTACAGCGAGCTCACTAATTTTAAAGAGGATGATCTTCATTTTGTTTTTTACTGCAAAAATATTTATTTTGTACTTCAAAAGAATGCTTTCACAAAGGGAACACCCGAAAATTTTAAAGAATTTTTTCTGAGTAAAACGGGCAGCACGCTTTAAGAATAGGCCTGCAAACTTTTTCTACTCCCAGGCCAGCTCCCTGAGCACCTGCATATAGAGTCCTTTATCCCATCTGGGCTCCTCATCAAATTGAAGATACTCCTCGTGGCCGCCGGATTGCCGGTAACCGCGGTAGCCGGCCTGAACTGCCATGCAGAAGCGCTGGAGACAGGTGGTCTCCAGGTAATCCAGATCACCGAAGCACACGCCCTCAAACTGCTCCTGCATAAAGGTCAGCAGCTCATCGTCTGAAATCAGGTCGTCGCATTCGTTTTTATACAGGAAGAAAATATCCTGCAGCCGCTTGAGGGTCTCGACATAATTATCCTGCCAGATATACTGGGAATCGCAAAAAAGGTGGATGATCTTTTTGGTGACGCAGGGGCCGATCTCCACACGCTGGTGTTTCTTAAGGCTTTCATTTCGGGCTTCCATCACTGCCAGCGCCTGCTCACCGGACAGGGTAAGTCCAAAGTGTTCGCTCTCCCCATTGCAGGCTGCCACTGCTTTTGTGTCCTCCACCAGCTGTACTTCTGCCGCTGTTTTCATAAGATCCATCATTTCCAGACACTTCCTTTCTCATGTAAAGTATCCTCTATTGTACGCTCATTTTCTGGAAATAAACAGTCTTGTAGTGGAAAATTTAATGGGGTATAATAGAGGTAGAGGGAAGTGTTTGTCCCAATTAAAAAGTTCCAGCCGGGTTTCGGCTGGAACTTTTTTTCATGTCTTGTTTAAGGATACCGCGATCCGCGACTGGTTGAGGGCTTTGTAGAACTTAGCCTCATTCTGCATAAAGACGGACAGGTATAGAATGTCCACAATCACCAGCTGGACGATTCTGGATGCCATGGCTTCGGAGTGGTACTTTTTGTCATTGGTGGAGCTGGATAAAAACACGTCGGACTTCTTGGCAAGGCTGGAATTGCTGAAGCTGGTCAGCGATATGATCTTCGCGCCGTTTTCCTTTGCCAGGCTGACCGCATTTAACACCTCCACGCTTTCACCTGTATGTGATACCACAAACAGCACGTCCTCTGGGGTCATATGCGAGCAGTGGATGTTCATCAGGTGTGAATCCTGAAAGCCGTTGACATTCAGACCGATTTTCCCAAACTTGTGCAGCGCGTCAATGGCGACGGCTGAGGACGCGCCGATGCCAAAAAACGTCACGCGCCTCGCGTCCAGTATCATCTCAGCGCACTGATCAATATCCTCCTGGTCAATGGAATACTCGAGATCACTGACTGCCGTATTGGTATGCTTAATCACCTTGCGCTTGATATCCGAGGTGCTGTCGCCCTCGGCTATTTCCTCGTTGATGGTCTCGCTGGGGCTGTCAATCAGCTCTTTGGCCAGATTTACCCGAAAAATCTGATAGGAATCATAATCCAGTTTCTTAAGAAACCGCATAACGGTGGTCTCACTGGTGCTGCAGTTATTGGCCAGCTCTGTAATGGACAAAAGAATGGTGGCATCCGGATTATCCAGTATGTAGTCCGCAATGGTCTTCTGCGTTTTAGAGAGCAGATTGTATTTTGTTCGTATATCACTTAATAAAGAAGCCATAAGATTTCTCCCTTTTTCCTCTTTTTGACTTAATTATACTTCATAACTCTCCGAAAGTAAAACACTCTTTCGTTAATAATTTACGATTGCTATGTTGACATCGTCAAAAAATGATGTTATAATTCGTTTATAATTTACGAATTGTAAATAGCAAGCGTAAATTTAAAACCATTTTTATGAAATAAATATTATCAGAGGAGGCAAAGATTAAAAATGAAAGCAGTAAGAATGTATAAGCCTGGGGACTTGAGAGTTGAGGATGTTCCAAAACCGGAAATGATGGACGATGAAGCGATGGTGAAGGTTCGCGCTGTTGGTCTTTGCGGTTCAGATATTCCCAGAGCCCTTGTCTATGGCGCTCATGTTTCTCCGATTACCATCGGACATGAATTCTCCGGTGAAATCGAAGCGGTTGGTAAAAATGTGAAGAACTTTAAGCCCGGAGACCGGGTGGTAGTTCCGCCGCTCATCCCATGTGGAAAATGCGAATGGTGCCAGAAGGGGATTTACTCCTTATGCGAGGATTATGATTACTATGGTTCCAGACGTGACGGCGCGCTCGCCGAGTATGTATCTGTCAAGGAATCCAATCTTTTAAAGGTTCCTGAGGGCGTATCCTACGAGGACGCCGCGACGCTTGACCCCTGCGCAAACGCCTATCACGGACTCATGCGCGGCAATTTTGAAGCGGACGACAGCGTTTGTGTCTGCGGCACCGGCCCCATCGGCCTGTTCGCCGCGCAGTACGCAAAGCTCTGCGGGGCCTCTCAGGTCATTGCGGTTGACGTCTGGGACGAAAAGCTGGACATCGCCAAAAAGGTGGGCGCAGATGTGGTCATCAATTCCTTAAACGAAGATCCAGTGGAAGCGGTTAAAAAGGCCACTGGCGGCAAGGGCGCCAACCTGGTCATTGACTTCTCCGGCGTTCCCGCAGCTCAGAAGCAGTGTATTCTCATGGCTTCAAAAATGGGCCGTGTTGTCTTCCTCGGAATTTCCCATAAAGGCTTAGACTTAAGCGAAAAAGAAGTGGATACCATCATGCGAAGCCAGCTGAGCGTCATCGGCTCATGGAACTCCTTTACCAAACCTTATCCCGGCGAGGACTGGACGGAATCCTTGAAAATGTTCGGCGAACGCGGAATGACCGCCAGGGATATCATCAGCCACCGCCTGCCGCTGGACGACTGTCCGGGTATCTTCGACAAGATTAAGGAAGGCGGCTTCTTCTACAACAAGGTGATGTTCTACCCCTGGGGACAGGAATAATCGAAAGGAACTGAAGTGATGCAGGCATTCGTACTTAATGAAAACAGAGCGCTTGAGGTTCGGGACGTTCCCGAGCCTCAGGGCAGTGACGATAACATCATCGTCAAGGTAAAATCCGCTTCCATCTGCGGCACAGACATGCGGACTTTTTTAAAGGGAAATGACAAAATTGACGTGCCGCGCGTCCTGGGCCATGAATGTGCCGGCGATATCGTCCATGCCGGCAGTCTCGCGCAGGCCCACGGCTACCATGTTGGGGACCGTGTGACCGTGGCTCCGGCCATCGGCTGCGGCGAGTGCTGGCCATGCAGAACCGGACACACCAACATGTGTGACCACCTGACCACCATCGGTTTCCAGTATGAGGGTGTGTTCGCGCCTTACCTGGAGGTTCCGGCCCAGGCCATCCGAATGAACAATGTCATCAAGCTGCCCGACAACATCGAATATGACGACGCCACCCTGATCGAACCGGCCGCCTGCGCCTTAAACGGCCAGCGCTACATGCACATCGAGCCCGGCGATTTCGTGGTTGTCTACGGCAGCGGCATGATCGGCTGTATCCATGCCGAGCTTGCCTTCCAGAAGGGCGCGGCAAAGGTCATTATTGTGGAACCGGTTGAGAAACGCGGAAAGATCGCCATGGAAAAGGTTCCGGGCGTGATCTGGGTGAATCCTTTTACGCAGGATACTGTGGCAGAGGTTGAGCGCATCACCGAGGGCCGCGGCGCCAACGTGGTCATCACCGCGACCTCTGTGCCTTCCGTCCATACAGAGGCTCAGGTCATCGCCGCGAAGATGGGGCGTATCTCCCTGTTCGGCGGGCTTCCCGGTGAGAGCAAGGGCTACATCGACTCGAATCTGATCCATTACAAGGAGCTTCAGGTCTGCGGTGTGCACGCCACCACACCGGACTGCATGCGCGAGATCATGCAGCTCATGGAAACGGGAAAGCTGGACGCGAAAAAATACATTGAGCGCTCCATAAAGCTGGAAAACATCATGGACGGCTTCACCGCAATCCGCGACGAAAACATCATGAAGGTTGTTGTTCATCCATAAACTAAAAACAGGAGATCATCTATGAATTACCCAAAAATATACCTGGTCCTGGATAACTGCTTTGCCATCAAGCGCTGGGTGGAACCGGAAACCTGGGGACCGCTCATTAAGGAGCTGGGCTTTGACTATATCGAGGCCAGCTTTGACAACGAGGCCGACTTTTTCTATTCACCCCAGTGGTACCTCGACGAATGGTTCGACCGTGTAAAGGCTGTGGAAGCTGAACAGAATATCCGGGTTGCCAGCTTTTTTACCGGCTACCAGACCTACCGGACGGCCGGCCTCGCCCATCCAAATGCAAAAATGGCCCGCCATCTGCTGGAGGGCTGGGTAGAACCCGCCATAAAAAGACTGGGCGCACGGGGCTCCGGCATTGGTTTTTCCCTTCACGCTTACCCTGACAAGGTGTTGCAGGACCCGGACCTCTACCGGGAAGAAACAGAAAAGGTTTCGGAAATTATGTCCGAAATCGGCAAAATCGCAAAGGATAACGGCAATATTCCCGTCTGCGTTGAGGCCATGTACGCCCCGCACCAGACCCCCTGGACCATCGAGGGCACAAAGCGCTTTCTCCGGAATATTTACAGCATTGACCATCATCCCATCTACACCACAGTTGATTTAGGGCACATGGTCGGCCAGGTACGTTTCCGGAAGCCCGGCCGCGGCGAGATCCGCCAGAGCATTGAAGCCGCTGTAAAAGGCGGTGCCTTCACCGAACCCTGGCTGGGCGGCGACACCACCTACGCGATCTGGGAGAAGGCAGTCCAAAACAAAGACACCAGCGACGCGGCCCTGAACGCCATCGAAGCCGACATGGCGCGCTACCCGTACCTCTTCTCCTTTGATCCGGCTGACTCTGACCCTTACGCCTGGCTTGAACAGCTGGCCTGCTATTCCCCCATCATGCACATGCAGCAGACCAATGGCGTTACCTCCTCCCACGCGGCCTTTACAAAGGACAACAACACAGCGGGCATCATCGACGGCGCCAGGCTCCTGAAGGCCATCGCGAAATCCTATGAAACCGAGGACACGGCCATGCCGCCAAAGGCTGAGTCCATCTGTCTGAGCTTTGAGATTTTCGCGTCCAACGCTGAACATCCAAGAGAAATCAAAAAGAAATTAAAGGAAACCTGCGCGTACTGGCGCCAGTTTATTCCAAAGGATGGCATGCCGCTCAATGAGCTCATTGATTTACTGAAATAAAGACGACAAGAATGAATGAATGAAGGAGTATACAAATGAACAAACAAGAAATTTTAGGCCACATTGACCACACACTTTTAAAAGCATTCTCAACCTGGGATCAGATCAAAGCCCTCTGCGACGACGCGGTGGAATATAAAACCGCCTCTGTCTGTATTCCCCCTTCCTTTGTAAAAAAAGCGAAGGAAACCTACGGCGATGCCCTGAATGTCTGCACGGTCATCGGTTTTCCTCTGGGCTATAACACGACTGCCGTCAAGGCTTTTGAAGTCAAGGACGCCATTGCCAACGGTGCGTCCGAGGTGGATATGGTCATCAATATCGGCGCTTTAAAGGACAAGGATTACGACTATGTTCAGAATGAAATCGCTGAACTGAAAAAGGCCGCCGGCGACAACATTTTAAAGGTCATCGTTGAGACCTGCTACCTGACCGAAGAAGAAAAGGCCAAGGTCTGCGAGCTGGTGACAAACGCGGGCGCAGACTACATCAAAACCTCCACCGGATTTGGAACAGGCGGCGCGACCATTGAGGACATCAACCTCTTCAGAGAACATATCGGGCCGGCTGTCAAAATGAAAGCCTCCGGCGGCGTAAAAACCGTCGAAGACCTCGAAATGTTCTTAGACGCAGGCTGTGACCGCATCGGTACCAGCTCAGCCATCGGACTTTTGAAAGAAAGCTAGGCCAGGTGAAAAAAATGTATGATCTTGTGATCATCGGCGCCGGCGTCACCGGCTGCTGCATTGCGCGTGAAATATCAAAATACGAAGTAAACGCATGTGTCATCGAAAAAGGGGACGACGTCGCTTCGGGAACCTCAAAGGCCAACACGGGTGTTATCCACACCGGCCTTGAGGCCGACCCGGGCTCTCTGATGGCCAAATTATGCGTCGAAGGTAATCGATTAATGTGGGAGCTCTCTGAGGAGCTGGATTTTCCAGTCAAGAAAAACGGAAAATTCATTGTCTGTACCCATGAGGAAGACCTGCCCAAGCTGCAGGAGCAGCTGGACCACGCCAACCAGAACGGCGTCCCGGGCTGCCGCATCGTGCCAAGGGATGAAGTCCTGAAGCTTGAACCCAACCTCACCGAAAGAACCGTGGCCGCGCTCTACGCGCCCACCGGCGGGGTGATCTGTCCCTTTAACCTCGCCATCGCCATGGGCGAAAACGCCAATGTCAACGGCGTGGAATTCAAATTTGAAACCGAAGCCCTCGACATTGTCAAAACCGACGGCTTCTACACCATTAAGACCAACCGGGGCGATATCCAGACAAAGGCCATCGCCAACGCTGCCGGCGTCTATGCCGACAAATTCCACAACATGGTCAGTGAGAAGAAAATTCACATCACCCCCAGAAAGGGCGAGTACATTTTCTTTGACAAATCACTGGGAACCATCTTTAACGCGACGGTTGTGCCGCTGCCCGGCAAAATGGGCAAGGGCATCGCCGCTTCTCAGACCATCCACGGCAACTTCTTTGTGGGGCCGACCGCATCCGACGTGGACGACAAGGAATCCTTCCAGACCACGCAGGAGGTCCTGGACTCCTTGAAAGCCATCGCCGCTTCACCTGATTTTCTGCATAAAAACCCACTGCCACTGAACAAAATCATCACCTCCTTTGTGGGGCTGCGGGCACACGAGGACCATCACGAGTTCATTGTCGAGGAAGTCGCGGACGCTGAAAACTTCTTTGACGCCGCCGGCATCGAGTCGCCGGGGCTTACCAGCTCGCCGGCCATTGGCGTTATGCTTTCCGGGATCATCGCGGATAAAATGCAGTTGAAAAAGAAAACGAACTTCATCGCAAAGCGAAAGGGCGTCTTAAAATTCGACAGCCTGTCCAATGAAAAAAAAATCGCACTGATCAAGGAAAAGCCTGAATACGGCAACATTGTCTGCCGCTGTGAGATGGTCACCGAGGGTGAGATCATGGACGCCATCAACCGTCCCATCGGCGCAAAATCCATGGATTCTGTCAAGCGCAGAACCCGTGCGGGCATGGGTCGCTGCCAGGCAGGCTTCTGCACGCCGCGCACCATGGAGATCCTTGCCCGGGAGCTGGGCGTTGAGATGACGGACATCACCAAAAAAGGCGGTGCCTCACAGCTTCTGGTCAGCTGTGACAAAGAAATCGGACAGAAATGAGAGGTTGATTATGAAGTCATATGAAATAGTCATCATCGGCGGAGGGCCGGCCGGACTTGCGGCGGCCATCTCCGCCAGAAAAGAAGGCGCCGGCGATATCTTGATCGTGGAGCGGGACCGGAGGCTCGGCGGCATTTTAAACCAGTGCATCCACAACGGCTTTGGCCTGCACACCTTCAAGGAAGAGCTGACCGGCCCCGAGTACGCCCAGCGTTTCATCGACGAGGTGGTTGATTCCGGAATCGAGTACAAGCTGAACACCATGGTGGTGGACATCACAGAAGACAAAGTGATCACCATCATGAACAGCACCGACGGTCTGGTTCAGCTTCAGGCAAAGGCCATTGTGCTGGCCATGGGCTGCCGGGAGCGCCCCAGAGGCGCGCTGAACATACCGGGCTGCCGCCCGGCCGGCATTTACAGCGCCGGCACGGCCCAGCGGTTTGTCAATATCGAGGGGTTTATGCCCGGCCGCGAAATCGTTATTCTGGGCTCTGGAGACATCGGCCTGATCATGGCGCGGCGCCTGACCCTGGAAGGGGCAACGGTAAAGGTTGTCGCCGAGATCATGCCATATTCCGGCGGCCTCAAGCGCAACATTGTCCAGTGCCTGGACGATTACGGCATTCCGCTCAAACTGAGCCATACCGTTGTGAACATCAAGGGCCAGGAACGGGTGGAGGGCGTCACCATCGCCCAGGTCGATGAAAACATGAAGCCCATTCCCGGGACCGAGGAGGATTACACCTGCGACACACTTCTCTTATCCGTGGGCCTCATCCCTGAAAATGAGCTGTCCAGCCAGATCAACGTAGACCTTGACCGTAAAACAAACGGACCGGTGGTCAACGAGAGCTTTGAGACCAATATCCCGGGCGTTTTTGCCTGCGGCAATGTGCTCCATGTCCACGACCTGGTCGACTACGTTTCTGAAGAAGCCGCCTGCGCAGGAAAATGCGCGGCGGAATATGTCCGGCAGCCGCAGAAAGCCGTACAGGGGCCTGTCATCGAGCTGGTCACCGGGCAGGGCGTCAGCTACACGGTGCCCAAAACCATTTACCTGAGCCGCATGGGCGAAACCCTCAAGGTCCGCTTCCGCGTCAGCGGTGTCTACGAAAACAGCTTCATTTCCGTTTACTTTGGCGACAAACGTGTCAAGCACCGCAAAAAAAGAATTGTCACACCAGGCGAAATGGAAGAAATCGAACTCATCAGGCAGGAGCTCCAGGCTGAACCGGACTTAAAACAGATTCTGATTAAAATCGAGGAGGCCTAAGCATATGGAAAAACAAATTACCTGTATCGGCTGCCCGCTCGGCTGTGCCGTCACGGTCACCATGGAACAGGGGGAAATCACAGACATTACCGGGTACACCTGCAAGCGCGGCGAAAAGTACGCGCGTAAAGAGGTCACGCACCCGACACGGATCGTCACCTCCATTGTCAAGGTCAACGGCGGGGACATCCAGATGGTATCCGTCAAGACAGAATCCGACATACCAAAGGATAAAATATTCGACTGCATGGAGGCCATGCGTGAAATCGTTGTAACCGCACCGGTAAAAATAGGGGATATTATTGTACCGGATGTCTGCGGCACAGGTGTCAATGTGATTGCCACCAAAAATATCGACAAAAAAGCTTGCTAGCATAACACACAATTGATCGAGTAAATTTAAATTAATTTAAAATAAGGGGTAAAATCATGAAAGAAAAAAAATATGTAGTAGGTATCGACTTAGGAACCACCAGCGCAAGAACCGTTGTGTTTGACTTTGACGGCAATGAAATCGGCTCAGGCCAGATCATGAACCCGCTGACCTATCCGGCTCCCGGACGGCAGGAATGTGACGGCGATGAGCTCATCAAGCACTTATACCGCACCACCCGCCTTGCCATTGACAACAGCGGCGTTGACCCTGAAGAAATCGCGGCCATCAGCACAGACGTGTTCCGCTGCACCGTGGCTCTGCGCGACGAAAATGGCGGCTTCACCATGCCCATCATTATCTGGCAGGACATGCGCAGCGCTGAGATGATCCCTGAGGTTGAGCGCAAGCTCGTGGCGGCAGGCTTATCTGCCGATGAGCTGTACGACCGCTGCGGCATGCCCCTGGGCGGCGTCAACCCCCAGAGCAACCTTCAGTGGATTCTGAAAAACATGCCCGAAGCCTATGAAAAGGCAGCCACCATCCACACCATGATGGGGCTCGTCACCAAGGCCTACGGCGCGGACGATTATTACGATGACATCAACGATACCCCCTGGGTACAGCTCAACGGTCCGGACTTCCAGTACGACCCACAGATCTGCGCCGCCCTGGGTATTGATATTCATAAAATGGCGCCGCTGCGCCAGCCGGGCACCATCATCGGCAAGGTAACCGCTGAGGTTGCCGCGAGAACGGGCCTGGCCGAAGGCACCCCCATCGTCATGGGTACCGGCGACCAGCAGTCCGGCTGTCTGGGCTGCGGCTGCGTGCGCGAGGGCGTCGGCTATGCCTGCGGCGGTACTGCCGGTATCGTGGCCGGCAAGTCCTTTAACCTGCTGCGCGACCCGTCCAGAAGATGCTACGTTTTAGGCACACCCGACGGCGCATGGGTTATGGAAGGGGTTGCCAACGCTTCGGGCTCTGCCTTCAAATGGTTTAAAGAACAGTTCTGCGACGTTGAACAGCTCGCCGCCGAATCCCTCGACATCAGTGTTTACGACTTCCTGACCTCTGTGGCCACCAAGTCGAACCCTGGGGCAAACGGCCTGTTCTTCCTGCCTTACTTCGCCGGCGCGGTTACGCCAAACCAGAACCCCAACGCCCGCGGTACCTATATCGGTATGACAGTGGGCCACACCAAGGAAGACTTTATCCGCGCGACCATGGAGGGTGTCAATTACGATATCCGCGACATGCTGGACGCCATGGTTGACGGCGGCGCTCCGGACTTTGACATGGTGCGCCTGACCGGCGGTATCTTCCGCTCAGAGCTCTGGTGCCAGATGCAGGCCGATATCTTCAACCGCTCCTGCGAGGTTGTCGCTGTGGAAGAAGCCACAGCCCTCGGCTGCGCCATGGTCGCCGCTGTCGGCGTCGGCATCTTCAAGGATTTTGAGGAAGCTGAAAAGCGCATGGTTAAAATCCGCCGGCGCTATGAACCGAATCCGGAAAACGTAAAACGCTACGAGGACGCCTTCCGTACCTGGCAGCAGGTTTACAAATCCCTGTCCACCGGCGCCTTTGACCAGGTGGTCGCTTTCCAGGATAAATACCGCTAAACCCTCCCGAATATCATTGATCAAACTTATCTCCTGTCTTTTGAGAGCAGCCGCAAGGCTGCTCTTATTTATTTCTCAGGTCTTGTTCAGCGCCACCGCGATGCGGGACTTGTTCATCTCTTCAAAATACACATCCTCATTCTGCATAAAGGTCGCGATATAGAGAATATCAATGATGGTCAGCTGCACAATCCGCGAGGCCATGGCCTCAGAATGATATTTTTTATCATTGGTCGAGCTCAGCAGGTAAAGATCCGACAGCTTCGCCAGGCTTGAGTTGGCGTAGCTGGTCAGGCTGATAATTTTAGTGCCATTTTTCCGGGCAATGGAGACTGCGTTCAAAACCTCCTGGCTCTCTCCGGTGTGCGAAACCGCTATGAAAAGATCATCCGGTGTCGAATGCGCGCAGATAATATTCATCTGGTGCGGGTCGGGATGGCTGCACACATTGATACCGATGTTGCCGAATTTATGCAGCGCGTCCTGGGAGATGGACGCAGAAGCGCCCACCCCGAAAAAGAGAACGCGCTTGGCCGCTGCCAGAAACTCAAGAAACTCGGCGATGGTTTCCTCACTCAAGGTCTGCTCCAGGTCATTGATGGCCGTGACATTGTGCTTGATGACCTTTTTCTTAATGGTGGCTAGGCCATCCTCCTCACTCAGCTCTTCATTGAGGGTTTCTCCGGGCTTTTCCGTCAGTTCCTTTGCCAGGTTGATGCGGAAAACCTGGTAGGAATCGTATTCCAGCTTTTTAAGCAGCCGCATGACCGTTGTCTCACTGGTATCGCCCTTTCCGGCCAGCTCTGTGATGGACAGCAGCGTCACCTTCTCCGGTTCACATAGGATATAATCCGCCAGCCGTTTCTGTGCTTTTGAAAAAGTATTGTATTTTATTCTGATATCTGATAAAAGAGATTTCAAGGTATCCTTTACCTCCATTCTATATTTTATTAATCTTTTTATTATTTTTATAAGATTGATTATACTTTATAATTTTGCTTTTGTAAAACGATAAAAAACGCAAAAAATTAATTAACAGAAAATTTTTTACGCTTTTTGTTGACAACCTCAAAAAATCATGCTAGAATAAGTTCAAAATTTACGGTAAATAATTTACTTTAGTAAATAATAAACCGTAAATAACTTGAACAAACTTTTTCATTTAAGGAGGATTATGATGAAAGCAGTACGTATGTATAAACCCGGGGATTTAAGAGTCGAAGACGTGCCAAAACCAGAAATGATGGCCGACGAAGCCATGGTAAAGGTGAAAGCGGTCGGCCTCTGCGGTTCCGATATTCCGAGAGCGCTGGTCTACGGGGCGCATGTTTCTCCCATTACCATCGGCCATGAGTTTTCCGGTGAAATCGAAGCGGTGGGCAAGGATGTCAAAAATTTCAAACCCGGCGACCGCGTTGTGGTGCCGCCGCTCATTCCATGCGGCGAATGTGAATGGTGCCAGAAGGGGATTTACTCCTTATGCGAAGATTATGACTACTATGGTTCAAGACGTGACGGCGCGCTGGCCGAATACGTATCTGTCAAAGAATCCAACCTCTTAAAGGTTCCGGACAAGGTTTCCTTTGAGGACGCCGCAACCCTTGATCCCTGTGCAAACGCCTACCACGGCCTGACGCGCGGCAGCTTTAAAGCAGGCGACAGCGTCTGTGTTGTGGGTACTGGCCCCATCGGCTTATTTGCGGCGCAGTACGCCAAATTATACGGCGCTTCAAAGGTGATCGCCGTGGACGTCTGGGATGAAAAGCTGGACATCGCCAAAAAGGTGGGCGCAGACGTAGTCATCAACTCCACCAAGGAGGACGCAGTGGAAGCGGTTCATCAGGCGACGGATGGCAAGGGGGCCAATATCGTCATTGACTTTTCCGGTGCGCCGGTCGCGCAGAAGCAGTGTATCTTAATGGCCAGCAAGATGGGCCGTGTGGTTTTCCTGGGCATTTCTCACAAAGGCCTGGATTTAAGCGAAAAAGAAGTGGACACCATCATGCGAAGCCAGCTGAGCGTTATCGGCTCATGGAACTCCTTCACCAAGCCCTATCCAGGTGAAGACTGGACCGAATCCTTAAAGGGCTTTGACGAAAAGGGCATGACCGCCAAAGATATCATCAGCCACCGTCTGCCACTGGACGATGCGCCCGCTGTACTCGGCGAAATTGCCAAGGGCGGCTACTTCTACAATAAAGTTATGTTCTATCCTGACGGTTATGACGGGGATTTTGACACAGTTTAATACCATCTGTTTTTAAAATAAATCTATAGGGAATTTAAGAGGAGAATCATTATGTACGAAGCTCAATATTTTATGGGAGTCGACACTGGAACACAGAGTGTGCGTGTCGTTGTTGCAGATATCAGCGGAAATATCGTCGCCAGTGACGAACAGGTTTATGAAACCTATTATCCGCAGCCCGGCTGGGCTGAACAGAAGCCCGCGGACTGGTGGAGCTGTTTTAACAAAGCGGTTGAAAATGTGACCAAAAGCTTGTCAATGGGTATCCGCTACAGCATCAAATCCGTCAGTGTCTGCTCAACCTCATCCACGGTTCTGGCCGTCGATGAGCAGGGGAATCCGATGATGGACGCCATCATGTGGATGGATACCCGCGCGGTTAAGGAAATGGAAAAAATCAACGCCACTGCCGATCCGGTGCTGGAATACTGCGGCGGGGAAGACTCCGTTGAATGGATGATCCCCAAAACACTCTGGATCAAAAACAACAAGCCGGAAATCTACAAGGACAGCTACAAGATCATCGAGCAGCTGGACTGGATGAACTATCAGCTCTGCGGCACCTTTGCCACCTCCATCTGCCAGGCTGCCTGCAAATGGAATTATGTATCCTGCGAGGGCGGCTGGAACGGCGAATTTTTCAAAAAAATTGGCCTGGAGGATTACGAGGAAAAGCTCGTCACTGATGTCCGGCGTCTCGGCGAAGAACTGGGGAAAATCGACCCGGCCTTCGCGGAAAAATATGACTTGAATCCAGATATGACCGTCGTACAGGGGGGCATCGACGCCCACATCGGCATGCTGGGCCTGGGCGTTGCAAGACCGGGAAAAATGGCCATGATCATGGGCACCAGCTTTGTGCAGCTCGCCTTTGCCAATGCCGATGAAAAGCTGAAGCTGGACGGCATCTGGGGGCCTTACAACGAACCGGTTGTGCCAAACGCGTGGCTGCTGGAGGGTGGTCAGATTTCTGCCGGCTCCATTGTCAAATGGTTCATGCGTGAGTTTGACCTGAACAAAATGGAAAACCCCTATGCTTTCATGAATGAACAGGTCGAAAAAATCGCGCCCGGCTCAGACGGCCTGGTGGCTCTGGATTTCTTCCAGGGAAACCGCACGCCCTACAAAGATCCAAACGCAAAGGGCGTTATCTACGGCCTTACCTTAAGCCACACCAAGGCGCACATCTACCGCGCTTTACTGGAATCCGTTGCCCTGGGCACAAAAAACATCATTGACAACTTTGAAAAACAGGGCTGTCCGGTGGATATGGTTGTTGGCTGCGGCGGCGTCACCAAGGACGCCACCTGGATGCAGATCATTGCAGACGCTACAGGCAAGCCCATCATCGTTACCGTTGACCCGAGCGCCGGCGCCCTGGGCTGTACCATCGTTGCCGCTGTGGGCGCAAAGGCCTACCCGGATTTCGAGCAGGCCACCAAGGGTATGGTTAAGGAAGCCTACACCGTTACCCCAAACCCGGACGTCTACGACGATTACCAGAAGGTATTCGATACCTATGTTGAATTATATGAAGAACTAAAAGGCACCATGTCTAAAGAAAGATAGAGGAACTGACAAAATGAACCATCAGGAAATTTTAAGCCACATTGACCACACCTTACTAAAACCCTTTTCTACCTGGGAGCAGATCGCAGAAATCTGTAACGACGCCATCGAAAACAAAACCGCGTCAGTCTGTATCCCGCCCTCCTTTGTAAAACCCGTTAAAGAAGCCTACGGCGACCAGCTGACCATCTGCACCGTCATCGGCTTTCCGCTCGGCTATAACACCACCGCCACCAAGGTTTTTGAAGCAAAAGAAGCTGTAAAGGAAGGCGCGGCCGAGATCGATATGGTCATCAACATCGGCGCTTTAAAGGACGGCAAATACGACCTTGTCCAAAATGAAATCGCAGAAATCAAAAAAGCCGTGGGGGATAATATCCTGAAAGTGATCGTTGAAACCTGCTTCCTGACCGAGGAAGAAAAAATTGCAATCTGCGAGCTGGTCACTGCCGCGGGCGCAGATTTTATCAAAACCTCCACCGGCTTCGGTACCGCCGGCGCCACCAGAGAGGATATCCGCCTGTTCAAGGAACACATTGGTCCAAACGTGAAAATGAAAGCCGCAGGCGGCGTAAAAACCAAGGAAGACCTGGTTGACTTCCTGAAGCTCGGCTGCGAGCGCATCGGCACCAGCTCAGCGGTCTCCATGCTCAAGGGCGGGGAAGCTCAGGGGTATTAAAAAAAGAAAAACTTCAGGCATCAAAAGCCCCGCTTTTCACAAGCGGGGCTTTTGTATCTAAGTGGTTTAAGTTGGGTGTATTAACGAGTTGGTTTATTTTTTAATGAGGATTTATTCAACCAGTCCTTCTAGCCCTTCCATGGAGATATTTTCGGTCAGGGTTTTCTGGACTTCGTTGTTTTTGATGTAGAGGACCGCCGGCACTTCGGAGATGCCCAAACGTCTGGCGATGCCGTCGGATTTATAGATGTCCACATTGGTGACGTGGAGATCGGCCGCGTGCTTTTCCTGGAAGGCTTCAACCGTGGTCATGAGCTCGCGGCATTTGGGGTCTACCGCGTTCCAAACATAAACGACGGAGGGTTCGCCATTGTTGAGTACCTGGTTTTCAAAGACTTCCAGCTCGGAGATATATTTTTCTGCGCCGTAGCCGGCAATGGCACCGTCGCCTACGGCGGTGGCAACCTGTTTTAAGAATTTGTCGCGGACATCGCCTGCGGCCAGAACGCCGGGCACCTTGGTTTCCATACGTTCGTTGGTAATGAGGTAGCCGCCGCGGTTCATGTCCAGGATATCCTTAAACCATTCGGTATTGGGCAGATAGCCGATAAAGAGGAAGCAGGTATCCACCTTGACGGGGATAGATTCCTGGGTTTTGATATTTTTCAGCACAACGGTATCCAGGTGCCCGTCACCCTCAAAGCGTTCGGCCACGGTATTCCAGATAAATTCCATCTTGGGATTTTCAAGCGCCTGGGCCTTGGCGATCTCGTTGCAGTCCATTTTGCCTTCCTCATGCATGACGGAAACGATGACCTTATCCGCAAACTTGGTCAGGAAGGTGCCTTCCTCGATGGCGGCGTCGCCGCTGCCGATGACCATGACCGTCTTGCCGGTGTTGGCGGCCGCGTCGCAGGTCGCGCAGAAGGAGATTCCCTTATCGTAGAGATATTTATCTTCATTTTCAGCGCCGGTCAGCCGCGGCTTTCCGCCGGTAGCCACAATGACCACCTTGGCCTCAAAGCGGTTTCTGAAGGTTTCGACTACCTTGGTTTCACCGGAGAAATCCACGGAGCGCACATCGGTCAGCTTGAACTTCACACCGAATTTTTTGGCCTGCTCGTGGAACAAGTCCATGAGGCCCAGGCCGCTCGCGCCTTCGGGGAACCCGGGATAGTTTTCAATTTCACTGGTATAGGTTGCCAGGCCGCCCACCAGGGCTTTTTCGATCAGCAAGGTTTTGAGCCGGGCGCGCCCGCAGTAGATCCCCGCGGTCAGGCCAGCGGCACCGCCGCCGATTATTACAACATCATATTGCTCTGTTTTCTTATTCATTCCATACTCCTAATTGTTTGCAGTTTACATAAAATATTTTGCCAGCAGCTTGCTGCCGATAAAGGCGCCGACCATTAAGAAGGCAGCGAAAATCCAACCGGAAAGGGACAGGGAAGAAATTCCGCTGTACAGCGCTCCGATATTACAGCCGTGAGCCATTCTTGCGCCATAGCCCATGAGCAGCCCGCCTAAAACAGCAGCCACGACCTGGCGGATGGATTTGATTTTTTTGATTTTAAACTGTGATGCGTAGAGCGTGGCCAGCAAAGCCCCGATGATGATCCCGATGTTCCGGATTGAACCACCGTCGTGCAGGAAACCTGCGGCCAGGGTATGCTGCGCCTTTTCACCGGCAAAATAAGCCCAGGAGCTCACATCCCCGCCAAGGCCCTGGTAAATCCAGGCGCCCCAGTCCGCAAAGGCGCTGGTAACGCCCCAGGCACTGCCGAGGGACGCCAGGTGCGCGATCTGGAAAACAGACAGGAGCACCGCTCCGGCCACATAGGTCAAAGGCTCTTTCATCAATTTTTTATAAAAATCATTTTTACTGAGCTTTTGAAAAAATTCTTTCACAATAACAACCTCCCCCTCATATTGGGTTATTTGGTTTTTTCAATCACAACTTCCCATTCACCGTCGTCCACTTCTTCAATTTCGACGTTATGGCCCTGGGCGCGCGCCCATTCCGGTACATTTTTCATGGCACAGCTGTGGTCGATGGCGACGATTAACAGATCGCCGACACTCAATTTTGCCAGTTCCTTTTCGGTTTTCATCAGTGGCACTGGACAGGCTTCACCTAAACAATCTAACGTATATTCACTCATTTTAATTTCTCCTTTTTCTTATCATCTGATTTTTGAATTCCAATTAATCCGCTGTTCCCATCTTCTTTTTCTGCCACTGCCTGGCGGCAATGTACAGCAGAAGAATAATCAATCCCTGGACGACCAAAGCGCCGAACCAGCCAAACACATCCGGTAAAAAGATTTTTGGGGCATTGACGTTAAAGACACCGTCCCAGAATCCCATGTCGTGAGCGCCCCAGAAGGAACCGACCACGAAAAACACCAAAGCCAGCATCTGCATGGTGAACCCTTCACCGACACGCATCAGCGTTCCGGAAGCACAGCCCCCGGCGATGACCATGCCGATACCGAAGAATATCGCCCCCAGCGCCAGTGGCAGGCTGATGGGCGCTACTGAACTCATGCCCGGTATTTCCTGACCATTGAGGTAAGCGCCGTACTTGATGGCGGTAAAGCCAATGGTCGTTACCGCAAAGGCGATGAGTACCGCCCGGGTCAGTGAGGTGCTCCCCGTAAGGCTTGGGTCACGCACCGACGCGGTAAAGCAGAAGCGCGCCCGCTGAAGGATAAACCCAAAGCAGAGCCCGATGATCCAGTATACCGGCAGTTTTTCGCTCCCCAGGCCGAGGTAGACGCCCGCGGCCACGACTAAAATCGTTACCACAATGGCAATGGGTATCTGGTTCTTTTTCGGCTTCCTTGGCGCACGTGTCCTGGTAGACCGCTGAATTTTTTCTTCTTCCAAATCCTTTCCCCTCCTTTGTTAAAAAACTATCAACTTTTGATGATTCCATTATAGCACCTCATCAGTAATTTGAATAACATCGAAAAACGATTCAGCATAAGAAAAACTGATGGCAGAAATTCATCACCTTGTTCCTGTTCTGTGATATACTGTAATCAATCACAAAGGAGGCGAGAGGATGAATATCGAGTCTTTAAGAATGTTTATCAAAATCGCAGATAACGGCAGCATTACCAAAACTGCAGAGCAGACCTTCATTTCACAGTCCGCCTTGAGCCAGCAGATTAAAACCATGGAACAGCTTTTTAACACCAGTCTCATTGACCGCAGCAACAAGGGCGTAACGCTGACCTGCAGCGGGAAAACCGTCTACGAGTACGCCGTACACCTCACCTCTACCTATGACAGCATGATCCGGGAGCTTCAGGAAAACGAGGAGAGCAACCGGGTACTTCATATTCTGTCCACGCCCATCATCGCTTCTTATGCTTTGCCCTGTACGCTGTACTATATTAAGAAAAACTTTCCGACCTACTCGCTGGAGATTTCCTCCATGGCCAGCCAGAGGATCGAGCAGCAGATCAACTGTGACCAGGGCGACATCGGCTTTATTTCCGGCCCGCCGTCCGACCCTTCGCTGACCGGGCAGAAGGTCTTTTCAGACGACGTCTTTCTGGTGGCCAGCAGCGATATGGACATTGCCCAGACCATCCAGAGGGAAGACCTCAGCCGCTATCCGCTGCTCACCCTGACAACGGACCAGAAAACCGAGCAGCACCTTGAAAAACGCCTGGCGGACGAGGGGGTAGACATGGAAAGCCTGATGATCCTGTTCAAGCAGGATTCCATCGAGTCCATCAAGCTTTCCACCATCAACGGCTATGGCATGGCCTTTCTGCCTTATATGTGCATCAAAAAAGAGCTGTATCATAAACAGCTCAAAATCATCGGCGTCGAGGGGCTTACCCTGCAGAACGACTACTATATTATTAAGAAAAAGGCTTCGGAATACCGGGACCGCACCCTCCTGAAGCTGACCGCCTATATCGAAAAGATTCTGGCCGATACTATCTGCTGACCGTGATCTCCCAGACTCCGTTCATCACCTCGTCGCTGGCGCAGTGCAGCCCTGTCTTTTCGCAGTATTCCCGGATGGTTTTCACCGCGCAGCTGTGGTCTGTGACGAGCATGACGCGGTCGCCGGACTGCATGGCCTTTACCTCCCGCTGCAGCTTCATAAGGGGCAGGGGACAGATATCACCGAGACAATCAATCTTTTTCATTGGATTCTCCTTATACAAAACCCCCATATGGTTTTCATATGGGGGTTTTATGATTAATCAATAATCTTAATCAGCTTAAAAAAGTTTTCTGTAATCCGTATTATGGTATCCACCATATCGTCCACGCTCTCTATTTCCATGCGGTGCAGGATCAGGTAGTTGGCGATGGTGAGGGACAGGCGGCAGGCTTCATTGCGTTTAGCCCGGTCCTCGATGGTGTCAAAATCAGGCAGGGGTACCAGTCCGCCGACACGGCTGGTGATCTGGCAGCCGGTAAAGCCGCAGACCTCCTGAATAAAGTTTTTGAGAATGGATTCGCGGAAATCGTCATAGTCACGATAGGTAACCTTGGCGTCCTTTTTCCAGCACTCGGTGTAGACCGCGTTGTAGGTGTGGATCATATCCCGCATATAGCCGAGAATGGTCTCGCGGAAATCCTTACAGAAGTCCTCCGGATAATCATCCATATAGAACCAGCGGATATATTCGTAGAGCACACTGCCCATGAGATAGCCTGTATCGGAGGATGAAGCCCCCATAAAGGCGTATTCCTGGTCAATGATTTTCATTTTTTCATCGTTGATCATGATGTTGGAGGTGTGCAGATCGCCGTGCACCAGGCATTCGCAGTGTTTCATGTGAATGTCGCGCAGCTTGAGCATCTCGGTGCGGAAGGCCGCACTTTTCCAGGGCGCGTCGCCCATGGCCAGACGTTCGGGATCAGCGTTCGGGTCATCATGCGGGTCGTGGTCGTCGATGGCATGCTCGTCCTTTAAGAACAGGCCGATCTCAAAGACCAGACGCATATTCGGGTTCAGGAATTTTGCCTGAAGCTCCTTGTAGACCGTTGCGTCTAAATAATACTCGGAGGTGTAAAAGTTGGACTTGGCGATAAATTCCCCGATTTTTTCCGGGAAATCCGGGAATTTTTTACCCTTCATGAGTTCAAAGCGCAGGATTTTCAAGTCACTGCAATCCTCACAGAGGTAAATATGGTTATCCAGGTCTACCTGATAGACCTCGGGAATGTATTCCGGTGTGATGGCGCCCTTGATGCGCATGACATCTGCCTCCAGCGCGTTGCGGTCCTGTACAAATGGGCCCACGCCTTCCTCAAAGGCCTTATAATAGGTTTTTGCCTGTTTGACAATTACAGATTTTCCGTTCTCGTCCCAGACACGGTACAGAAAATTGATGAAGCCGTCGCCGTCTTCCTCACTCTCGCCGATTTCGTACACGCTCAAACGCGCGTCCGGCGCAAAATAGCCTGTACACTCCTTTAAATAGTCCTTAACGGTTTCTTTGTTGATGTCTTTAAAATTTTTACACCCCATGGCAATTCCCCCAAGCTGATACTAAACTTTTACTTATTTATTATATCACTCTGATGGCATCGGTTAAATGCACTTTTTGTGCTCTTAACGGCTATTTTTTGACTCTGGACTGTTTTCTAATCCATAAAAACAGCGCTTCCACCACTATAGGTGAAAGCGCTGCCTGCATTACTGGGTCTTTTTATAGACATGGACATCGCCTGTGTCCCGGTCGGTCAGCGTCAGGGTATCCCCGTCGATAACGTAGGACATATGGGTGGTCTGCCCGCCGTAGGCCTGGGCATACTTCATATCCACATTTTTTTCCTTTGTGTCCATTGTATAGGTCGCGACGTCGTCGCCAAACATTCTGAATACATTGTTGTCCGCAAACTCAATGTCCACACCGGAATCATCTGACCACGCTCCAAGAATCAGCTTTTCATCCTTTACCGCCTCTGAACCTGCTTTAACCTTTGTACTGATGCCGGTTGTCAGCAGCGCCAGCACAAGGCTGAGCACCGCAACCGCCACAATGCCGATGGCAAGTTTTTTTCTCTCCATATAAATCTCCTCAAATCCATTGGGTGTTCCTAATGGATTTTATTATATCATAATTATTTCGGCGTTGTGTGATAGATTTATGATTTTTTGGGAATTAACTTTTCTTTAAGGATATAATTAACGGTTTTTATCTTTACAAATTTAAGCTACAGCGTATATAATAAAATTATATAGGATCGATTTTCAATTTTGGAGGTAATATTGATGAATGAAGCATTAAAAGAAACCCTTGACAGCATCAAAGGTTTTATCTGCGATATGGACGGCGTTATCTATCATGGTAACCGCCTTCTTCCCGGCGTACCTGAGTTTGTGGACTGGCTGTACCGTGAGGATAAAAATTTTCTCTTCCTCACAAACTCCAGCGAGCGCTCGCCCCTCGAGTTAAAGGAAAAACTTTCCCGCCTGGGTCTTGACATTGACGCGAGTCATTTCTATACCAGCGCCCTGGCCACTGCTAAATTCCTGAGCACACAGTCTCCGGGCTGCTCGGCTTATGTGATCGGCGAGCCCGGCCTCATCAACGCCTTATACAGCGCGGGCATTACCATGAACGATATGAATCCGGATTATGTTGTTGTCGGCGAAAGCTATAATTACAATTATGATACCATCTTAAAGGCGGTCCGTTTTGTCTTGAAAGGCGCCAAACTCATCGGAACAAACCCGGATCTCACCGGCCCTGCCGAAGGCGGCCTGGTGCCGGCCTGCCGTGCCTTTACCGCGCCCATCGAGCTGGCAACCGGAAAATCCGCTTATTTTGTCGGAAAGCCGAATCCGCTCATGGTCCGCACCGGTATCCGCATGCTCGGCGTTCATTCTGAGGATGCCGCCATTGTCGGCGACCGCATGGATACAGACATTATCTCCGGTATCGAATCCGGCATGCACACCATTCTGGTGCTCTCAGGCGTCTCCACTGCGGAGACCGTCCAGGAATTTCCCTACCGCCCCCAGTTTATTTTAAACGGGGTAGGGGATATTGTCACAAATTAAAATGCGTTTTCTGCGGCCGGAAGGCCGCTTTTTTAATTGGACAAATCCCATCATTTGTCTGAATTTTTTACAAAGCCCCACATTGTCTAATTACAGGCAACCCGCTTGATGATATATTAAACTCAGAAAATCGGGCACCGCGTGTAATTTAGATTTACAGAATGGAGGCTGTAAAATGGCAGCAAATATGAGTTTAAGTGAAAACATAAAATCCTTTGGTATGAAACAGGTTATCCGGTATCTGGACGCTGACCCGGACAAAAATATTCCGCGGATCATTGACTGGGTCGAAAAGTTTGATAAGGACCAGACCATAGCCGGTCAGCTGGCAGCGGTCAAGGAGGCCCTGTCCGATGAAAGCAACAACTGGAATCAGCTGGTGAAAAGCCTGTGGACCGATATTGACCCCGGCGTCAGGAAACGCCTGTTTAACAATTTTATTGTCAACAGCGTCATTATCGGCTGCAAACGCCAGAATCTTAACAAGGAAAAATACGACTGCAATATCCCGTGGGCCATTCTCATGGACCCCACCTCATCCTGCAATCTCCACTGCACAGGCTGCTGGGCCGCGGAATACGGCGATAAAATGTCCATGGATTTTGACACGCTGGACAGCATCATCGAACAGGGCAAGGCGCTCGGAACGTATATGTACCTCTATTCCGGCGGAGAGCCCCTCGTGCGGAAAAGGGACATTATCCGGCTGTGCGAAAAACATGACGACTGCGTCTTTCTGTCCTTTACCAATGCCACCCTCATCGACGAGGCCTTTGCCGATGAGATGCTGCGGGTTCAGAACTTTATCCCGGCCATCAGCGTCGAGGGCTTTGAGGCGGAAACGGACATGCGGCGGGGCAGGGGGACCTACGCCGCGGTCATCAGAGCCATGGATATTTTAAAGGAGAAGAAGCTCCCCTTTGGCTTCTCCACCTGCTACCACCGTCAAAACACCGATGTCATCGGCAGTGAAGCGTATTTTGACGCCATGATCGAAAAGGGCTGCAAGTTTGGCTGGTTCTTCACCTATATGCCTGTCGGCGTCGACGCTGTCCCCGAGCTCATGGCCACTGCGGACCAGCGTGAGTACATGTACCGCCAGATCCGCAGATTCCGAGGCACCAAACCCCTGTTTACCATGGATTTCTGGAATGACGGCGAGTACGTCCAGGGCTGTATCGCAGGAGGCCGCAATTACCTGCACATCAACGCCGGTGGCGACATTGAGCCCTGCGCTTTTATCCATTATTCGGATTCCAACATTCATGAGCAGACCCTGCTGGAGGCTTACAGACGGCCGCTTTTCATGCAGTACCATGAAAACCAGCCCTTCAACCCGAACCATCTCCGCCCCTGTCCACTGCTCGATAACCCAGGCCGCCTGACCCGCATGGTGGAGCACTCCGGCGCGCACTCTACCGACCTCACCCATCCCGAGGACGTCAGGGCTCTGTCAGGCAAATGCCGGGATGCCGCCGAAGCCTGGAAGACCCGCGCCGACCGTCTCTGGCAAGAAAGCCACCCGAACGCCTGAGCTTCAAAGCACTTCTGTCTGAGAAGTGCTTTTTTATTGTGCGCATTTTCCGAAAACCCTGTTTTTTTAATTGTTTTACCTTTACAAAGAAGCTAAATTGCGATAATATCAAACGATAATAAAAAATGGAGGATTTGTACAAAATGAAAAGAAAATTTAAGCTGACAGGTATTCTTGTGGCACTTCTTCTGGCCCTCAGTCTCGGAAACACCGTTCTCGCCGCCGGCGGTAACGGCAGTGGAGGAGGCGGCGGTAACGGCAGTGGAAGCGACGAACCGCTGACCATTGTCTCTTCGACTCCGGCTGACGGTGAAACCTCAGCCTCAGTCAGCGACCCGATCAAAATCGAGTTCAGTAAAAATGTGGTCAACGCAGAGGTTAAAGACGGAAATATGACGGCCATCGCGCTCTACAAGGACGGCGCACCCGTTGCGGCCGAGGTCACCATGGCTGACGACCAGGTTGAGCCAGACCTCAGAAACTTTATCACCATCACGCCTTCAAGCCCATTGGAGCCAGGAACCGAGTATCAGATTAAAATCGCGGATTCCCTGACCGCCAAGAGCGGCGCTTCCCTCGGCGAAGAAAAAACCCTGACCTTCAAGACTGCCGGCACAGCCCCTGCCGCCGCCAGCGAGGAAAAAACAACGGCAGAAAACACTGCCGCCGAAAATCCGGCCTCTGGCAATACCACACTTTATATCCTTCTGGGTGTCGCGGTAGTGATCATCATTGCCGTTGTGGTCGTGGTGTCTCTTAAAAAGAAAAAATAATGCTGGACGTAATCATTATTGGCGGTGGTATTCTCGGGGTAACCACCGCCCGGCTTTTAAGCCGCTTTGATCTGGACACGCTTGTCCTTGAAAAAGGCGCGGATCTGGGTGAAGGCGCCTCCAAGGCCAACAGCGCCGTTCTGGCCGCGGGGTTTCACCCCAGGGGCGGCAGCCTGAAAGGCATATCCTGCGTACAGGGGAACGCCATGTATCCCCAGATCTGCAAAGAGCTCGGTGTCGAAATCGCCTATCCGGGCTCCCTTTTTGTCGCCTTTCACAAAGAAGGGGAAGCGATGATCCGGGAAAAATACAAAAAAGGCCTGAAAAATGGAGTGCCGGATATGAAAATCCTGTCCGGGCATGAAAGCCGCGCGCTGGAGCCGGGGCTCTCTGACCGGGTAACCATGGCCCTCTACGCCAAAACCACCGGCATCATCGAGCTTTTTTCCCTTTTACTGAGAACTGCCCAGTCAGCTGAGAAAAACGGGGTGCATTTCTCATTTGACGAGGAGGTTATGGAAGTTATCGAGCGGGAGGATCACTTTGAGCTGCTGACAGCCAAACGCACCTTAAAGACCCGCTACCTGGTCAATACCGCTGGCGGTATGGCCATGGCTGTAGAAAGCGGCGTAAGGCCGCAGGATTTGGTCATCAAACCCCGGTGCGGCCAGTTTCTGGTCTTTGACTGGCAGGGAAAAAACAGTATCCGCCACGTGCTCTATCAGGCTCAGGAAACCGACGAAAAGGGCTGTCTGCTCGCGCCCTCCATCGAAGGCAATATCATCGCCGGACCCACCTCACAGGATGTGCCGGATTATAAAAATGTCGAGACCACTGATTGGGGCATTCATCACATTGAAAAGATCGCCAAGAAGATTCTGCCCGATCTGGATATGGGTACAGTCATTACCTCCTTTGCCGGTGTGCGGGCAAACATCAAAAATGTGGTCAAGGAGGAAAAAGATTTTGTCATCCGCCGTTCGGTTCCGCGGATGGTCAGCGCGCTCGGCATTAAAAACCCCGGCATGACAGCCGCGCCATACCTCTGCCAGATGATTCTCGAGCTTCTGATCGAGGACGGCCTGAGCACCGCCCCCAATCCGCATTATAACCCGGTGCTCAGCCTCCCAAAGCCTTTTTTGACACAGCCAGAGAGCGTTCAGAAAAAATGGTACGAGCAGGATCCCCGCTACGGCAACCTGGTCTGCCGCTGCGAGAATATTACCGAGGGGGATATTGTCCGGGTGCTCAGGGAGCCGCTGCCGCCCAAAAATATGAACGGGCTTAAAAAACGGCTGCGTACGACCATGGGCCGGTGCCAGGGAAGCTTCTGCACGCCGCGGCTTCTTGACGTTCTGTCAAAAGCCTGGGGTGTGCCGCCCGAGAAGATCATGAAGGAAGAGCCGGGCAGCTCATTTGTAAAAGGGAGGGTAAAATAAAATGCATTACGACTGTGCAGTCATCGGGGCCGGCGCTGCCGGCATGGCCGCCGCGCTTTCAGCCGCCCGGCAGGGCGTGAAAAAAATCGCGCTTCTGGACCGCGGCCAGGATGTTGGCGGCATCCTGCGCCAATGTGTTCACGACGGCTTCGGGACACTCTACTTAAAAAAATCACTAACCGGACCCGAGTACGCCGACCATTTTAAAAAACAGCTGAAGGCTACCCCTGTGATACTCAAAACCGGCGCATCGGTTTTGGATGTCACAAAAACAGGCGGGGTTTTCAGCGTCAAATACCTGAGTGAGGCGGAGGGGCCGTCACGGCTGACAGCTGACACGGTCATCCTGTCCATGGGCTGCCGCGAAAGGACCCTTGGACAGCTGCATATCCCCGGAAGCCGCCCCGCCGGTATCTACACTGCCGGGACCGCCCAGTACATGATGAATATCCAGAACCTGCTGCCCGGAAAAAGCGCGGTCATTCTCGGTTCAGGTGACATTGGCCTCATCATGGCCAGACGGCTGACACTGGAGGGGGCAAGGGTAAAGCTGGTGCTCGGGGAAAAGGCCACAGGACTGGCCCGCAACCATCTGCAGTGTATCCGGGATTTTGAGCTTCCCATCCGCTTTGGCTGCACCGTGGTGTCTGTTCACGGTTATAAGCGCCTGAAGGGTGTGAGCATCGCCCCGGTTCTTGAGAACGGCCGGCCGGATCTCTCCAAAAAAAACTATATTCCCTGTGATACGCTGCTGGTCGCTGCCGGGCTGATTCCGGAAACCGATATACTGGACCCGGACTTTGTCCGGCTTGGCGAAAATGGCGGCATCGGCATCCGCGAAAACGGCGGAACCAGTGTCCCCGGACTCTTTGCCTGCGGCAACGTGACGGGCGTGCACGACCTGGTGGACAAGGTCAGCATGGCCGGAAAACGGGCCGGGGAAGCGGCGGCCGCCTACCGCTCCGGCAGGCCGGAGACGAAGCCGGAAAAGCTGCCGGACGCCTACCTTCAGGCAGAACCGACCTGCGAGGTATTAAACCGCCTGAAAGAAAATGAACGCCTCTGCGTTCTATGTCCAAAGGGCTGTATCCTGAGCTTTGACACTGCCCATGACCCGCCGGAAATTGCCGGTTACCAGTGCAGCCGGGGCCGCCGCTACGGCCTGGAGGAGTGGCGCGCGCCCAAACGTATGCTCACCACCACGGTCAAAACAGCGTCCGGAAAACTGGTCCCGGTCAAAAGCAGTGGACCCCTTGCCCAAAGCGCGCTCCTGACAGCGGTCAAAAGCATCCGAAAAATCACTTTGGCAGGCTCCGTCGCTCCGGGCACCATAATTGATCAGAATATTCTGAACAGCGGCGTGGACATCATCACAACAGGAGAAGCATATGAACACTGATACGACCCTGCAGGACCGCCGGCATTACCTGAAAAAAGTCCTTTTCATTCTTCTGCTTTTGCTGATGCCCCTGATTTTCATTTTTACCGCGCTGTTTATCGGCCGCTACAGCGTGTCGGTTTCTGAGGTTTTAAAGGCCCTTGCCAGCCCTGTTGCCGGCTCTGCCAGCCTCTCGCCCCAAACGCTGACTGTGGTGCTGCAGTTAAGACTGCCGAGAGCCATCGCCGCGGCCTTTGTGGGTGCAGGTCTGTCGGCCAGCGGCACAGCCTTCCAGGGCGTTTTCAGGAACCCTCTCGTGGATTCGGGCTTTCTGGGGGTTAACTCCGGGGCCGGCTTTGGAGCAGGGCTCGCCATTCTTCTCTTTGGCACAAGCCTGGCCACCTACGGCTTTGCCTTTACCTTTGGTATTTTAGCTGTGGTTTTCAGCTATCTGATCGCCAAGATTTACAAGGCTGTGCCCACCATCATGCTCATTCTCGGTGGTACCATTGTCTCCTCGGTCTTCAGCGCGTTGCTGACCCTGCTCAAATCCGTTGCCGATGTCAACAGCGAGCTGCCCGCCATTGTCTACTGGCTCATGGGCAGTGTCGCCTCTGTGAGCTACCGGGATTTCTGGGCGGTTCTGGTTATTCTGGCGGGGATTGTCGGGCTGGCTTTTTTCAGCTGGCAGATCAATGTGATTTCCATGGGAGAAAAGGAAGCCCGTACTATGGGGGTAAACGTCGTATTCAGCAAGCGCATGATCATCGCCTGCGCCACGCTGGCAACGGCTGGAGCCGTGTGCATTTCAGGCATTATCGGCTGGGTCGGGCTTATTATCCCGCACATTGGAAGGATGCTCATCGGGAATGACACAAGAAAGCTTCTTCCTGTTTCCATGAGTCTGGGGGCTGTGTTTATGGTGACCATTGATACCATCAGCCGGAGCGTCTCCACCTCCGAAATTCCCCTGGGCGTTCTGACCGCCCTCGTGGGCGCGCCCTTCTTTGTCTTTCTGCTCAAGAAAACAAAAGGCGGGGGGTGGCAGATGTGAGCGAGCTGAAAATTACCGGCGCCGCTTTTGCCTACGGCGAACAGCTGATTTTTGAGGATATCTCCCTTGAAACCAGGCCGGGTGAGATCTTCTGCCTGATGGGCCGGAACGGCTGCGGCAAAAGCACGCTTCTGGATTGTATCCTGGGGATCCATTCCCTGAAAAGCGGCAGCATTCAAATTTCCGGCAAAAGCGTGGACACCTACAAGCCGGCTGAGCTGGCCAGAGAGATGGCCTATCTGCCCCAGAGCCACGAGCATTCCTTCCCTTACAAGGTGCTCCAGGTGGTGCTCATGGGCAGAACCGCCTATATGGGCCGTTTCGGCTCACCTACCCAGGAGGACAAGGCCATTGTCAAAAAACTGATTGACAAAATCGGCATCACCCACCTGTCTGAAAGGCCTTATACACAGCTCAGCGGCGGAGAGCTCCAGATGGTCATGCTGGCCCGGTCCCTGGCTCAGGAAGCCCCGCTTATTCTTATGGATGAGCCCACCGCCCATCTGGACTATTACAATGAGCTTTTGTTTTTGGAAACCATCGCCTCGCTGGTCAGGGACGGCCAGCAGACCATCTTTATGGCAACCCACTCGCCCAACCAGGCCTTTTACCTTGAAAACCGCGGGGTACCAGTCCGCGTAGGCCTGATGTGCGGCGGAAAGCTTGTGGAAACAGGCCCGCCCGCCAAAACGCTGACGCCCGGCAACCTGGGCCAGGTTTACAGCATTGAGGCCCGGATTCTTGATTCCGGAGGCACAAAGCAGGTTCTGCCTGTAGGTACTTTAAAATAGAGGGAGATAAAAATGAAAAAGATTAAAGGATACGCCTTTCTCGCGTCCATTCTGCTGCTGGTTACCATGCTTTCAGGCGGCTGTACCCAGCCCGGCGGCACAGCTGAAAACAGCCGCCCGACACACACTGTTACCGACAGCGCCGGCCGCCAGGTCAAAATCCCGGTTGAAATCAGGAGTGCCGCAGTGCTCGACGCTTTTATGACCGAGGCCATTGTCATGAGCCAGGGCGGCGAACAGGTTGTCAGCTGTCCTGCCGGCACGAAACGCAATGTGCTGCTCAAAGAAATTTATCCTGAAATCGAAGACGCGGTCACGGTCACAAACAGCGGCGTCATCAACGCCGAGGCGCTGATGGAGCTGAAGCCCGATGTGGTTTTAATCAAGCGTGAAATCTACCAGAGTGAGGCCGAGGCGCAGAAGCTGGACAAACTGGGCATTCCCTACGTGGTGGTGAGCTATGACAATATGGCGGAACAGATTGAGGCGCTGCGCCTGATCGCTTCTGTCATGGGCGGAAAGGTCGCTGAAAACATGGAGACCCTCTGCCAGGAATACGAGAAGGTCATCGCGATCTGTGAGGAGCGCAGCGCCAGAATTCCTGAGGATCAGCGCGTCAAAGTTTACCACTCCATCACAGAGGCTGTGCGGACAGACGGCGAGAGCTCTCTGGGCAGTGACTGGATAAAAACAGTGGGCTGTACCGACGTGTCAGTCGGCTCAGAGCTCAAATCCGAGGGGGACGATTACTATGCGAGTATTGAGCAGATTTTTGTCTGGAACCCAGATGTGGTGATCTGCAACGACGCCAGCACCGCGGATTACTTTAAAACCAACGAAAAATTTCAGGGGCTTCGGGCCGTCCGGGAAAACCAGGTTCACAACATTCCCATCGGCTTTACCCGCTGGGGGCACCAGGGAAGCTGCGAAACCTTTTTTGGCATGCTCTGGCTTGGCACCACTGTTTATCCAGAGGTCTACGGCGATATTGACCTGAGGGCAGAGGTGACCGGTTTTTACCAGAGCGTTGCCGGCATCCAGGTCGACGACGCGCTCTGGGAAAAAATACTCTCTGGTAAGGATATCCGCCAGGGCGGCAAAAATTCAGGAAAGTAAGGAGCCTTAAGATGATTAAATATTACCTTTGTGTCGACGATACCGACGACCTGACTAAAAAAACCAGTACCGGCAAAATTGCTGAACAGATCAAAAAAGAGGCCGAAGCCCTTGGCAGCACCATTGATTACGGCATCACAAGGCACCAGCTGCTCCTGGATGACGCGATCGCCTACACCTCACACAACAGCTCCATGTGCTTTTCAGGCGCTGTGGAAGAAAAACAGATCAGCGCCCTGTGGGACCGGGCCGTCCGCATTATCCAGACAGAAAAAGCGGAAACCGCTGACCCGGGTCTCTGCCTTTGCCGCCTGGACCAGCTGAAAGCCCCCGAAAAGCTGCTGGCCTTTGGCAAAAAAGCCCAGAGCCGGGTGATCGCAAAGAACGAAGCCTACGACCTTGCCCGCAGCATCGGCGGTACGCGCCTTGAGGAATTCGGCGGTACAGGCATTGGCGTCATCGGGGCACTGGCCGGCGTCGGGCTGAGGCTGAGCGGAAACGACGGCAGCCTCCGCGGCAAGTCCGGCATCGGCACGCTGCAGACCACCCTGAGTACAGCCGAGATGCAAAGCAGGCTCGGCGTCTCACATATCCTTGAGCGCTCCGGCGCTGTGCTGACGCCAGACACTCCGATTTACCTTGAGGACTACGCGAAAATTGTCCTGCTTGACCACCGGCTGGTGGCCGTGGCCAAAAGGGACGACCAGGGCCGCTTTGAGCTCTGCAAAAAATCCGACCTTTATACCGGAGATAAAAAAAACGGGAGCTGGGAGCTGGGCTGTGCCTTTTTCAAACGTGACAACGATGAGGAGGAATGCCTCGACGAACAGGATAAAACCTGCTGCAACTGCCTTTACAGGCGCTGGACAAAGGAGGGCTACCGGTGCAGTCTCGAAAAAAGATAGGTTTTTGCCTATCTTTTTAATTATATAATACTATTTGTCAAATTCATTCCTCTAAAGTACAATGGAGTCATTAAATCTTACGCAAAGGATTTTCATATGGATGCTAAAAAACTCTTTAAATTGTTTATCTCAACCTTCAGCCTGAGCATGTTTACCTTTGGCGGGGGCTACGTGATCGTGCCGCTTATGCGCAAAAAATTCGTCAAAGAGCTGGGGTGGATCGAGGAGCAGGAAATGCTGGACCTCACGGCCATTGCCCAGTCCTCTCCCGGCGCCATGGCGGTCAACGCCTCCATTCTGGTGGGCTACCGTGTGTCGGGTGTCCTCGGCGCTTTTATAGCCATTGTCGGGACCGTACTGCCGCCGCTGATCATTCTGTCTGTCATCTCACTTTTTTACACCGCCTTCCGCGACAACCTGTACGTTGGTTTTCTGCTAAAGGCCATGCAGGCCGGGGTATCCGCCGTCATTGTGGATGTGGTCATTGACATGGGCGGGGATATTTTCAAGGCCCGCAAGGCCCTGCCGGTCATCATGATGGTGATGGTTTTTATCCTCAGCGCTTTTGTGAAAATGAACGTGATTATCCTCATTCTGATCTGCGGTTTGATCGGTGCCCTGGTGACCTTTACGGCGAAACGCACCGGGAAAAAACTTTTGTAGGAGGCGGCCATGATATATCTTCAGTTATTCGTCAGCTTTTTTCAGATCGGTCTTTTCAGTATCGGCGGGGGATATGCGGCCCTGCCGCTCATTCAGGAGCAGGTCGTCAACCTCCACGGATGGATGGATATGACCCAGTTCATTGACATCATTACCATCTCGCAGATGACGCCGGGCCCCATTGCCATCAATGCCGCCACCTTTGTGGGCATCAAAATCGCCGGCATCGGCGGCGCTGTTATCGCGACCGTCGGCTGTGTCACCCCTTCCTGTATCATCGTGCTGATTCTGGCTGCGGTTTACTACCGCTTCCGAAACCTGAACACGATCAAGGGGGTGCTCTCAGGCCTGCGCCCCGCGGTGGTAGCCCTCATCGCCTCAGCCGGCCTTTCCATTGTCATCGTCGCTTTTTTCAAAAACGGTCTGGTCCAGTTCACAGCGGACAACCTTGATTTTGTGGCTGTAGTTCTCTTTGCCGCCAGTCTTTTTATCCTCCGCAAATTTAAGCTCAACCCCATTTATGTCATGCTGGGGTGCGGCGTCATCGGCATGGGCATATACGCGGCCCTCAATTTTATGGGATAGGGTTGTATTAAATTTAAAATAATTGTTGACCACATGGTCTGTTTTCTATATTATAGACTTATAAGTCTATAATATAGAGGTTCTGCTATGAAAAAAGAAGAAAAAACAGAAATCACCAGAGAACGGATCATGGCTGCCGCCATGCGGGAATTCGGGGAAAAGGGTTATTCCGCCGCTTCACTCAACGCCATCTGCGGCGCGGGGATCCCCAAGGGGCTGCTCTACCACAATTTCAAGAACAAGGACGCCCTGTACCTGGCCTGCGTGGCGAAAAGCTTCAGCGCCTTAACGGCTTATCTGAGAGAAAAAGACACGGGCTCTGACCTGCGCGGCTACATGGATGCCCGTCTGCGCTTTTTCCAGGAAAACGAATACGCCACCCGTCTTTTTTTCGAGGCCATCCTCCAGCCGCCCGAGCCGCTCAAAAAAGAGATCAAAGACCTCCAAAAGGATTTTAAGGCCCTCAATCTCGCGCTCTACCAGAAAATGCTCTCCTCCCTGACCTTAAGGCAGGGGGTATCGGAGGCTGACGCACTGGCGTATTTTTCCTTAATGCAGGACATGTTCAATGGCTATTTCAGCAGCCCTGTGTACAGTAACCTGCCTTTTTCTGACATCGTCTCTGCCCACGAGGTCAACCTGTCAAAATTTTTGGATTTTATGCTTTACGGCCTGGCAGAAAGAGGGTGTAAGGCATGATCACCGCTCTTTTAAGACTGCTGCTCACCGTTGCCGCGGCATTTCTGACCGGCAAGCTTGTCTCGAGGATAAAGCTGCCCGCCATTCTGGGCTGGCTCATCGCCGGCATGCTTCTGGGGCCTCACGCCGCGGGCCTTTTAAACAGCGCCATTCTGGAGGCCGGGTGGTACCAGGCCATCATCCATGTTCTGGAGTGCACCGTCGGCCTGATGATCGGTACAGAGCTTGTCTGGAGCCGCATTAAAAAATCCGGAAAATCCATTATCATCACCACGCTCACCCAGTCTCTGGGGACGTTTTTTCTGGTGTCGGCTGTGTTCGGTTTTGTTTTCTGGTTAACGGGCATTCCGCTTTACCTGGCCTTTATCTTCGGCGGCGTGGCCCTGGCCACCGCCCCGGCTCCGGCCCTCTCAATCGTCAGGGAATTTAAAACTGACGGGCCTGTGACCAGAACCCTGATCCCCATGGCGGCGCTGGATGACATGGTGGGGGTGATTGTGTTTTTTACCACCATCGCCCTCGTGGCCGGCAGTATCTCCGAACAGAAGCTGCCAGCCTACATGATCGCCGCTGTGGTGGTGCTGCCCCTGCTTATCGGTGCGGCGGCCGGGCTGCCTGCCGGGCTTATGCTGCGCCGAAAGGCCGCTGCGCCTGCCACGGTGGCTGTTCTCGCCGTCATGCTGCTTTTGACCTCCGCCCTCGGATTTTTATGCAATACCTTCCTGATGCCAAAGCCCGTGCTCAATTTTATGCTCATGGGCATGGCCTTTTCCGCTGTCTTTTCAAACATGGTGTCTCCACAGCGTCTGGAAGAAATCCTCAGCAGCTTTAACCCTGTTCTCGGCGCTGCGATGATCCTTGTGATTCTCAACCTGGGCGCGCCGCTGGATTATCATCTTATCCTGGGGGCGGGCCTGTTCACAGCGCTCTACATCGTGGCCCGGGCCTGCGGAAAATACTGCGGGGCCTGGATCGGCGCAAAGCTGACAAAATCGCCGGATACGGTACGGAAATACCTGGGCTTCACCCTGCTGCCGCACTCGGGGGTTTCGCTGGTCTTTACCGGCATTGCCGTATCGGTGCTGTCTGTTCCCGCGCCGGAAAGCGCCAGGATCATCCAGGGAACCATCGCGGCCGCTGCGGTCATCAATGAGGTGATCGCCGTCATCGCAGCCAAAAAAGGCTTTGAATGGGCCGGGGAATTTAACAGGCTCTGAACATTTCCTCCCGTATGGCTTCGCCCGGCTGAATCACGATAAAACGCTCATCGGCGCTGCCGGTGAGCATTTCGATGACCAGCTCCACGTCGCCATCGGTTTCCTTCAGCTCAAGGTTCAGCTTTTCCGCCACACCGGCGCATTTTTCACGGACACTCTGGTCCTCCACGCCGGTTTTGACAAACATGAGGTACTTATAATTTTTATACATGGCTTTTATGACGCGTAAAGCCCGTTTTTCGCCGTATTTTTCCTTCATGCGGTCATATTCATACCCAAGGCCCTCATCGCCCCATAACCAGCCCTGTGACACGAAATACGAGGTCCGCCGCATTTCGGCGGTATTGGGGTTGTGGCAGAGCAGCACGTCGATGCAGTCCTCTACCTTTGGCAGCACCACCGGGCAGTTTCGAGCCTCAACGCCGGTGAGGGCCTGGCCGCAGTGGCCGTAGAGCAGGTAAATGATCTCCGCGTCCGTCTCCGCATCGATGGCGGCCTGTACCTTTTCGTGGAGCTTTTCCGGCACGTTGTGCAGCTGGTCCTCCAGCCAGTTGAACTTAAAATCCGATTGATTCTCAAGCGCCGCCTCGATCTCCCTGCGAAGCACGCTGCATCCGATAACCACCTTTTTCATTTTCTCCTCCTTCTGCGCCACCCTCTGGGCCGCGCCCCTTAAAGCCATTATAGAAATCTGCGAAAGCCCTGTCAATCCTGCAAAAAAAGAATACAAAAAAGAGCCGTTACCGGCTCTCCATCAACGCGTTTTATTTTCTGACAGTTTCTCCTTAAATACCGCTTCCTCAACCGGCCTGGAATAATAATAGCCCTGGACAAAACGGATGCCGTTTTGCCGCAGAAAGTCAACCTGCTCCCGGGTCTCCACGCCCTCGCAGATGATCCGGAGCTTCAGCACCCGGGCGATATTGACAATGCCGGTGATAAACATGGCGTTGCGGTGCTCGCTCAAATCCCGGTTGATAAAACTCCGGTCGATTTTAATCACATCCACCGGGAGCTCCTGGAGAACGCCCATGGAGGAGTAGCCAGTGCCAAAGTCGTCCAGCGCGACACTGAAGCCCATTTCCCGCAGCCGACGGGTCTGGGTAATGGTCTCATCCCAGTTTTCCATGAGCGTCGTCTCTGTAATCTCGATCTCCAGAAAGGAGGGCGGCACTGACATCAGCGAAGCGATGCGCCTGACCTCGTCGGCAAAGCCCGGGTTGGCGAAATGTCGGCTGGAGAAATTGACCGCCACCGGTACGGCGGGCTCATTGTTTTCAAGCTGTCCGGCAAGGGTCCGGCAGACTTTTTTAAAGATATAAAAATCCAGCTGAACCACAAAGCCGTTGGCCTCAAAAACCGGGATGAAGTGGGCAGGGGAGAGAATTCCACGGACCGGATGGTTCCAGCGCACCAGTGCCTCCGCTCCCACGATCTCCCCGGTTTCAATGTTGTACTTTGGCTGGTAGTAAGCTTCAAACTCCCGCCTGGCAAGTGCGCCGTACATTTCATCCTCAACCTGCTGCTCATGCTCCTGGGTATACTGCATGGCCTGGAGGTCGCTGTCGTTGGCATAGTAGAGCTTAAAGTGGCCCTTTCCCTGCTGCTTGGCGCGGCTGCAGGCCAGATCGGAGCGGTGCAGCACCTCGCGCAGGGGCAGCGCGTCCCTCCGGCTGTCCCAGAGCAGAACGCCCACACTGGCCGATACCGGAAAATCCTTCCGCTCTGCCTGGCCGCTTTCGGGCTTTATCTCGGAGATGGCTTTTATCACCTTCTCGGCTGCCTCCTGAGCCGCCTGCGGTGTCCGGACCGCTGGCAGCAGCATGGCAAACTCCTCTCCGCCGACTCTTGCGGCCTTCCCGCCATATGCCTGTGCGATGCTCTTCAGCCTCTGACCAACCTCTGTCAGCACCTGGTCGCCGACAAGGTAGTCGTACCGGTCGTTAAGCCCTTTAAACTCGTCCATATCCATGAAAAACAAAGCCATTCTGCCGTCCTGTGTCCCGATGGTCTCCTTAATATAGACATCGAAGGCTTCGCGGTTATACAGGCCGGTCAGGCTGTCCTTACGGCTTTTTTCCAGCAGCTCGGCATTTTGATTTTTCAGGTCGTCCACCATGGCGTTAAAGCTCTCGGCAAACTGCTGAATTTCCAGCGATCCGCCGGGGATTAAGCGCTCCGTCCCGTTTTTTCCGGAATTTTTAAGACTCTTATAATAGCGGTACAGGGGGGTAGTCACAAAAAACATCAGAAAAAAAGACAGTACCAGCAGCAGTAACAGCAGGAAAAAATCATAAGCCAGCATGCGGTTCAAGGAGCGCTCCGTCTGGATATTTGAGAGGGTGGTCTCACTGGTTTTCCGCTCGTGCAGCTGGCTTCTGAAGCCTGCCATACTGTCGGTGATTTCATTTTTCTGGTTCTCATAGACGTCGTTAAAGATACTTCTGATGGCCAGCTGTTCCTTCTCCGCCGCGCTGACAGCCTCCTCGCCGTTTTTATAGGCATAACCGGCCACCTCGGCCGGCATTTCGCTTGCGGGGATTCCCACCGCGTCCGCCTTTAAGCGCATGGCGAGAATTTCGGTTTCCATGAGACTGTCGGAGGCCGCCATGGCGTTGTCTAAAAGTGTCTGCTCCGCGGCGCTGATCCCCAGGGCTTTAAGGCCGTCTACGGCGTCCTCGCGGTGGCGGGCGGTGTCTGCCTCCTGCCAGTACTGGTTCATGTAGACCGGATCGCCAGTCGCCACAAAATGCCGCGTGGCGGTGGTGAGATCATCGGAGGCTTTTGTAAATTCCAGAATTTTATCCTCACACTGGTTATGGTTTTCCGTCCGGTCAGCCTCCTCCTGTATTTTCAGACCGACCTTTTGTGTATTGATAAAAGACAGAACGGCTGCGATAATGGCCAGTGCGCAAAAAACAAAGGTGGTCAGCCGCAGACTGATTTTTAGTTTCATCTCTCTATCCCGTTACTTTCTTTATAATAAATCCTCTTCTCATAAAACAACTCAAGTGTAACATTAAATTTTCTCAAAAACAAGCGGCATTTGCAGACGCATCCGGATATTAAAAAAGCGGCCGAAGCCGCCTGTAAATGAAATACGATTCAAAAAATTGTCTGTTATCCTTTCAGAATTTCCAGTAGCTCGCCGGTTGTTTTCTGAAGATTGATGCCGGTTAAAAAGGAACGGCCATTCATGACCGGAATGTCGATGTCGCCATCGAGCTGGCAGGTGCATACAATAATGTCCGGCTTGATCTCAGCCGCTTTCTGGGCGACCTCAGACGCTTTTGCCTGGACCGTTTTCAATTCAATGCCACTTTCCGACGCAATTTTTTCAATTTTTTTGGCAACTACAGTGGAAGTCGCCACAGCGGCGCCGCAGGCCACTAAAACAGTTTTCATTTCTGTACACCATCCATTATTTCTCTGAAACGGCTGATATTTTCCTTCATATTGCCGTTAAACAGGCAGGAACCTGACACGATGACATTGGCGCCGGCTTCGACTACGGTGCTTAAGGTTTCAAAGTTCACGCCGCCGTCTATTTCCAGGTCAACGTCACGGTCGCCGATCATGGCGCGGATGCCCTTTAAACGCTCGGTGGTTTCAGGAATATACTTCTGTCCGCCGAAGCCCGGGTACACACCCATGACCAGAATCATGGAAATATCGTCGATGAAAGGGGCAAGCACGTCGATGGGCGTATCCGGGGAGATTACCAGACTGGCCTGGCTGCCGCATTTTTTAATCAGCTCGATACATTCCCGGGTGTCATCCTCCACCTCAACGTGCACGGTGATGATGTCCGCTCCGGCGTCGGCAAAGCGTTCGATGTATTTCAGCGGTTCACTGATCATCAGGTGGACATCAAAGGGAAGGCCGATGGTTTTCCGGAGGCATTTTACCTGATCTGGCCCGATGGTAATGTTTGGAACAAAATGGCCGTCCATCACATCCACGTGAAGCCAGTCCGCGCCGCCGGCCTCAACGGATTTCAAATCACGGTCCAGGTTGGCAAAATCCGCGCTCAGCATTGATGGGGAAATTTTGTAGTTCATAATGAGTACCTCTCTCTTATTAGTGATCGTCTTACTTTATCGGCTGAAAATCTAATCCAGCCCGTCGATATCTTTTACTAAATTATATATCCACTCGGGGTTTTTTGCACCTGCTATTTTATGTAAAACCATTTCATCTTGTATCATCAGAACAATTTTCTGCAGGGTTTCAATCTGCTTTTCGCCGTCCTTAATGGCTAAGAGAAAAAGAATGGAGACCTCAATGTTCTCCTCAGGCGCGCCCATGCCGTGAAAAACCACGGGATTTTTTAAGGTGAGAAGCGACACTGCCTCCTCCAGCACATTGTCGGGCTCGGCGTGGGGAATGGCGACACCGATGGGCGTTGGCAGCCCTGTCGGAAAGATTTTTTCACGCTCGCAGGCCGCCGTGATGTAGGCCTCATCAATCTTATGGTCCCTTAAAAGGGGAGAGGCGGCGGCCTCTATCGCTTGAAAGCAGTCCGCCGCCTCTACATTTACCTGAATGTATTTCTGATCAATCAGCATTTTTTATTTTTCGTCCAGAATGGAAACCTGGCCGTCCTCGTTTTCCTCTTCCGGGTCCTCTTTATAAACCTTGGATATGGTCGCGATCTGTTCGCCGGCCTGAAGCTTCATCAGGCGGACGCCCTGGGTGTTACGGCCAACCATGGAGATGTCGTTGCCTTCCAGCTTAATAACCACGCCCTGGTTGTTGATCATCATGATCTCGCCGTCCCGGCTGATGACACAGAAGCCGACCAGCTCGCCGGTTTTCTTGGTGACCTTATAGGTCTGGACGCCCTTGCCGCCGCGTTTCTGCGAGCGGTACTGGTCGCCGGAGGTCAGCTTGCCGTAGCCGTTGTCGGATACGCAGAGCACAAACAGGTCATCCGATACAATGTCCATGCCCACAACCACGTCGTCGTCACGCAGCTCGATGCCGCGCACCCCGATGGAGGTACGTTTTAGCGGGCGCACTTCCTTGGAAGTAAACCGGATGGCGTAGCCCTTCTGAGTCCCCATGACAATATCCTCGTTCTCTTCCACCAGGCGGACATTGATGAGCTCATCGCCTTCACGCAGGTTAATGCCGATGATGCCGTTCTTTCTGGAGGAATCGTACTCGGTGAGATCAGTCTTTTTAATGATCCCCTGCTTGGTCGCCATGATCAGGCATTTGTCCGCTGTAAATTCCTTGACCGGAATCATGGTCGTGATCTTTTCATCCGGATCCAGCTGAAGAATGTTGACGATGGCCGTCCCTCTTGCGGTACGGCCGCCCTCCGGCACCTCAAAGGCCTTCAGGCGGTACACCTTGCCCTTATTGCTGAAGAACAGCAGGAAGTGGTGGGTGGTGGTGGTGAAGAGGTGCTCCACAAAGTCATTTTCACGGGTGGACAGGGCTGTGATCCCCTTGCCGCCGCGCTTCTGTGAGCGGTAGGTATCTGCTGAAATCCGTTTGACATAGCCGATGTGGGTCATGGTGATCACCACTTCCTCTTCCTCGATGAGGTCCTCCACGTCAAAGTCTTCCACGTCGATGTCAAAGGAGGTTCTTCGTTCATCGCCGTATTTTTCCTTGATCTCTGTCAGCTCTTCCTTGATGATGTTGAGCACCAGCTGCTCATCCGCCAGAATCGCCTTGTACTCAGCGATCATTTTCTGCAGCTCAGCATATTCTTCCTCGATCTTTTCGCGTTCCAGACCGGTCAGGCGCTGGAGACGCATGTCCAGAATGGCCTGTGCCTGGATCTCGGTCAGGGCAAAGCGTTCCATCAGCTGGATTTTAGCTTCCTTGCCATCCTTGGCCGCGCGGATCAGCGCGATGACTTCGTCGATGTTGTCAAGGGCGATGCGCAGACCTTCCAGAATATGGGCCCGGGCTTCTGCCTTCTTAAGATCAAAGATGGTTCTTCTGGTGATGATTTCCTTCTGGTGCTCGATGTAGTAGTGCAGCACCTGTTTCAGGTTCAGAACCTTTGGTTCAAGCTTTTTCTTATCGTACTCATTGCCCACCAGCGCCAGCATGATAACCCCAAAGGTATCCTGGAGCTGTGTGTGTTTGTACAGCTGGTTCAGGATAATGGTCTCATTGGCGTCGCGCTTGAGCTCGATGACGATGCGAATCCCTTTTTTAAGGTCGGTTTCGTCGCGCAGGTCCGCAATGCCTTCCACGCGCTTTTCCTTGACCAGTTCGGCGATTTTTTCCACCAGCTTGGCTTTGTTGACCATGTAAGGGATCTCGGTGACAACGATCTGTTTACGGCCTTTTTTAGTGGTTTCCATCTCAACCTTTGAACGCACCTTGATGCGGCCGCGTCCGGTACGGTAGGCTTCCTTGACGCCGGCTTTTCCGAGCAGAGTCCCCCCTGTCGGGAAGTCCGGTCCCTTGATATAGGTCATCAGCTCGTCGATGGAAATTTCCGGGTTGTCGATGTAGGCCACGGTGCCGTCAATGACCTCGCCCAGATTATGTGGCGGAATATTCGTCGCCATCCCGACCGCGATCCCGGCAGAGCCGTTGACCAGCAGGTGGGGGACACGGGCCGGAAGGACTTCCGGTTCCATTTCGGATTCATCAAAGTTCGGGATAAAGTCAACCGTGTCCTTGTTGATGTCGCGCAGCATTTCCAGCGCGATTTTGGACATCTTGGCTTCTGTGTAACGCATGGCGGCAGCGCCGTCGCCGTCGATGGAGCCAAAGTTTCCCTGCCCGAAGATGGTCATGTAGCGGGTTGAGAAATCCTGGGCCATACGCACCATGGCGTCATAAACCGCGGTATCCCCGTGCGGGTGATATTTCCCCAGAACTTCCCCGACAATACGGGCCGATTTACGGGTCGGCTTGTCCGGCGTCATGCCAAGCTCGCTCATGGCGTAAAGGATACGTCTGTGGACAGGCTTTAAGCCGTCACGCACATCGGGAAGCGCACGCCCGATGATAACGCTCATGGCATAATCCACATAGCACTCCTTCATCTCTTCTTCAATATTTACTTCTTTTATTCGGTCATATTCGATAATTTCATCCATATTTTAGTTTAACTCCCAATTTTATAATACATCCGCCACAGTGCCCGGCGTCAGATATCCAGATTTTTAACTTTAGCCGCGTTGCGTTCAATAAATTCTTTTCTCGGCTGTACCTTGTCGCCCATGAGGATGGTGAACACCTCGTCGGCATAGGCCGCGTCGTCGATATTGACGCGGTTCAGGATACGGACAGAGGGGTCCATGGTGGTTTCCCAAAGCTGGTGGGCATCCATTTCCCCAAGACCTTTGTAACGCTGGATGGTGTACTTGCTGCGTTCCTTGTCCTCAAACATTTTGTCGAGGGCCTTTTCGTTGTAGATATACTCGACATGCTGTCCTCTGGCGACCTTAAAGAGCGGCGGCTGGGCAATATACACATAGCCCTGCTCGATCAGGCCGCGCATGTAGCGGTAGAAGAAGGTTAAAAGCAGTGTACGGATGTGCGCGCCGTCGACGTCGGCATCGGTCATGATAATGATCTTGTGGTAACGGGCCTTCTCAACGTTAAAGTCTTCACCGACGCCGGTACCAAAGGCTGTGATCATGGATTTCAGCGTATCTGCGGTGAGAATACGGTCGAGACGGGATTTCTCAACGTTCAGGATCTTACCCCGCAGCGGCAGAATCGCCTGGATTCTGGAGTCACGGCCGGATTTGGCCGAGCCGCCCGCGGAGTCCCCTTCCACGATAAAGATCTCGGACATGGCCGGATCCTTTTCACGGCAGTCCGCCAGCTTGCCCGGCAGGGCTGTGGTGTCCAGAGCGCTTTTACGTCTGGTGAGCTCACGGGCTTTTTTGGCCGCTTCACGGGCTCTGGACGCGCTCAGGGTTTTTTCGATAACGGTTTTGGCAATGGTGGGATTTTCCTCCAGGAAAGCGGAGAGCTCATCACCGACAATGGTTTCAACAATCCCCTTGACCTCGGGGTTACCAAGCTTGGTTTTTGTCTGTCCCTCAAACTGCGGGTCCAGCAGCTTGATGCTGATGATGGCCGTCAGACCTTCACGTACATCCTCACCAGTCAGGTTTTTGTCATTGCCTTTGATGTAGTTATTCTTTCTGGCATAGGTGTTGATGGTGCGGGTCAGGGCGCTCTTAAAGCCGTTCAAATGGCTTCCGCCCTCTGGGGTATAGATATTGTTGGCGTAGGAATAGATGTTTTCAGAATAGCCTGCCGTGTACTGGAAGGCAATCTCAAGGCTGTAATCATCCATTTCCTTTTCATAATACGCGATCTGTTCATAGAGCGGATCCTTGTTCTTGTTCATGTACTCGATATAAGAACGGATACCGCCTTCGTAGCAATAGGTTTCCTTGCGCTTTTCAGCTTCACGCTCGTCAATCAGCGTAATGGAGACGCCTTTATTCAAAAAGGCCAGCTCTCTGAGGCGGTGCTCCAGCACGTCGAAATCATATACCAGCTCGTCAAAAATATCCGGATCGGGCTGGAAATGGATGGTGGTGCCTGTGCGGTTGGTGTTGCCGGTCACTTCAAGCTCAGAGGTTTTCTTTCCCTTGGAAAAGGTCTGGTGGAAAATCTTCTTGTTCTGCTTAACCTCAACGGTCAGCTCAGAGGAGAGCGCGTTGACAACGGAAACCCCAACGCCGTGGAGACCGCCGGATACCTTGTATCCTCCTCCGCCGAATTTACCGCCGGCGTGAAGAACCGTCAGGGCCAGCTCAACCCCGGTCTTTTTCATTTTGTGGTTCATATCTGTGGGAATACCGCGTCCGTCATCCACAACGGTGATACCGTTATTTTTATCAATGGTGGCCACGATATTTTTACAGTAGCCCGCCAGGGCCTCGTCGATGGAGTTGTCCACGACTTCGTAGACAAGGTGGTGGAGCCCCTGCTTTCCCGTGCTCCCGATATACATCCCAGGTCTTTTCTGGACAGCCTCAAGGCCCTCCAGCACCTGTATCTGGTCGGCAGTATAGCCGTTTTGTTCATTTTTCAAATTGTCTGACATAAAAACCTCCGTTTGTTACCAAAGCTAACAGTGATCAGCTTCTAATTGTTTTCCATTCTCTATTTTAATCATCTTTGAATGAAGTTCGGTGTAATTTTCAATAAAACTGCTGTCCGTACAGGTGATAAACGCCTGGGTCTTTCCCAAAATGGAAAGGATATTGCGCTGGCGTCTGTCATCCAGCTCGGACAAAATATCATCAAGGAGCACCACAGGGTAATCCCCGGTGCTTTCCCTGTAAATTTCAATCTGAGAAAGCTTCAAAGAAATAGCAGCTGTCCGCTGCTGTCCCTGTGAGCCGTATTTTTTTGCATCCTTATTGTTTAAGTGAATCAGAATATCGTCCACATGGGGTCCGTAGGTGGTGGACCCGCGGGCAATGTCCTCCTGTCTGGAGGCCCTCAGCTTTTCTCTGAAAATCCGTTCAAGGTCCGAAAACTCCTGAGGATTTTCAAGAACATTATTCTGATAGAAAAGCACCAGCTCCTCACGGCCGCCGCTGAGCTCACGGTGAAGCTCACGGGCCTTTATATTCAGCCGTCTGAGGTAATCAATGCGGTAGCGCATGAGTGCCGCGCCGTATTTGACCAGCTGCTCATCCCAGGAATCCAGGGTAAGGGCCAGGGTACTGTCGTACTTTATTTCCTTGAGCAGGGCATTGCGCTGATTGTGTATCTTGGCGTAATTCTTTAAAACATAGAGATAGTTGGGCTTAAAGCCGCTGATCTCATTGTTCATAAAACGCCTTCTTTTTTCCGGCCCTTCCTTGACGATCTTCAGGTCGTCGGGCTCAAATAAAATGGTGGTCAGAACGCCCAGCACTGCGTCGCGCCGGGTTTCCTTCTTACCATTTAAAAGAATGGTCTTTTTTTTATCCTGCATCTTGATGGACAGGGTATGGGAAATATCCTCTTTGACAATATCCGCCTGGACAAAAAAACCGGCTTCGTCAAAGTCCACCATATCCATGAGCGTTCCCGTCTTGTGCGAATAGCCCCTGGAGAGCAGGTGGATGCTCTCGACCAAATTGGTTTTTCCCTGAGCATTCTGGCCGCAGATGACATTGATGCCCGGCGAAAACGCAAAGGTTTCATCCTTGTAATTCCGGTAATGGACGAGGTGCAGCCTGGTGAGAATCATTGGGCGGCGGCAACCTCAAAGCTTCCGGCGTCCTCAACCTCAACCACATCTCCGGGACGGAGCTTTTTTCCGCGCATGGTACAGATTTCTCCGTTCACACGCACCATTTCATCCTGAATCACCATTTTTGCGTCGCTGCCATTACCAACCAGTCCGGCAAACTTAAGAAGCTGATCCAGCTTTATGAACTCCGTGTTAATTTCGATAATTTCCATATTTATTCCTCTTTAAGTTTGTAAGCCTTTTAAAAAATAGTTTTTCTCGCGTTTTCCCCTTAAAATTGGAAATACGCTTGAAAAACAGCAATAAAAAGTACATACATAAGATAGTATACCACAAATAAAAAAGGATTTGTAAACAAATCCTTTAAAATCATGATTTTTCTTAATGATAATACAGGTTTTTCTCTGAGACAAAAAAACTCATGCTTCCTCAGCGATTCGGACTGGCAGGATCAGGTAAATAAATTCATCTGAACCGCCAGCCGGCACGATCACAGCCGGTCCCACAGAGGTGGTCAGCTCAATACTCATCTCATCCCGGTCAATAACCTTCAGCGCGTCGATAAAAAATTTGGAGTTAAAGGCGATCTTGATGGGGTCGCCCTGGTTTTCAATGGGAATGACCTCAAAGACATCCCCGATTTCCGCGTTGGAGGTCAGGATCAGCTGGTCAATGTTAAAGTCCATTTTGATCAGGTTGTTTTTCCCCTCTCTCGCCAGAAGCGCGGCGCGCTCGCTGCTCTCTAAAAGAAGCTTTCTGGAAACCTTGACCTGAGTGGCCTTTTCGGTCGGGATAATGTGCTTGTAATTGATGAACTCGCCCTCGAGCAGGCGGGAGGTAAACTGGGTATTGCCCATTTCAAAGAAGATCTGTGTTTTTGAGAACTTCACGATGACATTTTCATTGTAGCCGGATAGCAGCTTGTTGAGCTCGTTCATGCTCTTTCCGGGAATAATCACAGAAATGCTGCCGTCGATGGGCTCCTTGAGCTTACCCCTTTTTAAAGAAAGGCGGTAGCCGTCCAGCGCGATCAGGCTGATGGCATCATTTTCGATTTCCATTTTAAGACCGGTGAGCACAGGAATGTTTTCGCTGACAGCCACCGAGAAGATGGTGCCGCGGATCATTTCCTTTAAAACCCCCGCCTCAATGACAAAGCTGTGCTCCTCAATGACTTCCGGAAATTCCGGGAACTCATCGGTGGGGAAGCCTTTAATGGTAAAGTTTGACAGAAGGCACTCAATTTTCACCTGGTTTGAGTCGTCTTTTTGGAAAAAAACCTCTTCTCCCGATAATTTACGGATCACTTCGGTGATCAAATTGGATGATAAAATAATCTCACCATCCATGTCCACGTTGGCTGGAAGGCTGGTTTGAACGCCGATTTCCAAATCGGTGGAAGTTAAAACCAGTTGATTATTGTATACCTGAAACAAGATTCCCTCAAGCACAGGCAGGGTCGTTTTGTTGGATACCCCCTTCTGGGCAATGGATAAAGCATTGATAAGCGCGTCGCGTGAGCAGCTGAATTTCATAAAGGCACCTCTCTTTTGGGAAGGCTGCTTCCCTGAATATTAAATAATATATAAGTATTTATTTTAGTAATAATAGTAGTAGGGACTGTTGGGACTGTGGATAACTCAGAAAACAGCGGAGGACTGCGAAAATCCAAAGTTATTCACAGTGGACAAGCTGTGGACAAACAAGGGGGTACTATGTTGAGAAAAATCAGGTTATCCACAGGGTTAAGGATCGTATTTTAACTAAAAAATCTTTTAATATCCTTCGGATGATTTTTTAGTTAAAATGCGTTAGCCTCGTTACCGAACACTCGGGAGCTGCCGCTCCCTTTTCGTGTTCGGCCAAATTTTTTCAAAATTTGGACTCGGCGTCAGTTTCCTGTAATCTCTTTCTGTATCCGGATGATCAGATTTTTAAAATCTGTGTTGGCTTCCATCTCCTCGTTGATCTTCTGGCAGGCGTGAATGACTGTGGAGTGGTCGCGTCCGCCGAACTCCTCGCCGATTTTGGGGAGAGAGAGGTCGGTTAAATCGCGGGTCAGGTACATGGCGACCTGCCGGGGCAGTGAAATGGCCTTGGTTCTTTTTTTGGAGTCAATGTCTTCAATGGTGACGTTGAAATATTTAGCGGTCATTTCCTTAATATAGGTACTGTTGATGACGATGTTTTCCTTGGCCTTGAAAATATCCTTCAGGGCATCCTTGGCTGTTTCCAGACAGATGGGCTCGCCGTGGAGCTTTGAGTAGGCGACCACTGTGGTTAAAGCCCCCTCGAGCTCTCGGATATTGGAATGGATGCTGTCCGCGATGAAGCTGAGCACATCGTTCGGGATCTCTTCCTTGTAGGATTCGGCTTTTTTACGCAGGATGGCAATTCGCGTTTCAAAGTTCGGGGCAGAGATATCAGTGATAAGCCCCATCTCAAAGCGTGAGCGCAGGCGTTCCTCGAGCTTTGGAATTTCCTTGGGCGGACGGTCTGAGCTGATGACGATCTGCTTGTTTTCCTCGTGCAGGGCGTTGAAGGTATGGAAAAATTCTTCCTGTGTTCCGTCTTTGCCGGCCAGAAACTGGATGTCGTCGATGAGCAGGATATCCACGTTGCGGTATTTATTTCTGAAGTCGATGTTGTTCTGGTTCTGGATGGCGTCGATGAATTCATTGGTGAATTTTTCGCAGGACACATAGACCACCTTCTTGGTGGGCGCATAGGATAAAATATAATTGCCGATGGCCTGCATCAGATGGGTTTTCCCAAGACCGACGCCCCCGTAGATAAACAGAGGATTGTACCGCTCGGACGGCGCCTCGGATACGGCCACGCAGGCCGCATGGGCAAAGCGGTTGTTTTCACCGATGACAAATTTTTCAAAGGTATACTTGGGATTCATGCTGCCGCCGTTGCTGGCAGGCTTTAAGCCTCCCTCCGGTTTAGGCATGGGAGCGCTCTGTTCGGCAATATCCGGTACTTCCTTTTCGGATAAAACGATCTGAACCTTGCATTCCTGTTCCATCACCTGGGTCAGGGCGTTGGTGATCAGGGCTTTGTAGCGGGTTTCAAGCATACCGCGCTCAAAATCATTGTCCGAAATAAGGTAAAAAGTGCCGCTGATTATTTTAAGCGGCTTCGTATTTGTAAACCAGGTATTGTAACTGAGCTCAGACATCTCTTCCTTAATAAGGCTCAGGGCTTTCTCCCAGATTTTTACAATTGAATCATCCACAGGTCAACCTCCGATTTGTTTGTGAGTATTGGGCTATTTTAATTAAGAGTCTATGCACAAAAAATAAACAGGGTTGTGCACAGGTGTTAAATTATTTTAATTGTAAACACAGATGTTAATAAAAAATAAAGATTTATCCGCAAGAAAAACCGCCTAAACAAGCCGGTTTCAGAGTTTTTATCAAGTTGTGCACAGCTTATCCATAGACTAATAAACAAAAAACGAAAGCTGTGGATATTTATTAACAGTATAGTACAGTATAACAAAGTCCTGTGGATAATTCAATAAGCTTAAATCAGATTGTGGATAAAAAAACGGGTTTTTACCAGATTCGGACAAAAAATACCAGAACAAAAGACCTGAAAAAAACAAAGGAAAACATGGCTTTTTGAGAAAATTTCTTGACAACAGGGAGCCAAAATTATATAATCCTAAAGTAAAAGTCTAATATGCTTATGAAAACAAAATGATGATAAATCGGAAAGTCAGGGGGTGTCGTAATGAAAAGAACATTTCAACCAAAAGTAAGACAGCGTAAAAAAGAACATGGTTTCAGAAAAAGAATGTCTACCACAAGTGGTCGTGTCATTTTAAAGAAAAGAAGATCTAAAGGTAGAGCAAAATTATCTGCATAGACTTGTATGGACCGTTTAAGACTCTTGAACGGTCTTTTGTTTACTATGGCTTACCTGTAAATCAGGTAAAAACTCAATGTCAGGAGTAATTTTTTTGGCAAAAATTTGTACATTAAAAAAGCAGAAAGACTTTAAGCTTGTGTACCAAAAAGGGAAGGTCTTTGGCAATCGTAATCTTGTGATGCATTATTTAAAAAATGGGAAAGATACCAATCGTCTGGGTATCATAGTGAGCAAAAAAGTTTCCAACCGCGCGGTTGTGCGCAACCGTATCCGGAGACAGCTCAAGGAAGCCTACAGGCTTAATGAAAATCAGTTTGCACTGGGATATGATTTAGTATTAATTGCCAAAGCCAGCTGTAAAGATGAAAAATATCCGGTTATCGAAAAATCTTTAAAGCATTTATTTTATAAGAAAAATCTTATGAGGCAGGATCATGATTAAAAGGTTTATCTTAAAATTGATACGAGGCTATCAGCGCTATATTTCGCCCTGTCTGCCGCATTCGTGTCGGTTTTTACCAACCTGTTCAGAGTATTGCTACCAGGCCGTACTAAAATACGGTATATTCAAAGGACTGTTCCTCGGTACCAAAAGAATTTTAAAATGCCATCCCTTTCATCCGGGTGGCTATGATCCGCTCCCCTGAAAAATTCAGGGGAAATTTTAAAGGAGCTATTGCATGCATATTTTATATCAGGCATTTGGGTTTGTACTGTTTCAAATCTATAATTTTGTTCAGAATTACGGCGTGGCCGTCATTCTGTTTACCATTCTGGTAAAATTCTGTATTTTGCCGCTGAACATCAAACAGACAAAATCCATGAGAGAAATGCAGGCGTTACAGCCTGAACTGCAGAAGCTGCAGAAGAAGTATAAAAATAATCCGGACAAGCTCAATCAGGAGACCATGAAGCTGTACAAGCTGTACAATGTCAGCCCAATGGCAGGCTGCCTGCCGCTTCTGATCCAGCTGCCCATTATTTACGCTTTGTTTGGAGCGCTGAGAGATCCTGGAAAATGGGTATTTACCAACGGCGATGTATCAGCCATCAGCCAGCAGTTTTTATGGATTCCTGATTTAGGGAACCCGGACCCGTGGTACATTCTGCCCATCCTTTGTGTGGTCTTTACCTTTATTACACAGAAGTTTACCATGTCTGTACAAAAGGGAACCATGGATAAGTCGGCTGAAAAAACCCAGAACATGATGCTCTACATCATGCCGATCTTCATCGGCTTTGCCGCCATCAGTATGCCGGCCGGTGTCGCACTGTACTGGGTGGTTCAGAATGTCTTTACCTTTGTCCAGCAGTTTATCATGCTGCGCAAGCCTGCTGAAAAAGTTGACCCGCGCGAAGCCGAAAAACGTGTTGAAGAAGCAAAACGCGAAGAGATTAAAAAGAAAAAGGAAGAACGCAAGCAGCAGAGTGAAGCCAGAGCAGAAGCCATGGCGGCTCAGTCCGGCAAAACCGTGAAAAAGAAGGAAGAGCCGACTGACAGAAAGCCGTTGACAAGACCGGCTTCCAGCAAAAAGGTAAAACGCCAGACGATCACGAAAATCCCTGAACGGGGTGCTTCGGTGGAAGAGCCGGAAAACGAATAGGATTATGGGAATGACGCTCTGGTCCCTGGCCGGAGTCGGGATATCTGCTAAGGAGAAGAATCATGAATAAAATGGTAGTTGGTAAAGGAAAAACCATTGAAGATGCCATTAATGCAGGTTTAAAAGAATTGGGAGTAACGCTGGACGAGGTGGAAACCAACGTCGTTCAGGTACCGGAATCCGGCGTTTTTGGTATTTTCGGAAAAAAGGAAGCGGTTGTTGAGGTCACGGTGTTAAACAATGCCGGTAAAAAGGCAGAGGTCTTTTTGGGTGAAATGCTGGATGCCATGAATATCCCATGCACCATCACCTCACATTTGGAAGACGATGTGCTTCATGTTGAGCTTGAGGGAAAAGATATGGGGATTTTGATTGGCCGCCGCGGCCAGACACTGGATTCCCTTCAGTATCTGGTGAGCCTGGTGGTCAACCGTTCCGGCGAAAAATACATCCGTGTGGTTCTGGATACGGAAAATTACCGCAGTAAACGCCAGAAAACCCTGGAAGCGCTGGCTGAAAAGATGGCCTCAAAAGCGGTGCGTTACGGTAAGAAAATGTCGCTTGAGCCCATGAATCCGTCTGAAAGACGAATCATCCACGCAAAGCTTCAGAACAGTGACAAGGTCTTTACCTTCAGCGAGGGCGATGAGCCTTACCGCCATGTTGTTATCCAGCTAAAGGATAAATAAGGCGATGAAGTCCTGTTATAGGTTTATTTCAAAAACTATGCTATAATGTTAAGGAAAAACACTTTGATTCTCATAGAATTAAAGTGTTTTTTCTAAATTAAGGCCTTCATTAGCCATTACCAATGAACAATCTTTTGTATTATTTATTGTTAATTGTTAAAACAAGTAAAGGAAATAAAAATGAACGAAGCATTCTTAAATGAAGATACCATCGCCGCCGTTGCCACTGGACTTGGCGGCGCGGGCATTGGCATTATACGCGTCAGCGGACCGGAGGCAGTGGCGATTGTCACCCGGCTTTTTGTCAGTCACGCCGGTAAAACCGTGGAAGGGGCAGAGTCCCATAAGCTGCTTTACGGCAACATCCTCGAGCCTGAGGATGGAAAAATTATCGACGAGGTTCTGGTTTCAAAAATGAAAGGCCCCTTCTCCTATACCGCTGAGGATGTGGTGGAAATCAACTGTCACGGAGGGATTGTATCGCTGAAAAAAATCCTGGACGCTGTCATCCGCTCGGGCGCGCGTCTGGCAGAGCCGGGCGAGTTTACAAAACGCGCCTTTTTAAACGGCCGGCTCGATCTGGCACAGGCCGAGGCGGTTATGGACATTATCTCGGCCAAAACCGAAAAGAGCCTGGAGTATTCTGTTGGCCAGCTTGAGGGAAAGCTTTCTCAGCGGCTGGGCGCCATCGATGATCTGCTCATTGATGTCATGGCAAATGTGGAGGCCAACATTGATTACCCGGAATACGATATCGAGGAGGTCACCACCGCGTACCTGAATGACCATATTCAACAGGCGATCGATATGGTCGGCACACTGCTCAGGGCCTCTGAAACCGGGAAAATTTACCGCGAGGGCATCACTACCGCGATTCTGGGTGAGCCCAATGTCGGGAAATCCTCGCTGCTCAATACCCTGTTAATGGAAAACAAGGCCATTGTCACCGAGATTCCGGGGACGACCAGGGATATTATTGAGGAATACATCAACATTGGCGGTATCCCCTTTAAGATTATTGATACGGCCGGCATCCGTGAAACAGATAACCTGGTTGAGCAGATCGGTGTGGAAAAATCCCGCCAGCTCATTAAAAACACCAACCTTATTTTGTTTATGACGGATCTCAGCCGTCCTTTCTCTGAAGAGGAAAAGACGCTGATCGAGAAGCTGGACCCATCAAAAACGGTTTTTATTGCCAATAAAACAGACAGCATGATCGAGAGCCGGGAGATTCCAGAGGGGTGGCTGCCACTGTCCTTAAAAGAGGATAAAGGCATCGAGGCGCTCAGGAACAGGATGCTCGAGATGGTCATGGGCGGCTCGGTGGATCAGGAGGCTGACTATATTGTCAATAACGTGCGCCACGTCCATTTGCTGGAGGAAGCCATGACCTGTCTGAAAAACGCCCTTGAAACCATTGGCATGGGTATGCCGCTGGAGCTTGTCTCCATTGATATTAAGGACGGGCTTGAAAAGATCCGCGAGATTACCGGACGTTCGGTGGGCTCGGACATCGTCAATCAGATATTCAAGAATTTTTGTATCGGAAAGTAGAGGAGTATTATGAATTATCAGGGAGGAAGCTTTGACGTGGTGGTCATCGGCGCCGGGCACGCCGGTGCGGAAGCGGCTTTGGCGGCTGCGCGTCTGGGTTTTGAAACCTTATTATTAACCATTAATCTCGATTCTGTGGCCATGATGCCCTGCAACCCGTCCATCGGCGGAACGGGTAAGGGGCACCTTGTGCGTGAAATTGATGCACTGGGGGGTGAGATGGGAAAAAATATCGACGCCACCATGATCCAGTGCCGCATGCTGAACACCGGTAAAGGGCCGGCGGTCCACTCCCTGCGGGCGCAGGCTGATAAAAAGGCCTACCAGTTCCGGATGAAGGAAGTCATCGAGAACCAGGAGCATCTGCTGCTAAAGCAGCAGGAGGCCACCCGTATTATTGTGGAGGACGGCCGGATTACCGGGGTTGAGGTACAGACCGGCGCGGTTTACCAATGCAGGGCCTGTGTCATCTGCACCGGTACGTATCTTAAAGGGAAGATCTTTATTGGAGAGGTTCAGTATGACGGCGGGCCAAACGGTCTTTTTCCCGCCATGCAGCTGTCTGACAGCCTTCTGGAGCAGGGCATCGAGCTTCAGCGCTTTAAGACGGGCACGCCTGCCCGGGTGGATTCCAAAACTGTGGATTACGCCAAAATGCAGATACAGTACGGCGATGATAAAATCGTTCCCTTTTCCTTTGAAACCGAAAAGATTGAGATGGATCAGGTCCCCTGCTACCTGACTTACACCAACGAGGAGACCCACCGGATCATCAATGAAAATATGGAACGGTCGCCGCTGTATACCGGCGATGTGGTCGGGATCGGCCCGCGTTACTGTCCTTCCATTGAGACCAAGGTCATGCGCTTTGCGGACAAGCCAAAGCACCAGATTTTCATGGAGCCAGAGGGCCTGCACACCAACGAGGTCTATGTGCAGGGGATGTCCTCCTGCCTTCCGGAGGATGTGCAGATCGCTCTTTACCGCACTGTTCCGGGCATGGAGAATGTGGAATTTATGCGCTCGGCCTACGCCATCGAGTATGACTGCATCTACCCGACGCGCCTGAAGGCCAGTCTGGAATCCAAGGACATTAAGGGGCTTTTTTTCGGTGGGCAGATCAATGGAACCTCGGGCTACGAGGAAGCCGCTGCTCAGGGATTGATCGCGGGTGTCAACGCGGTGCGCGCCATAGAGGGGAAGGAACCCGTTGTTCTGGATCGCTCCCAGGCCTATATCGGCGTTTTAATTGATGATATTATCACCAAGGGAACAGAAGAGCCCTACCGCATGATGACCTCCCGGTCCGAATACCGCCTGCTTCTGCGTCAGGATAACGCCGATCTCCGCCTGACGCCCATCGGCCATGAGATCGGTCTGATCTCAGATGCGCGTTACGCGGCATTTTTAGAAAAAAAAGCCGCGGTCGAGCAGGAAAAGAAAAGGTTAACCCAGTTAATTATTAAACCCGGTGAACAGACGAACAAAGCACTCCAGGAAATTGGAAGTTCACCCATTAAAAGCGGTGTGACCCTCGCTGAGCTTATCCGTCGCCCAGAGGTGGGCTACGCCAATACCGCGGCGCTTGACCCGGACCGCCCGGCACTCTCCGACGCTGTGTGCGAGCAGGTGGAGGTTCAGATTAAATATGACGGTTATATCAAAAAGCAGATCGCTCAGGTGGAACAGTTTAAAAAAATGGAAAAGAAGCTGATTCCGGAAAGCATTGATTACAGCGCCATTGGCGGCCTTCGTCTTGAGGCCGTGGAAAAACTGACAGAGATTCAGCCAAAATCCATGGGACAGGCTTCACGTATTTCAGGCGTCTCTCCGGCAGATTTGTCTGTTCTGCTCATCTATCTGGAACAAAACCGCAGGCAGGCGCCAGTGGAGGAAAACAAAAATGAATAATATTGAAAAGCTGATGGCAGCCGGTGAAAAATGCGGTATTCCCATTGACGAAGCACAGAGCCGCCAGATGATTCTTTATATGGAAAAGCTGCTCGTTATGAATGAGAAAATCAATGTCACCCGGATTACAGATGTGGATGAGTTCATCGAAAAGCATCTGATTGATTCTCTGACCTGCCTGCCTCATATCTATAAAAGGGCTCAATCAATTTTAGACGTGGGCACCGGAGGAGGCTTCCCGGGCGTGCCGCTGGCTGTTATGCTGCCGGACGCAGAGATCACCATGATGGACGCCACCGGAAAGAAACTGAGGGTGATTGAGGATATCTGTCGTGAGATTGGGATCAGTAATGTGGCGTTTCTTCATGGAAGGGCAGAAGAGTTTGGAAAAGATCCTGCCTACCGGGAAGGTTATGACTGTATTGTCTCCCGCGCGGTAGCGAACTTATGTTTACTTTCGGAGCTTTGTCTGCCCCTTGCAAGGAAGGGCGGACAGTTTATCGCCCTTAAGGGAAAAAATTATCTCGATGAAATGGATGAGGGAGAAAGAGCCATCAAAGTTCTTGGAGGAAAAATAACCGGAATAGAATCCTGTTTATTACTGCAAAGCGACTTGGTTCATGTTATAATATTAGTTGACAAAGTAAAAAACACACCGGTGAAGTTTCCGAGATCCTTTGGAAAAATTAAGAAGGAACCTTTCCCGGGTTAAGATGTTTCACGTGAAACATATCATATGAAACACATGCAGGAGATAATCAAATGAAGAGTATTATTGAATCAAATGTTGAACAGATACCAGTTGATAAAATCCTTCCTAATCCTAATCAACCAAGAAAACATTTTGAGGATTCAGCCATTTCAGAATTGGCGGAGTCCATAAAATCCTTTGGTGTTATACAGCCCATCCAGGTGCGGAAGATCAGTGACGCGTTTTATGAACTGGTTTCTGGAGAACGGCGGCTGAGAGCCAGTAAGGTAGCAGGGGAGGAAACCATCCCGGCAATCATCGTGGAAATGTCCGACCAGGATTCCGCTTTGATCGCCATCATGGAAAATGTTCAGCGTGAAGACCTGACCTATTTTGAGGAAGCCGAAAGCTACCGGCAGCTCATGGAATACTATAACCTGACCCAGGACCGCATCGCAGAGCTTCTCGGGAAATCCCAGTCCTTTGTGGCGAACAAAATCCGGTTATTAAAGCTGGACCCGTCCATCATCGAAACCCTGACTGAAAACAATCTGACAGAACGCCACGCGCGGGCGCTTCTGCGCATTCCAGATACAGAGCTGCAGGAAGAGGTTTTGAAGCAGGTGGTCAAAAAAGATATGACGGTCAAAAAGACCGAAGAGCTGGTCGAGAAAATCCGTAAGGATGTGCTGACTAATAATTATGAAGAAAAGCTGACGCCTGAAAAAAAAGCCCGTGTCAAATCCTTTATCAATGCGCAGATCTACATCAACACCATAAAAACGGCATTTAAGGCTGTGAAGGAAAGCAGAAACACAGCAGAGTATAAGGAGATTGAGCGGGACGACTATGTCGAGATTAAAATCATTATTCCCAAATAAGGCGTGATGGAAAAGACCGGCTGTTTTATTCCAAACAAAGGTTTAACACATAACATCAGAGAAACGATCTTGCTTCTTCTTTTGAAGAAGCATTTTTATGCAAAAAAATATTTAAGATACCAATTAAAAATGGACAAACCAGTCCGTTCTTTATTATAATATTAGAGTACAAACTGTGCCGAGATTATGTATGTTTCACGTGAAACATGCTGGAAAGGACCCTGATATGGCAAAAACTATTGCGATTTTTAATCAAAAGGGTGGTGTCGGAAAGACAACGACAACCATGAATCTCACCACTGCGTTAAGCATGATGAATTACAAAGTACTGACCGTTGATACCGATCCCCAGGGGAACACAAGCAGTGGCTTCGGCATCAATAAAAATGAGCTGGAAAAAAGCATTTATGACGCGCTCATTGTCGGGGATGATCCCAAAGAGATTATCCTGACAACCTCGTACAAAAATCTCCATATCCTTCCATCGAATCTGGAACTGGCCGGAAGCGAAATTGAGCTGACTAATATGAGCCAGCGGGAGCTGCGGTTAAAACACAGCCTGGAAAGCGTTCAGGATTTTTATGACTTTATCTTTATCGACTGTCCGCCGTCGCTTGGACTTTTAACCATCAATGCGCTGGCGGCCTCGGATTCGGTTTTGATACCAATCCAGTGTGAGTTTTACGCCCTGGAGGGTGTTGGGCAGCTCATGAGCACGGTAGGGCTCGTGAAAAAAGGCTTGAACCCCAAACTCGAAATTGAGGGTGTTCTGATGACCATGTACGATGGCCGCACCAATCTTTCACTCCAGGTAGTGGATGAAGTAAAGGAATATTTCAAGGATAAAGTGTATAATACCTATATTCCCAGAAATGTCCGGCTGGCGGAAGCGCCGAGCTATGGTCAGACGATTTTTGAATATGCGATCAACTCAAAAGGCTCGCTGGCCTATTCAGAATTTTCACAAGAGTTTATAAAAAGGCAGGAGTAGATCATGGCGAAAAGCAGAGGATTAGGAAAGGGTCTGAAGGCATTAATTCCCGATGAGAACTTTATGAGCATTGACAATAGCGATGCGGATAATGCCGAAAAGCTGGTCTTTTTTCTCCAGATCAATAAGATAAGACCAAATGCCGACCAGCCCCGTAAAAAATTCAACCGGGAAAAACTGGAGGAACTGGCCGCCTCCATTAAAGAGCACGGTATCCTTCAGCCGCTGGTGGTAAGGCCGGAAAACAACGGCTATACCATTATCGCCGGGGAACGCCGCTGGCGGGCAGCCACCATGGCTGGGCTGAAAGAGGTGCCGGTCATTGTGAAAGACCTGCCGGCCAAGGATGTCATGGAGCTGGCACTCATCGAAAATGTTCAAAGAGAGGACCTGAACGCCATCGAGGAGGCCGAAGCCTATGGCGCGCTGATGGAGCATTTTAATCTGACACAGGGAGAGATTGGTATCCGCATTGGTAAAAGCCGGGCGGCCATTACCAATACCATGCGGCTCTTAAATCTTCCGGACAAGGTACGTCAGGAGGTTCTGGACGACCATATCAGCTCAGGCCATGCGAGGGCCCTTTTGTCGCTGGAAGACCAGAAACAGATGGAGAACCTGTGTGAAGAGATTATTGAACGAAAGCTCAGTGTACGTGAAACCGAGAGAAAGGTGAAGCTGCTGAAAAATCCTCCGAAGGAGGAAAAGGCAAAGCCTGAAAAAAATCCTTATATTACCGCGGTGGAGGACGGATTAAAACAGAAATTTGCCACTCAAGTAAAAATCTCCGGGAAAAAGAATAAGGGAAAGATCGAGCTGGAATATTATTCCACAGAAGACCTGAACCGTATTCTGGACCTTTTGGGATATGAAAATGACGGGAGTAATGATGAATCAGAATAATTATCACATTAAAAAAAGGATGAGCCCGATAGAGACAGCGCTGCTCGGCAACCTGATTTATATCGTGCTTGTTCTGGTTTTGAAAAATATTTTAGACCTTATAGGAAATGATGGCAACTATAAGCTCTGGTTTGGCGCCATCGAGTTAGTGGTCACAGCCGTTTACTGGATATTCCTGAACTGGTTTTTGTTCAGAAATCCGGCAAGCCATCAGGACGGCAGCTATGCGAAATACATATTTTTCAGTCTGCTGCCCATACTGGTGTTCAGCATCGTATCCACAGTCGTGATCTATACAGCGCCGGGGACAAGCTTTACCAGCGCCTGGAATGAGTTTACTTTCCTGGTCGCACCGACAATTTTCTGGTTCTTGCCCTATGGCTTGATCTATCATTTTGTCGGCGCTGCCATTCCCATCGCCGTGTACTTTTTGATCTGTCTGGTACTTGTCATTGTTTTTCAGAGTATCGGGATCGCCATGGGCTCCGGCAGACGTAAGAAGCTGCGTGAGCGCGCGGAAAAACGGGAAAGAGAAAAAGAACAGATCAGTGTTGAAAAGGCCATTGAGCCCTACAACAAAAAACAGAGGCCAGCTGCCCGTCCGCAGTCGGTACCTCAAAAACCAAAGAAAAAAGCACCACCAAAGCCACAGCCCAAAAGGGCCGATCCCAAGGACCCCTTTGCCGATGACGATGATCAGCCACAGATTATTTATACCGAGGCCTTCTCTGTGATAACCGATGAAATGCTTGAAGAAGCAGAACGGCGCAAACGGGAAAACCTTGAAAATAAGATGGCGGACGCGGCCGGCCCATCCGGAGAAGCAGAAGAAATTCTGGATCATGTGGAAAAGGGGCTCATCGACGAAATTGACACCGAAGCGGTGAACCGTGCCATAGCCGAAACCCAAAAAGGCTTAAAGGCAGCGAAGCAGCCGCAAAAAGCGCCACGTGAAAAAGCCAAAGTGCTTGACAAGGAAAAATCAGAAACACAGGACATTACCGCTGAGCTGGAGCATATCCGTAAGCTGATGTCCCAGAATGACAAAAACAAAAGGAAATAAATATGAATATGACAACTCTTGATATCATCTGCATTGTGCTGGTGATCGGAGTTGGAATGATCGGTTATATAAAAGGTGCAATAAATACGCTCATAGGTCTGGCGGGATTTATTGCATCTTTTGTCATAGCAAGGATTTTTTCAGCACCGGTGACAAACTGGTTACTCAATGTAGAACCTGTTAAAAATTTTATCAACGACACGATTACCCAGAATGTGATGAATGCAGTGGGGCAGTATGGAAGTGACGCCCTTTCAAATCTTCAGGGAATTGGCGGGTTGGATTTTCTGTCCGGCATCAGCGGATCATCGCTGCTGTCCGGCGGCACAGCGGCCGCCGACGCGGTCAACCAGGCGCTGCAGCCGGTCATTTACCAGATCGCTAATGGCTTTGTTTTTTTGATCCTGCTGCTGCTGTGCAGCGCTGCCTTTGGAATTATAAGACATATTGGAAAAGGAATGAACTGTGTGCCGGTGATCGGTACCGCCAACCGTGTGGCCGGTCTGGCCATCGGGTTGATTATTGGACTGGTGGTCGCCGTGATCGTTGTCGCAGTGGTTCTGTACTATGGTATTTTTTCGGGAGACGTCACCATTGTGCAGATGGTAAAGGACGGCGCACTCACCGGACCGGTAGCCTTGTATCTGCATTAGAAGGGAGGATTTATGGTATACGAAAATGTCGGAGATCTCTGGCAGCATTTGCTGAGCGGTATTGATCTGAGCGAACTGACGGAAAAAATGTTTTCGGTGGTCATCACCATCATTGCGTTTTTTATTCTCATAAAGGTGTGCAATGGACTTGTCAATAAGTTTTTTAATGAAAACAAAAAAAACATCACCTTACAGGAGCGAAAAAGAATACTTACCCTTAAAAAGGCTTTAAAGACCTTTTTAAGGACAGCTCTGCTTATCACGGAACTATTGACCATTTTATCCTTTTTCACCGACGTAGGGGCCCTTCTCGCAGTTGCCGGAGTTGGAACTCTTGCCATTGGTTTTGGCGCGCAGGGCCTGGTGGAGGATGTCATGAGTGGCTTTGTCATTATTTTTGAGAATCAGTTTTCTGTGGGCGATTATGTCACCATTGACAATGACCACTACGGAGTGGTGGAGACCATCGGTGTCCGCACAACAGCGGTCCGGGAAATGGACGGGGGCCTGTTCATTATCCATAACGGAAAGATTGACCGGCTCATCAACCACTCCAAGGGAACCATCAAAGCGGTAGTAGACGTTGGTGTCGCCTACGAGGAAAATATTGATTATGTGCTTTCCGTTCTGCGTGAAATCTGTGAGGAAGTCTACAACGCCAACGAAACCCTGTTTGTCGGGAAGCCGGAGGTGCTGGGGGTAACCCGGATGGATCCGTCTTCCATGAACATCCGCATCATTGCCGATGAGGACGCCGCCAGAAAAGTCAAGGCAGAAACTGCGCTCAGAAAACGCATCAAGGAAGTTTTTGATGAAAAGGGAATCGAAATCCCTTACGGCAAGTACGTTGTCTATTCCAATGGACAGTCCAAGCCGCAGATTATGGAAAAATAGAAAGGAGCCCGCATGGAAAACAAGGAATACGGCCTCGGGGATATTGTGGAGCTGAAAAAAAAGCATCCCTGCGGCAGCTACAACTGGAAGATCATCCGCATGGGCGGAGAAATCAAATTAAAATGTACCGGCTGTGAGCATATGGTCATTGTGCCCCGGTCCAAGTTTAACAAGATGATTAAAAAAGTTGTTGAACACCACGGGGAAGATAAATAGAGGATAATTAAATATCAGCAAATTCTTTTTTAAAAAAGAGTTTGCTTTTTTTTGTTTTTATGATATACTATTGAACTGTACCCTTGCGCATTGCAGAAGCGGTGCGCCATAGTCCACAAGGAGGTGAATTGAAATGAGAGCTTACGAAACAGTATTTGTTTTACAACCTGAATTAGAAAAGGAAGTTACAGATTCCTGGATTGAGAAGGTTAAAGGCGCCATTGCAGCAGCAGGTGAAGTTGGAACTGTTGATGAATGGGGTAAAAGAAAGTTAGCTTACGAAATCGACAAAAAGTATACCGAAGGTTACTATGTTGTGATTGAATTCAAAGCTGAACAGTCTGTATTAGACAGCCTTGACTACTTATTCAAGATGAATGAAGAGTTCATCAGAAGCATCATCGTTAAAAAAGAAAAATAGAGGTTAAACCGTGAATAAAGTAATTTTAGTAGGAAGATTAGCAAGAGACCCTGAACTGCGCACAACCAACACCGGAAAATCAGTAGCGACATTTTCTTTAGCTGTTGACAGACGGTTTAAACAGGAAGGTCAGCCAACCGCCGACTTTTTCAATATTGTTGCATGGGGAAGACAGGCTGAAGTCATCTGCCAGTATCTTGGCAAGGGCAGACAAATGGCTCTGACCGGAAGATTACAGTCCCGTTCCTACGACGCTCAGGATGGCTCTAAACGTTATGTGACAGAGGTTGTTCTGGAAGAATTTGATTTCATCGGGAGTAAAAACGACGGCGGCGGAAGCGGCTACAATGATAATTTTGGCGGCGGCTATAACCAGGCTCCGGCAAAAGCGGCACCGCAGCCAGCCAATAATATGCCTTTAGATTTCGACGACGATTTCCATTTGATGGCAGACGATGACGAAGTACCTTTTTAAGATAGGAGGATAAAACAATGCCAAAACCGTTTAAAAGAAGAAGAAAAGTATGCGAATTCTGTGAAAGACATGAAACAGAAGTCGATTATAAAGATGTGGCTACGTTAAAGAAATACATTTCTGAACGTGGTAAAATCTTACCGAGAAGAGCTACCGGAACCTGCGCAAAACATCAGCGTAAGGTAACCGAAGCTGTTAAACGTGCACGTAATATCGCATTATTACCTTACACATCTAACAACTAAAAAACGCAAAGCACCGGAATCAACAGATTCCGGTGCTTTTTTAATACCTGATTTTAAATTTGGTATCGACCCCAAGGGCAATGGGCTTCATAGAGTAATCGTCCACCCGGATAAAATGATTCCCCTTGCGGACAGCGGTCATAAACTTGTCGATGAGAGCTTCACTGCCCTGTACCTCCATATCCACAAACCCGTTGTCCAGATTGCGGACCCAGCCTGTCAGGCCATAGGCCGCGGCAATGGACTGGACAAAATACCGGAAGCCGACGCCCTGAACGCGGCCCTCGACGATGATATAATAGCGTTTCATGATAACCTCCTCAGCCAATCACACGCCAGGCGCGGCCTAAGAGCGCCACAGCGGCTTCAATTTCTTCTTCTGTAAAGCTGGCATAGCCCATGACAATGACGTTTTGCGGCATTTTGGCATCCGGTTCAATATAGTATTCCGACAGGCCGTAGACCCGGATACCGGCTGCCTTTGCCTGCTCAATGAGCGCTTTTTCGGTATAGGGCGGTTCAAATTTCAAAAGAAGATGAAGCCCGGCGTTTTCACCGGAGATTTTGATTTTATCCGCCATGGGCAGACGGCCGATACATTCCAGCATTTTGTTCCGCCGCACCTTATAGATTTTGCGCATCCGGCTTAAATGCCGTTCAAAATGTCCGCCCTCCATGAACTGGTGCAGGGTATGCTGCTCGAAGCGCGGGACCGTGGAGGAATAAAAGGAGAAATCCTTACAGTAGCAATGCAGCAGGCGCTCGGGCAGAATCATGTAAGAAATACGCATGGATGGGGCCAGGCTCCGGGTAAAGGTGTTGAAATAAATCACCTTATCCGCTGTGTCCAGCCCCTGGAGGGCAGGAATGGGGCGGCCGCTGAAACGGAATTCGCTGTCGTAGTCATCCTCCAGAATATAGCGCTCCGGGGATTCCAGCGCCCACTTCAGCAGCGCCATGCGCCGGCCCACAGGCATAACGATGCCCAGGGGAAACTGGTGTGAGGGCGTGAGGTGCAGAATATCCGCGCCGGAATGCTTCAGGCTTTCCACCGATACCCCATCGCTATCCAGAGACATCAGGCTCACGTCTGCGCCATTGCTTTTGATGACCTTATAGACTTTGTTGTAGTTGGGATTTTCCACCGCATATCGGCTTTTCCGGCCAAGGAGCTGCACCGCAAGGCCCAGCAGATATTCCGACCCGGCGCCTATGATGATCTGCTCCGGTCTGCAGTTGACCCCGCGGTATTGGTGCACGTAGTCCGCGATGGCCTTTCTCAGAGGGTAATAGCCCCGGGGATCCACGGCCCTCAGCAGATTGCGGCTGCGGTTGTGGAGAATTTCCCGTGAAATTTTGGCCCAGGTGGGAAAGGGGAAAAAGTTGGCGTCGACAGTGTTGGTTTTAAAGTCGTAAAGCCATTGCTCACGGGCCGGCTTTTCGTCTGTGCGGACGGTTTCCCCGGGAGAGGCCTCCGGCAGACCGGGCAGCATGTCCTCCAGAACGGCCACGTAATAGCCGCTTTTAGGCTTTGAGACAATATAGCCCTCAGCTGCCAGCTGTTCGTAGGCTGTGGCCACCGTATTCTGACTGATTTTCAGGTGGGCCGCCAGTTTTCTTTTTGAGGTCAGCTTTTCGCCGGGATGCAGCCTGCCAGTCTCGATTTCTTTCCGGATAAAGCTGTACAGCTGCTGGTAGAGTGGAATTTCGTGATCGGGGTTTAGAATAAAGGTCAGCATAATGCTCCAATCTGATACTGTTAATTATTTTAAATCTGGTTATTGTGCAGGAGTCAGTTCTTAACTATAATAATACCCAAGCTTACAGATATCTGTCAATAAAAAAGATTAATTGGAGAAAAATTATGTCAAATGAATTAAATAAAAACCTGGCCCAGATGTTTAAAGGCGGAGTGATCATGGATGTCACCACGCCGGAGGAAGCGAGAATCGCCCAGGAATGCGGCGCGGTGGCCGTTATGGCCCTGGAGCGGGTTCCTTCGGATATCCGAAAGGAGGGCGGTGTCGCGAGAATGAGCGATCCGAAGATGATTAAGGAGATCCAGGAGGCGGTGACCATCCCAGTGATGGCGAAGGTGCGGATCGGCCATATCGCTGAAGCACAGATACTTGAATCGCTTAAAATAGACTATATCGATGAAAGCGAAGTCCTGACGCCGGCGGATGAAAGCTTTCACATTGACAAAACCGCCTTTAAGGTTCCCTTTGTCTGTGGCGCGAGAAACCTTGGGGAGGCGCTGCGCCGTATCGGGGAGGGGGCTTCCATGATCCGTACAAAGGGTGAGGCCGGCACCGGCAATGTCGTCGAGGCAGTGCGCCATATGCGGACGATCCAGGCCGACATGCGTAAGGTGGCTGGAATGCGCAGAGAGGAGCTCATGGCCTGTGCCAGGGAGATCGGCGCGCCGTACGATCTGGTGTGTGTGGTCCACGAAACCGGCAGGCTGCCCGTGGTCAATTTTTCGGCCGGCGGCATTGCCACGCCGGCCGACGCGGCGCTTATGATGCAGCTTGGCAGTGAGGGCGTTTTTGTAGGATCGGGTATTTTTAAATCGGAGAATCCCGAAAAGGTAGGAAAAGCCATTGTCAGGGCAACGGCTTATTACAACGATCCCCAGGTTCTGGCAGAGGTCAGCGAGGGCCTTGGAAAAGCCATGTCTGGTATTGATCTGAAGGACTTGAACGAGGAAGCGCGCTATGCGGAACGGGGCTGGTAATAAACCGCGCGTTGGGGTTTTGGCGCTTCAGGGCTCTGTGGAGGAGCATTTGGAGTGCCTGGGCCGCCTGCCGGTGCAGGGCGTTCCCGTCAAGCGAAAAGAGACCATCGAGACAGTGGACGCAATGATCCTGCCTGGCGGCGAGAGCACAACCATCGGTAAGCTGCTGCGGGATTTTGACCTGATGGCACCGCTGAAAAAACGTATTTTGAAAGGGATGCCGGTCTGGGGCACCTGCGCAGGGCTTATCCTGCTGGCAAAGCATCTGCCGGGGGAAGTGCCATACCTGGAAGTTATGGACATTGCGGTCAGGCGAAACGCCTATGGGCGCCAGCTTGACAGCTTTAAAACCACAAAGGTCATCCCGGCCTTTGGCAAGACCCCGGTTTCTCTGGTTTTTATCCGCGCACCCTACATAGAAGCGGTGAGTGAAGACGCTGAAGTTTTGTGTGAGCTGGACGGTCATATTGTGGCCGCCCGGCAGAAAAATATGCTGGCCACCGCCTTTCACCCGGAGTTGACCGGGGATGTAAGCGTGTACCGCTATTTTCTGCGTATGGTTGAGCAGGCAGGTGCCTGAAACGCAAATAAAAAACGAACTGATTTTTCAGTTCGTTTTTTGATTGTTTTTATTGTTCTGCGTCCATGAGTTTAAATTTCTGCATTTTTTTCTTTGTCACTTTCTGAAGCAGGATCTGGAGATCCTCTGGGGTAAAGTAGTAGTGCTTGTTGCAGAAATCACAGTTGACCTCGATGGTCTTGCCGTCATCGATCATTTCCTGCAAATCCTTTTCGCCCACGCTGATGAGGGCCTTGGTGACACGTTCTCTGGAGCAGTCGCACTTAAACTGGGCAGGCAGGCGGTCGATGATGTTGACGCCAAAGTCGCCCAGCAAAATTTCCAGGATTTCTTCAGGGCTTTGCCCCTTTTCCAAAAGTGTGGTCACCGATTCAGCCTGGCTTAATTTTTTTTCAAGCCGGTCGATGATTTCCTCGGAGGTGTAAGGCATCAGCTGGATGATAAAACCACCGGCCTGGTTGACCTCTGTCTCCTCCCTTAAGGTAAGGCCAAGGGCTACAGAGGTTGGAATCTGCTCAGAAAAGGCATAATAGTAGGTTAAATCCTCAGCGATTTCACCGGTTACCAGCGGTGAGGTACCGACATAGGGTTCCTTTAATCCGATATCCTTAATAATACTTAAATTTCCGTTGCCGATGACCCTTTCCGTTTCCAGGGGGTTTTCACTTTTCACCTGAGGCTCAAATACAAAGCCCTTGACGTCAGCCTTGCTGTTGGCGGTGACGGTGATGCCGCCGATGGGACCGTCACTCTTGATCTGCAGGGTCAGCACCTCATCATCGTTTTTCATCATGCTCCCCATCAGGCTGCCGGCTGTCAGCAGGCGGCCAAGGGCCACAGTAGCGGCCGGGGAGGTGTTGTGTATTTTATGCGCATGGGCACAAAGCTCCCGGGTCGTCGCGGCATATGCGCGGATCTGGCCGTCGGCAGCTGTGGCTCTTACAATATAATCAGACATTGTTTCTCCTTTCAGTTATCCACTTAAAAATAGTTTAACATTTCGCAAAAGAATCTTCAATTAAATGCTGTTATTATTTATACCACAAAATCACAAAGATAAAAAGAAGGTTGCAAAAATGTTGTAAAATTTACAGAAATGTGTTCATTAAGCCGGGAATGTGGTATAATATCTAGGTTCATTTTAGTCTTTTTTAGGACGGCAGTTATTTTAAAACTAATTCAAGGTGTATCGTGTATAATAGAATCGGATATGTGCGCCTTGAAAAGGAAGGTATGAAAAAATGAAAACTAAGGCCATAACAGAGGGTGCAATGCTGTGCGCATTGGCGGTAGTCATCGCTCTGTTTTCTTCTTATGTTCCCTTTTTGCTGCTGCTTTTTTTCCTGATTCCAGTGCCGATGGTGATACTGGCGGAAAAACAGGGCTTTAAGGTAACGCTTATCGCGGGCCTGGCAGCAACACTGATTTTATTTATGTTTATGGACCCGATTACGGCTGGGAGCTATGGTATCTATATGATTTTTGTAGGCTGCAGTCTTGGGTATATGTATTACAAGCGTAAGGATGGTTTTCTTAAACTGGCGGTAGCTTATGCGGGCATTTTCGCAGCGATCATTCTGATCATTATCCTGCTGCAGGTCCTCACAGGACAGAATTTTGTCGCAATGCTCACCGAAACCATCGACACCTCGTCGGCACAGGTAATGGATGTTTACCGCTCTCTGGGCGCTTTTCCGGAGGATCAGCTGAGCCTGCTGCAAACCGCTGTTGACCAGATGAAGGAAACCATGAAAATGGTCATTCCACTGACGTTTCTGGTCGTGCCTTTTTTTATCGGCTGGGCCAACGTGTTGATCTCAGACGCGATCCTGAAGCGGATGCGTCTGCCGGTAAGACCACTGCCCAAGCTCAGCAAATGGCGTCTGCCGAGATCTTTTAAGAATTTCCTGATTATGGTGGTCATTGTCCTTTTGGTCATTGACCTGGCGTCTATTGATGCGATTCCGGCCGTTTACACCTATACGCTGATGATGATGATCTATCTTCTGTATTTTTTGATGGGGATATCCTTTGTTTACTGGCTCCTGGGCCGCAAACGGGCAAAGGAATCCATGGGCCTGAAGATTCTGATCGTCGTACTGTGCTTGTTTATACCGTATGTCTCCTATATTATTTCTTTTATAGGCGTCGCGGATATTTACATTGATGTACGAAAATTTATAGAAAATCGAGATGGTACAAACATATGAAAGAGAAGCAATCAACCGCGTCGAAGCTTTACCTGGTGATTTTTCTGCTGTCGCTGATTCTCCTGTTCTACAATATCCCGCTGGGGTGCCTGGGCGTTTTGCTCTGCGGCATCTGCTACTGGCGTGACAGCCAGGATGAAAAGCAGTCCAATCTGCGCCTTCAAAAAGCCATTGAGACCATTTACGGCGACATAGACCGGTTAAATCAGGAGCGGATGTACGAGCTGCCCATTGCCCTGGTCATTGTCAATGAAGGCGGGCAAATCTGCTGGTACAACCAGTATTTTGACCGGAATTTCAAGAAAAAGGATACAGCCACCAATTTTTTCGGGAAAAAAATTCAGGAGGAGCTGGGCATCGACCTGGAAGCGCTGCTCAAGGAAAAGGAACAGGACTTCATCCATAAAGACGTGGACTACACCATTGTGTCGAACAGCTTCAGCGACGGGGATGAAACCCTGATCCTGCTGCATTTTTTTGATGTCACCATCCAGAAAAAACAGCAGGAAATCTATAAGGAAAACGAACCGGTTTTCTGTTATATTTTAATCGACAATTATGACGATATTATCGAACAGCTTCCCAGCCACGAGCGGTCTGCGGTTTTAAGCCAGATTGACCTGAAGATCAACGAATGGGCAAAGACCGTCGGCGCTGTGATTATTCAATACGAGAATGACCATTACCTGATGATCTTTGAAAAAGAAAAGCTCAGGGCCATGGAGGAAGAACGGTTCCATATTTTAGACGAGATCCGCGAGACGGAAACCGAAGAAAAATCCCAGGTAACCCTGAGCATCGGCATCGGGGTGTCCGACGAGCCGCTGGCCATCCGCGAGGCTGATGAGCTCTCGCACGCGGCCCTGGATATTGCTCTGGCCCGCGGCGGCGACCAGGCCGTTGTCAGACAGGATGAAAAAATGGCCTTTTATGGCGGCACCACTGAAGCCACGGAAAAAAGGACCAAGGTCAAGGCCAGGGTTAAAGCCCACGGTCTCAGAGAGCTTATCCGCGAATCCGACAATGTCCTGATCATGGGGCATCAGACGCCGGATATGGACTGTCTGGGCGCGGCGGTTGGCCTGCTGGGCGCCTGCAAGGCCCTCAATAAAACCGGCAAGATTGTCATCAAAGAGATTAACTACAGCATCAAGGAGCTGTTTCAGTATCTCATGGAAAACGACGAGTACCGGGAATCCTTTATCAAGCCCAAGGAAGCAGAGGACTACATTACACCCAATACCCTGTTAATCATCGTGGATACCCAGAACGCCAATTATCTGGAGGTTCCGGAGCTGATCGACGAGATTGAAAAAATTGTGGTCATTGACCACCACCGGCGTTCCGGCAAGTTCATCGAAAAGACGGTTCTTAATTATACGGAGGCCTACGCCTCATCGACCTGCGAATTGATTACCGAGCTGCTCCAGTACCTCGACGAGAAGGAAAGTATGAACGAAACTGAAGCCAATGCCCTCATGGCCGGCATGTGTATGGATACCAAGATGTTCACCTTTAAAACCGGGGTGCGCACCTTTGAGGCAGCCTCTTATCTCCGCCGTAAAGGTGCGGATACCATTATTGCCAAAACCATGCTTCAGGATGATCTCGTGACCTATTCCACCCGCTCGGAGGCGGTGCGGAACGCGAAAATCTATTTTGACAGCATTGCCATCTCACAGCTGGAAGACGAATCAGAATATGCCAAGATCATCGCCGCACAGGCGGCGGATGAGCTGTTGAATATCAAGGGGATCAACGCGTCCTTCATCCTCTTAAAGAGCGGCAGCGGGCTGGTGATCAGCGGCCGGTCCATGGGTGAGATCAACGTTCAGTTGATCCTTGAAAAAATGGGCGGCGGCGGCCATCTGGCCATCGCGGGCGCCCAGCTTCCGGATATCAATGATCTGAATGCCGGAAAACAGATGTTACTTGACGCCATTGAAGAATATATGAAAGAGAGAGAAGAAAAATGAAAGTAGTATTATTAGAAGATGTTCAAAATGTCGGTAAAGCCGGCGATATTGTCAATGTTAAGGACGGCTATGGCCGCAACTTTTTAATCAAGACGAACAAAGGGCTCCCGGGTACCAAGGAAAATATTGCCAAGGCAGAAGAAGCACGGGCACTCAAAGCACAGCAGATGGAAGAAGAACGCCAGGCGGCCGTTGCTTTGGCAAAAGTCATTGACGGCACGACTGTCACCATTGCAGAAAAAGCAGGGGAAGACGGCAAGCTGTTCGGTTCTGTAACCAGCAAGGACATTGCCGAAGCACTGGAAAGCCAGAAAGAAATTAAAGTGGATAAACGCAAGATCTCTTTAAACGCACCCGTCAGAAATGTTGGACGCATTGAGGTGAAGGTTAAAACCTATGCCGGCGTCGAAGGCAATTTGACAGTGGTGGTCGAAGCTGCGAAATAAATTTGGAAATTCGTGCCGATTTCCTGGGAAATTTTTTGGAAAAGGAGGTGAAATCAGGTGATTAATCCAAAAACCCCACCCCATAACCTTGAAGCAGAGCAGTCAGTGCTCGGGGCGATTTTGCTGGAAGAATCCAATATTGCCAGGGCGGAAGAACTGCTGTCGCCGGATGATTTTTACAGCACCGCCAATGCCAGAATATTCGAGTGTATGCTGGCACTGCATGACGAGAGACGGCCCATTGATACCGTAACCCTGATCAATATGCTTAAAAACCGGGGTGTTCTTGAAGAAATCGGCGGGCCGGCCTATATCGCTGGTCTGGTTGATCAGGTTCCCATGTACACCAACTATGAGGAATACTGTAAGATTGTTCAGGAAAAATCGGTTATACGAAACCTGATTGACACCGCCACCGAAATCCTTAATGAAAGCTACGGCCAGTACGATGACGTGGAATCCGTCATCGAAAGCGCCGAACAGAGTATTTTTAAGGTTTCACAGGGAAAAAAACGCGGGGATTTTGAGCCCATCAGCGAAACCCTGGGCGAAACCCTGATGCAGATTGAAACCATCCAGCAGAATCAGGGTAACCTGACCGGCCTGACCACAGGCTTTGCAGAGCTTGACCTTTATACCTCCGGCCTGCAGCGGTCAGATTTGATCTTTGTGGCGGCGCGCCCCTCCATGGGTAAAACCGCCTTTGCCTTAAACCTGGCCCAGAACGCCGCCCTGAAGGAAAACGCCGCGGTGGCCATCTTCAGCCTTGAAATGTCCAAGGCCCAGCTGGTACAGCGTATGCTCTGCGCGGAATCCCTGGTCGACAGCAACAAGATCCGTACCGGCGAGCTCTCGCCGGAGGACTGGGAGAGCATCTCCCTTGGCTACAGCCATTTGTACAATACCAATATCTTTATTGACGATACCCCGGGGGTGACGCTGTCAGAGGTAAGATCAAAATGCCGGCGGCTCAAAACCGAAAAAGGGCTTGACATGATTCTCATCGACTACCTCCAGCTCATGAGCGGCAGAGGAAAAGCGGAAAACCGCCAGAATGAAATCTCGGAAATCTCCCGCGGCCTGAAGAGCCTTGCCCGTGAAATGGACTGCCCGCTGATCTGCCTGTCACAGCTCAGCCGTGCACCGGATGCAAGGACCGACCATCATCCCATGCTCGCCGACCTCCGTGAGTCTGGGTCCATCGAGCAGGACGCCGATGTGGTGATGTTTTTGTACCGTGATTATTATTACAATAAAGAATCAGAGCCACACATTGCAGAGCTCGATATCGCCAAACAGCGTAACGGCCCGACCGGCCGTCTGAAGCTTGCCTGGCTGCCTGAATACACCAAATTCAACGATCCCGCTCCCGACTTTTACGAGGACCCGGGGTATTGACGCTGAATCCAATTTTAATTTTTATCAAAGGTACCCTGACCGAAAAGGGTAAAAGGTAGAGACATGAACAAGTATGATGTCATTATAATCGGCGCCGGCCCTGCCGGCATTTTTGCTGCGCTTGAGCTTAAAAAAGAAAAGCCCGAGCTCAGTATTTTAATGCTGGAAAAAGGAAACGCCATTGAGAAAAGAATTTGTCCAAAGCGCAAAACCGGCGTGTGTGTAGGCTGTAAGCCCTGCAACATCACGACCGGGTTTGCCGGAGCCGGTGCTTACTCGGACGGCAAGCTCTCCCTGTCGCCGGATGTTGGCGGAGAGCTGCCGGATTACATCGGTTATGAAAAAACCGAAGCGCTTATCGCTTATGTGGACGAGCACTATCTGCGCTTTGGGGCAGACCCCAGGGTACATGGAATGGATAATCCGGACAAGATCCGTGAGATAAGAACAAAAGCGATCCAGAGCAACTTAAAGCTGATTGAATGCCCGATACGCCACATGGGCACAGAGGTAGGCTACACTATTTATAAGCGCATCCAGGATCATCTGATTCAGGATCTCGGGGTTGAAATCAAATTCCGTGATCCGGTAAAAAGTCTGATCGTGGAGAAGGGTGTAGCAGTCGGCGTAAATGCCGACAGTGAATATTATGCGGATAAAATTTTAGCCAGTGTCGGCCGGGATGGTTCAGAGTGGTTCAAAGCCATGTGCGACACCTACGGCGTCGCCACCACGGTGGGAAAGGTGGACATCGGTGTCCGTCTTGAAACACGCAACGAAATTATGAAGGAAATCAATGACGCCCTCTACGAGGGAAAGCTGGTTTACTACACGCCCACCTTTGACGACGCGGTGCGGACCTTCTGCTCAAATCCTGGCGGAGTGGTTTCAACTGAGTATTATGATGATAATCTGGCAGTGGTCAACGGCCACAGCTACAAAGCGGATGAGCTGAAAACCGACAACACCAATTTCGCCTTACTGGTCTCCAAAGGCTTTACAGAGCCCTTCAATGCGCCCATCGCTTACGGCAAACACATCGCCAGCCTTGGGAATATGCTGACCGGGAATAAAATACTGGTGCAGCGCTACGGCGATTTTATCAGAGGCCGCAGAACCAACGAGGAGCGGCTTCACCGCAACAATATACGACCGACCCTCAAGGATGCGGTGCCGGGAGATTTATGCCTGGTGCTGCCTTACCGTATTATGAAGGATATCGACGAAATGATCCAGGCCCTGGATCATGTATCGCCGGGACTGGCCAGCGATGAGACACTGCTCTACGGGGTGGAGGTCAAGTTTTATTCCAACAAGGTGGCCGTGGACGAAAATTTTCAGACCAATATTAAAAATCTGTATGTGCTGGGCGACGGCGCGGGCATTACCCGTGGTCTGATGCAGGCCTCGGTCAATGGCGTCTACGTGGCGAGAAATTTGTTCAATTAAAAATGGAGAATGATATGCCGGGAAAATTATACATTGTGGGAACGCCCATCGGCAATCTTGAGGATATTACGCTGAGAGCCCTCCGGGTTTTGGAAGAGGCAGATGTGGTTGCCGCGGAGGACACCCGCCATACTGTCAAGCTGCTCAATCATTTTGAGTTGAAGAAGCACCTGCTGGCCTACCATCAGCACAATGAGCAGAGCGGCAGTGAAAAGCTGCTGGAGCTCTTGACAGAGGGAAAAAGCATTGCTTTGGTCAGCGACGCGGGAATGCCCATTATCTCTGACCCGGGCTCAGTCATTGTCAGCCGGTGTAAGGAAGCCGGAATTCCGGTGGAGGTGGTGCCTGGGCCAAACGCAGGACTCTGCGCCCTTGTGCTCTCGGGCATTGACGCCCGGGCCTTTACCTTTATGGGGTTTTTGGGAAAGCAGAATAAGGAAATCCGGGAAGGTATCGGGAAAATAGCCGCATCCGAAAATACCGTTATTCTCTACGAAACGCCCCATAGGCTGGTGAAAACACTGGAAGCCATGGTTCAGGTCATTCCGGACCGAAAAATGAGTATTTCCAGGGAAATAACAAAAAAATACGAGGAGACCCGTACGGGCACGGTTCAGGAGCATCTGGACTGGTATTCTGATAATCCGCCCAAGGGCGAGTTTGTGCTGGTCATTGAGGGCGGCGACGGGCTTCCGGCGGGCAGCCAGGATTTGACGTCCCTTTCATTGGAAGATCACATGGCCCATTACCAAGACCAGGGCATGGGCGAAAAGGAAGCCATGAAGCAGGTGGCGAAAGACCGCGGCGTGAGCAAGCGGGACGTTTATAATGAACTGAAACGGTAGCCGGAAAGATTGGGGCTTGCAATTTAAAAATATTTGGATATAATAGTATAGTAATAAATTAAATATGAACTGCGATGAAGAGAAGAGTACATTCGGAGAAAGCATACAGAGAACCGGGTAAGGTGAAAGCCGGCTGCGGACAAGGAATGGAAGATGGCCTCTGAGCAAGCGCTGGTGAGGGTTAACCTAAGCCAGAGCCGCGGAGAGCGTTAAAAACAAATAATAAACCCTGCCGGTTTATTAGCTGAGCCGTCTGCCGTGAGACAGGCGGAAAGTAAGGTGGTAACACGAGAGCTTCGTCCTTATATGGAGAGGCTCTCTTTATTTTTAGAAATTTTTAAGGAGGAAATACCATGGAAGAAAAGAAAACTTTTTATGTCACGACCCCGATCTATTACCCGAGCGGGGATTTACACATCGGTCATACCTACACCACAGTAGCCGCCGATACCCTGACCCGTTTTAAAAAGCTGACGGGCTACGATACCTATTTTCTGACCGGTACAGATGAACACGGCCAGAAGATTCAGAAGGTTGCCGAAGAAAAGGGCGTTACCCCCCAGGCCTATGTGGATGACGTGGTGGGAAGAATTAAGGAGCTGTGGAAGCTGATGAACATCAACTATGATCAGTTTATCCGAACCACAGACCCGGAACACCAAAAAACCATCCAGCAGATTTTTAAAAAGCTTTATGACCAGGGCGATATCTATAAAGGAAAATACGAGGGCTGGTACTGCACCCCCTGCGAATCCTTCTGGACCGAAAGCCAGCTGGTGGACGGCAACTGCCCCGACTGCGGACGTCCGGTAGAAAAAGCCTCTGAGGAAGCTTACTTCTTTAAAATGTCCAAATACGCGGACCGCTTATTACAGTACATAGAGGACCACCCGGATTTTATCCAGCCGGAGTCCCGGAAGAATGAAATGATCAACAACTTCATCAAGCCCGGACTTCAGGATCTCTGCGTTTCCAGAACCTCCTTCAGCTGGGGCGTTCCCGTAACCTTTGACCCGGGGCATGTGGTGTATGTGTGGATCGACGCCCTGCCGAATTATATCTCGGCCCTTGGTTACATGAATGACAAGCCCCAGCTCATGGATCAATACTGGCCGGCAAATGTACATCTGGTCGGAAAAGACATTATCCGCTTCCATACCATCTATTGGCCGATTATCCTCATGGCGCTGGATCTGCCGCTGCCGGGGCACGTATACGGCCACGGCTGGATTCTGTTAAAGGGCGGTAAAATGTCCAAATCTGTGGGTAATGTTGTCGACCCGGTTGAACTGGCTCAAAAATACGGTGTGGATGCCCTGCGCTATCACGTGCTGCGTGAAATGACCTACGGCGCGGACGGTATCTACAACGAAGACCTGCTGGTCAGCCACATCAATTCCGACCTGGCCAATGACCTGGGCAATCTGCTGAGCCGTACAGTGGCCATGACCGTGAAATATTTTGACGGGGTGATCCCGGCTGAGCGCGAAAGCGGCGATTTTGACGCGGACCTCATCGCATTGGCAGAGGAAACCCCCGGCGTTGTGGAAGATTACATGAACAAGCTGGATTTCAGCCGCGCGCTGGAAGCCATCTGGAAGCTGGTCTCCCGTACCAACAAATACATTGATGAAACCCAGCCCTGGGTCTTGATCAAAGACCCTGAAAAGAAAGCCCGTCTGGCAATGGTTATGTATAATCTGACAGAGTCGCTCAGAATAATTTCTGTGCTCGTAAGCTCTGCAATGCCGGATACCGGCGTTAAGATTGCCGATGAGCTCAAGGTGCCGGATGAACTCAGAACCTGGGAGAGTATCCAGTCCTTTGGAAAATACCCGGACGGTATCCAGGTAGAGCGCTGTGAGCCGATCTTCCCGAGAATTGAAGTAAAGAAGGAAAAACCAGAGCAGAAACAGCAGCCGAAAAAGGAAAAACAGGCGAAGCAGGAAGAGAAAGCCGAGGTGCCGGAAGGTCTGATCACCATTGACGATTTTGCCAGGGTTGAGATGAAGGTCGCGGAGGTTATCGCCTGTGAGCAGCACCCTGACGCGGACCGCCTGCTGGTATTCCAGCTGGACCTGGGCACAGAAAAACGCCAGATTATCTCCGGCATCGCCAAGTACTACAAGCCTGAAGACCTTGTGGGTAAAAAGGTGATTGTGTGTACCAATCTGAAACCGGTAATGCTGCGCGGGCTCGAGTCCAACGGGATGATCCTTTCCGCTGTAAAAGGTAAAAAACTGAGCATTCTGACCGTTGACGGCGACGTGATCCCAGCCGGCGGGAAAGTAAGCTAACGGAATAAAACTTAATTTGCATTGAAAATGATATAAAATCTCCTGTTTAATGATATAATATATGATCAGAGAACAGGAGGTTTTTTTTGAATTCTGTAATCACTTTTAAAACAAGTAAAAAAAGAATATTGACAGCGCTGGCGGTGACCGCCGTGCTGAGTATGGGGCTGGCCCTCTGCTATCAAACGATGGGATTTGATGAGCGCTACCTGAACACAGCGGGGTTGTGTGTGTTTATGATCGGTCTGACGGTCTTTTCAGACATAACCTGCCGGGGACCGGCAGCGGCTTTATGGAATGTGCTGCTGCTGATTCTGGCTTCAGCCTTTTCCTATACTATTTTTCAGATCTTTCAGGAAGCGCCCTTTGACACAGAGGGCATCCGTCTGTTTTTGAACCTGTCCTGCTGTATGGCCGTCTATGTGTTTTTATATATTTTGACCGGCCGGATGCGGGCATCCTTAATGGGCGGGGGCATTCTGCTGTACGCCTTTGGGCTGGCGGGTTATTTTGTGCGGGTGTTCAGAGGGGATATACTGCTTTACACCGACCTGTTTTCAGCAAAGACAGGGCTTCAGGTTGCCTCGGCTTATCATTTTGAGCTCAGCGGCACCATTCTGATCGCTACGCTGGTTCTGGCCGCGCTGCTGCTCTGGGCTTTTAAAGCACACCGCCGCGTTCAGGATCAATACAAAGGCCGTAAGCTGCGTCTGACCGCTTTTGCCGCGCTGACCATCACCTTTGGTTTGTTTTTTGAGACCAATGTGGAGCGTTACTATTATGCCTGGGATATGCCGGTTAATGGTTATCCCTACACCTTTACGGTCAATGCCAAGCTCTCACATGTCAGGGAGCCGGAGGGCTATGATCTGGCCTTTCTGGGAGAGAGCATCAAAAATACCCAGCAGCCTCTGAGTACAGCGGCAGTGGGGCGTGGCGGAATAACGGAGAAAGCGGCTTCTGGCCCGGTGGCGAAAAAAAATAATCAACCCAATATCATTGCCATTATGAACGAATCCTTCAGCGACCTGCGGACCGTTGGCGACTTCTCGACCAATATTGACTACATGCCTTTTATTGACAGCCTGAGTGAAAACACCGTTAAGGGAAATCTCTATGTTTCGGTCTTCGGAGGCGGCACCTGTGATTCCGAATACGCTTTTCTGACTGGGAACACCACAGCCTATCTGCCGGAAAACGCAAGGCCCTACCAGCTGTATGTCAAGGGGCCGGCGCCCAGCCTCGTGTCGACGCTGAACTATGAGGGCTACAGCAGCTACGCCATCCATCCCGGTGAACGGAATGCCTGGAACCGGGATAAGGTTTATCCGAATTTTGGCTTTCAGCAGTTTTTCTCGAATGAAGAATTTATCGATGCAGACCGCACGCGGGAGTCGTGGGTCAGCGACGCGGCCACCTATGACAAGGTTATTGAGCTCTACGAAAACAAGGGCGATCATCCATTGTTTGTCTTTGATGTGACCATTCAGAACCACGCCGGCTACCAGCTGAATGCCGACGATCTGGAGCCGGTGCTCCTGGAGGGCATGGAAGGAAGCTACCCTGAAACCGAGCAGTATTTATCCCTGATGCGCGATTCGGACGCGGCCTTTAAGAATCTGATCGACTATTTCAGCGGACAGGAAGAACCGACACTGGTGGTCATGTTCGGAGATCATCAGGCGTATATTGAGCAGGCGTTTTATGAAGAGCTCATGCAGAAGCCTCTGGACCAGTGGAGTACGGAGGAGCTTCAGAAGCGCTATGTCACGCCCTTTGTCATCTGGGCAAATTACGATATTCCGGAGGCGCAGGTAGATAAGCTGAGTGTGAACTACCTCTCCAGCCTTTTACTGGAGCAGGCGGGCATCCAGGGGACGCCCTATAATGATTATCTCATGAAGCTGTCCGAGACACTGCCGGTTATCAACTCGGTGGGGATCATTGACAATGAGGGGCAGTATTTCAGAAAGGGTGATCCGACCATTCATGACCGTGATGTCCTGGAATACCGGCAGATGCTCTATAATAATATGCTGGATACCGCAAGACGGCGAAACGATCTGTTTTATCCGGCTTCGGACTTTTAATTTAAAAACCCCCGGATCACTTCACAGCGATCCGGGGGTTTTTATTTATTTTTTAACTTTAAAGCCGTCGGTCATTACCTTGATGACATCGCACACGATTTTGGACTGCTCGTCATTCAGCCCCTCCATTGCAGTGGACAGAAAGTGAATCCGGCTGGTAAACGACTCGACGGGGAAATCAGCAAGAAGTGCGCTGACAGGAATCTCCAGTGCGTCGGAGATGGTGATGAGCGTTTCAAGCTTGGGCAGATGGGTTCCGCGTTCCAGCATGCTCAGATAATTCGGCGTGATATGAACGCGCTCCGCAAGCTGGTACTGCGTCAGTTTTTTATTGAGACGGGCTTCACGAATATGCCTGCCAATAACTTTATTATCCATTGTAAATAACTCCTCTGCGTGAGATTGGGGCAATAAAAAGACCCCGGCATAAACCAAGGGCAGGGAGATTGCATTCAGTAAGTTAAATACCCGAGCAACCGGCTGTCGTTTCATTTTTAAATGAATTAGACCCTTGGCTTTGCGTCACTACTTTTCAGTAGTTTTGCCCTATTTCAAAATGATTCGGATGTATAGTATTTACTATAACTCACAATGCGAATGAAGTCAATATTCAATTATAGTTTTGTCTAAGAATTTAAACAATTAATTCAGTGATTTGTTATTTTGAAATGGTCACACATCAGTTTGACCATATTCTCAACTAATGCGAGCTGCTCCTCTGTCAAATCGTCGGACAGAATATGGAGTGCCGCGCGCGAGTCGTCCCGGTTCTCTGCAGGTTCTTCCATCAGGAGGTCATCGGCGGAGACAGACAGAATGTTGGCCAGCCGGATAAAGGTTTCCAGCCGGGGCAGCTGCGCGCCCCTTTCAATAATACTGAGGTAGGTGGGGGTGATACCGGCTTTTTTTGCCAGCTGGTTTTGTGTAAGATGGGCATCTTTTCGAAACTGGCGAAGCCGCTGCCCGAGGTATTTACTGTTCATCTGAAGTTCCTCCCGAGTATTTGACAGATAAGATTGAGAATAAGGAATCTATAAACAATTTTCATAGTAACATATTTTTGTAAAAGGTTCAAGGGTTTTAGAAATAATAGTTATAAATATGGAATAAAAAAAGAAACGCCCTGTATTGTGAAAAAAAATTTAATAAAAAGTAGTTCGATAAAAAAAGACCATGCTCCGGGCATGGTCTGAAAAAACTTATAAATTTTTTAGGGTATCGATGTATTCTTGTTTGCCGCGGCTTCCAACGAAACGTTCCACTTCGCTGCCGTTCTTTAAGAATACACAGGTCGGGATGCTCATGACATGAAACTGTCTGGCCAGATCGGTGTTTTCATCCACGTTCAGCTTGCAGATTTTAGCATTTGCAGGGACTTCGCCGGCGATTTCTTCGATAATCGGAAGAAGCGCCTTGCAGGGACCACACCATTCAGCCCAGAAATCAACCATCACCGGGCCTTCCGTATAGTTTAACACTTCCGATTCAAAGTTAGTCATATCGACAGAGATGATATTTGCCATCTTTTTCACTCCTTGGATTTTTTTACAGTGATTATCATATCAATAATCTACCTAAAAATAAAGGGGAAAAATCTGGATTTTATGATAAAATAAATCCATGAAAAAAGGACTTTTATATACGAGATTAAAAGAACTCAGTGACACAGGGGCTTTGCGCTTTCACATGCCCGGTCATAAGGGAAAAAACTGTTTTGATAATGAAAATTGGGCAACCTTGGACACCACAGAGATACCGGGGGCGGATAATCTGCACGACCCTTCGGATATTCTTTTAAGGGTTCAGGAGAAGCTGGCCTCAGTCTACGGGTCAGCGGAAGCCTGTATCCTGGTGGGCGGCAGCACGGCCGGCATACAGAGCGCCATCATGGGCGTGTGCAGGGAGGGAGAGAGCCTTTTGGTCCCGTTGAACTGCCACCGTTCGGTTTATGCCGGGCTGGCGCTGGGCAGGATAAAGGGCATTTATTTTGAGCCGCAGTACGACGCGCGGCTGGGCTTTGGAAAAAGCGTTACCCCCGGGCAGGTCGAGGAACAGCTGAGGATGCACCCGGAGGCAAAGGGGATGATACTGGTCAATCCCACCTATTACGGTACCATCAGTGATGTCGCGGCCATTGCAGAGCTGCTGCACAAAAAAGGCAAGGTGCTGATCGTAGACGAAGCCCACGGGGCACACCTGAGGTTTTGCGCCGCGCTGCCGCCCGACGCGGTGGCTTGCGGGGCAGATATTGTGATCCAGAGCACGCACAAGCTTCTGGGGGCTTTTACCCAGAGCTCCCTGCTGCATATGCAGGGGCCCCTGGTAGAGCGGGGCCGCGTCAAAAAATTTCTGGCCATGCTCCAGTCCTCCAGCCCCAGCTATCTGCTGATGATGAGCGTGGAAAACGCTGTGGACGAAGCCTGTGAAAAAGGGGAAGCCGTTTTTCAGGCCATCGCAGACCGTTGGGATTTTTACCGGAAACGGACAGGGGCGGACGACGGTATTGCCCTTTACGCGCCGGAAAGAGGACAGGTCTACGATAAAAGCAAGTGGCTGCTGATGGTAAAGGACGGCCGGGGAACAGATGTTGAGAAGCGCCTGCTCACAGATTTTAACATCCAGTGCGAGATGTCCGGTTTTAATTATGTGCTGGCCATGACAGGAATTGGCACGACACCCGACGAGCTGGACCGCCTGATGGCGGCAGTAGCAGATATGAACAGGGAACGTCCCAAGGTCTCAGAACCGCCGGAGGCTGAATGCGTCAGTCTTTGGAAGCACGAGGAAAAATATCCCCTGTGGCAGGCGCTCTACAATATGGAAGCTGGAAAGCTGCCTCTGGAGAACGCTGTGGGAAGGGCCGCCGCCGGCTTTGTCATTCCGTATCCGCCGGGAATACCCGTGCTGCTGCCGGGAAGCCTGGTGACAGAGGAAACCGCGGCAGAGCTGCTGAGACGGTGGAAAAACGGCGAAGCAGTAGTGGGGATAGACCATGAGGGAATGATTGAGGTCATTGTAAATTCTCCGTTTTAATGCGTGGTTTGTTATGGTATAATATTGCCTGAAACAAAATGAGAAAAGAAGGTTTATCAATGGAAAATAAAGGACGGCTGATTGTCATCGAAGGTGTTGACGGCAGCGGCAAGCAGACACAGACAGAAAAGCTCTACGACCGCCTGAAGCGGGAGGGGCAGCGGGTTATGAAGGTTTCCTATCCCCGTTATGATAAGGAATCCTCGGCCATGGTGCGGCTTTACCTGTCCGGCGCCTTTGGCAGTGACCCGGACAGCATCAGTCCTTATATCGCATCGACCTTTTATACGGCTGACCGCTACGCGTCCTACAAGGAGGACTACGAGGATTTTTACAAGGACGGAGGCATTGTACTCGCCGACCGCTACACCACCTCCAATATGGTCCATCAGGCGGGTAAAATCAGTGATCCGGAAGAGCGCGGCCGTTTTATGGACTGGCTTTCGGATTATGAGTTCAATAAGATGGAGCTGCCTGTACCCGATGCGGTTTTCTTTTTGAATATTCCGCCGGAAATTAACTTTAAGCTGATGGAGGGCCGGGCCAATAAAATCACGGGCGAGGCGGAAAAGGATATACACGAAAAAAGCCCGGAGCATCTGATCCATGCGTATCAGAATGCCCTTGAGCTCATTGAAAAGTACGACTGGAGAGAGATTGTATGTGTTGCGGAGGGCAGGCTCCGGGGCATTGAGGATATACACGAGGAAATATACGAAAGGGTGATGACAAGTGGAACGGTTTGAGGATCGCTATGCGCTTTTAAAGGTAGCCTATTCGGACATGGAATTTGCCATGACACGGAGCTTTCTGGAGGCTAACGGTATTAAGGTTACCTCCCGGGAAAAGGGCTTTGGCGGCCCGATCCGCAGTATTTTTATGGGTACCTTCACGACGGCCAACATTGAGATATTTGTGGATCCAGGAGATCTTGAGGAAGCGAAAAAGCTGTTGAAAACGGATTTTTCTGAGCTGGCCGAGCGGGAATGGCACTAGGAAGGAGCAGGCATGTTTAAGGCGGTTGTTGAACAGGAGCGGGTCAAAAAGCTTTTGGCGGGGAGTATTGCCAATCATGAGGTGAGCCATGCCTATCTCTTTGTGGGAAAAAAGGGCATTGGAAAAACCATGATGGCCCTTGAGTTTGCAAAGGCCCTTTTATGCCGGGGAGATGAAAAACCCTGCGGCGCCTGTATCCCCTGCGGCAAAATTGAGCATGGCAACCACCCGGACGTTTTAATTACCCATCCGGGAAAGGGCGAGAACGCCATTAAAATTGACCAGATCCGCAGGCTCATCGCAACCCTTCCGGTCAAGCCCTATGAGAGCGAGCTGCGGGTCAGCATTATCAAAGGCGGCGACAAAATGACGCCAGAGGCCCAGAACGCCCTGCTGAAATCACTGGAAGAGCCAGAGCCCCACAATGTTTTCATTATTACCGCGGAAAATCTGGAAAAAATGCTGAACACCATTCGTTCACGCTGCCAGGTGCTGAGCTTTGAGCCGGTGTCGGATTCGGGTATCCGTGAGATTTTGAAACAGAGGGGCCATAAGCCCGGCGAGGCGGTGGACCAGGCGGTTTACAGCTGTGAGGGATCACCGGGAAAGGCTTTAGAATTTCTTGAAAATACTGAGCTGGAAAGCTTAAAAATTGAAGCTTTGAATGTATTTTATGCTATACTAAAGGGAGATACCTTTAAGGCGTTCGCTTTCAGTGAAAAAATCGGGAAGGATAAAAACGCCAGTGTTGAGGTTTTGAATTTTCTGCTTGTCTGGTTTCACAGCATGGCGCTGTTTCTGGAAGGAGCGGAGGACGATGGCAATCCTTATTACAGCTGGCAGGTAAAATACGCTTCGGTTTTGACGCCGCGTCAAAACAGCCGGATCGCGGAAATCCTTTTTGAGTTCATGAATCTCCTGCAGTATAATGTCAACCTGAGACTGCAGTGGGAAAGCGTCTTATTAAAAATATAAATTACAGGAGATACTATAGATGGCAAAATCAGTGGTTGGAGTCCGATTTAAAAAAGTCGGTAAAATTTATTATTTTGATCCACAGAATCTGGAAGTAGAGCAGTACGACCATGTCATTGTCGAAACCGTCCGCGGCGTGGAATACGGCGAGGTTGCCCTCGGCCCAAGGGAGATTGAGGATGACCTGATTACAGCGCCCATCAAGCCCGTTATCCGGAAGGCCACGGATAAGGACACCTCGGATTTTGAACGGCTGAAGCGCAAGGAAATTGAAGCCAAGGATATTTTCATCGAAAAGGCAAGGGCCCATAAGCTTGAGATGAAGCTCATAGACGTGGAATATACCTTTGACAAAAAGAAGGCGATCTTTTACTTTACGGCTGACGGCCGTGTGGATTTCAGGGATCTGGTCAAGGATCTGGCCGCCGTGTTTAAGGTGCGCATTGAGCTGCGCCAGATTGGTGTCCGGGATGAGGCCAAGATCTTTAAAGGCCTGGGTGTGTGCGGCAGAACCACCTGCTGTGCCCAGTGGCTTGGAGATTTTACTCCTGTGTCCATCAAAATGGCCAAGGAACAGAATCTGTCGCTGAATTCCACTAAAATATCCGGTATCTGCGGCAGGCTGCTGTGCTGCCTGACCTACGAACAGGAATTTTACGAGGAAGTCACGAAAAAGATGCCGAGAGTCGGCCAGCAGGTCATTACACCGGACGGCGAGGGCGAGGTTTTTAAACTGAGCATTCTTGAGGAAACCGTGTTTGTCAAAATGCAGCTGGAAAAGGATGAAACCGAAGTCCGAAAATATCTACTGGCAGATATTCAGAAGAAAAAGCAGGAAAAAAAGCCTGATCGCAAGCCAGAACGCAAACGCGAAAAAAAATTCGAAAAAAAACCTGAAAAAGGCAAAAAAGATAAATAATTGTCTTGCTTTAATCAATAAATAAGATATAATAAAATAAATGTTGTTCAGAAAGGGGTGTATTAAATGGCTTACAAAATCACAGACGAATGTATCGCTTGCGGTTCTTGTGCAGATCAATGTCCAGTAGAAGCAATTTCTGAAGGTTCCATCTACGAAATTGATGAAGCTTTATGTACAGATTGCGGCGCTTGTGCTGATCAGTGCCCAGTAGAAGCAATCGTACCTGAAGACTAATAAGAATACAAATAAAAAACACCATTCCTCCGGGGATGGTGTTTTTTTATTTTAGCCGAAAGGCCAAAGCTTTCCATGAGAAAGTTTTGGCCTTTTTCTTCGCTTTTAGTATAGAGTGTGAATTTTTTTAGTTTGTTTTTTTTGGAAGTGTCACATATGGCGCAACTTCTGACCGTGAAAAATCGTTTTTGACGGTATATTCTTTGAAAATTTTCTTTATAATAGATAATGCTATATGGAAAATAGCTAGGAAAAGCGGATTTCAATAAAAGAAGTGGAAATAAACAATTTGACTTTCTGTCATGGAAGGGATGTGAGCGAATGTTTTACAAAAATTATTTGAAATATATGCTGGATATATGCGTGGCAGCGCTGGTGCTGGCGGCCCTGTTACCGCTGTTCGTGGTTATCGCGGCTGCTATCCGGCTGGATTCGGCAGGGCCTGTTTTTTTCAGACAGGTACGCTGCGGCCAGGACGGAAAAGCTTTTGTGATTTATAAGTTCCGCAGTATGTACCAGACGGCACCACGGGACAGAGCGGTAAAGGAGCTCGAGAATCCAGAGCGGTACATTACAAGAACCGGCCGTGTCTTAAGAAACACAAGCTTGGACGAGCTGCCCCAGCTGTTCAATATCATTAAGGGAGAGATGAGCCTTATCGGCCCGAGACCTGTACCGATAAATGAACAGATTTTAAATGAAGCACGGCAGAGAACAGCGGCCGGCCGTCTGCGTCCGGGCATAACCGGCTGGGCGCAGATCAACGGAAGAGACCGCGTCTCTATTTATCAGAAGGTAGCGCTTGACTGTGTCTACGCGGAAGGTCTGAGTTTTAGGATGGATATGATGATTTTTTTAAGGACCATTCTTTATGTGGTCCGCCGTCAGGATATTTTTGAAAAAATGCCGGATGAGGACCGCCGGATTATCGACGAGACAGCTGAGGGCGCCAGCGAATAAGGCGACGCGGTTATTTTACAGGAGAAACGAAATGCGTATTTTTATCATCAGTCAGAACTATTATCCGGATAATTTCAGGATCAATGACCTCTCGGCCACCCTCGTGAAGCGGGGGCATGACGTCAGAGTGCTGACAGGCCTGCCGGATTATGCGACCTCCCGAGTACCAGAGGAATATAAAGGCTTTAAAAACCGGCGGCAGAACATCGGCGGAGTGGAGGTGGTACGGGTGCCGGTTATCGCCCGGAGGAGCGGGATGTTTTTCAGATGTCTGAACTATCTTTCCTTTGCGCTGGCCGCCTGCGTTTACTGCCTGTTTATGCTCTGGGAATTCGATGTGATCTATGTCTATGGTACGTCTCCGGTCACGTCGCTCTGCCCGGCCGTGCTCTTAAAAAGGATGCGGCGTAAAAATATTTTTTATTACTGTCTGGATCTCTGGCCGGAGAGCATGAAGATCGGGGGCGTTTCGGACGAAAGCTTCCTGTACAGGATGGTTGCGGTGTTTTCAAGGTGGCTGTACAGCCAGTGCGACCACATCGCTGTGACCTCCCGCCCCTTTATGGATTATATGGAGCGTATCAACGGCGTATTTCCTGACAGGATGGACTACCTGCCCCAGGACGCCGAGGAGAGCTGTTTAGCCTCAAATTTTACAGCGGTTGACAATGGCGTTGCGGATTTTGTGTTTATGGGCAATATCGGAAAAGTCCAGGATGTGGTCTGCATCATAGAGGCGGCGGAACGGCTCAGAGAAACCCCAGGCATCCGCGTCCATCTGGTGGGCGGCGGTTCCGATGTGGAAAACTGTAAAAGGCTGGTGCGCAAAAAAGGCCTGGAGAAGCGCGTTCTGTTTTACGGGAGAAGGCCGCCGGAGGAAATGGAGAAATACTACCGTCTGGCCGATGCCTGTCTCTTGACGCTGCGGTGTGATACGGCTGTGGGGTTCACGCTTCCGGGCAAGCTCCAGGGCTATATGGCCGCCGGCAAGCCGGTTATCGCGGCGATTGACGGTGCGGCCAGCGAGATTATTGCAGAGGCCGGCTGCGGCCTCTGCGCCAGAGCCGGAGACGCGGCCGGGCTGGCAGAGATGATGCGGCGGTTTGCGAAAAGCCCGGAGAATTACCGTCTTTGCGGCGAGCGTGGACGAAAATACTTTAAAGAGCATTTTGAAAAAGAACGGCATATTACGCAGCTGGAAACAAGGCTGTATGAACTGATATAGAAAGGTAAAAACATGTTGAGAAATAAAACACTGATGATTACAGGCGGGACGGGGTCCTTTGGCAATGCGGTGCTGAAACGCTTTCTGGACACAGATATCCGGGAAATAAGGATTTTTTCCAGAGATGAGAAAAAGCAGGATGATCTGCGCAGGCAGTACAGCGACAGCAAAATAAAATTTTATTTAGGCGATGTCCGGGACCGGGACAGTATCCGCGACGCTCTGCGCGGTGTGGACTATATCTTTCATGCGGCTGCGCTGAAGCAGGTGCCGTCCTGCGAGTTTTTCCCAATGGAGGCGGTAAAAACCAATGTCATCGGAACAGACAATGTCCTGAGCGCGGCCATTGAGGCAGGCGTCAGAAAGGTGGTCTGCCTGTCCACCGACAAGGCCGCTTACCCGATCAACGCCATGGGAACCTCCAAGGCGATGATGGAAAAAGTCTTTATGGCAAAATCGCGGACAGTGGCGCCTGAGCAGACCATTATCAGCGGCACCCGCTATGGGAATGTTCTCTGTTCGCGGGGATCGGTGGTACCGCTTTTTATTGAGAAGCTGAAGGCAGGGGAACCGCTGACGCTGACAGATCCGTCCATGACGCGTTTTATAATGAGCCTTGAGGAGGCAGTGGAGCTGGTGCTGTTTGCCTTTGAGCACGCCGAGCCAGGGGATATCATTATCCCCAAGGCGCCGGCCTGCACCATTGGGACACTGGCCCAGGCTGTGCAGGAGCTCTTTAATGTCCGGCGGGAAATTAAAATCATCGGGATCCGTCACGGCGAGAAGGCTCACGAAACCCTGCTGACCCGGGAGGAAGCCGGGAAAGCCATTGATCACGGGTCGTTTTTCAGAGTGCCCATGGATCAGCGGGACTTGAATTACGAGCAGTATTTTTCGGAGGGGCAGCTGGCTCTTGCCGAGGAATTTAACTCTGGGAACACCGAACGGCTGGATGTCGGACAGGTTAAGGAGAAGCTGAGAACACTGCCGGATATTCAGAAGGAACTGGCCAGCTGGAACCGTATGTCCGGCAAAAAAATTCAGCTGAGCGCATAGGAGTATTGCCATGAAAATATTAGTGACAGGTGCGGGAGGTTTTATTGGAAAGAATCTCATCGCCGCCTTGGAAAACCTGGAAACGCCTTTGGAAAAACCGCAGATTCTGGCCTTTGGACGTCGGGATAACCCGGAAATTCTGGAGCGCTACGTGGCCGAGTGCGATTTTGTCTATCATCTGGCAGGCGTTAACCGGCCAGAAAATGACGAGGCTTTTGCCCGGGTCAATACCGGGCTGACCCAGATGCTGCTGGAGCTGCTTGAAAAGCATAATAACCAGGCGCCTGTGCTGCTGGCCTCCTCTGTTCATGCAGAAACGGACACAGCTTACGGCAAAAGCAAGAGGGAAGCGGAGAGCCTCCTCGTGCGCTACGGCAGGGAAAAAAATGTGGAGATCTTTATTTACCGGCTGCCCAATGTTTTTGGAAAGTGGGCAAGGCCTCACTACAACAGCGTGGTGGCAACCTTCTGCCATCAGATAAGCCGGGGACTGCCCGTCCGGATCGACGATCCCGGGGCTGTGCTGCGGCTGGTCTATATCGATGACGTGGTGAAAGCCATGCTGGGAGCGCTGAACGGACAGGGGCATGAGCTGCCCGAAGCCTGCGAAATAACCGTGGGCGGCCTGGCGGAAAAGATCCGGGGCTTTAAAAAAGCCCGGGAGGCCCTGGAGGTCCCCAATATGGCAGAGCCTCTGACCAAAAAGCTTTACGCCACCTACCTGACCTACCTGCCCGTAGGCCAGCTGAACTATCTGCTGGACGCCCACCGGGATGCCCGCGGAGCCTTTGCGGAATTTGTGAAAACGCCGGACCGGGGGCAGGTCTCAGTCAACATCTCAAAGGCCGGCGTCACCAGGGGTGAGCACTGGCATCATACAAAGAATGAAAAATTCCTGGTGGTGCGGGGAAGGGGAAGAGTGAGGCTCCGCAAGCTTGGAAGCCAGAGAATTCTGGAATACCCGCTCTCGGGAGAGCGTCTGGAGGTACTGGATATTCCCGCGGGCTACGTTCACGCCATTGTCAATGACGGGGATGAAGAGCTGATTACCCTGATATGGGCCTGTGAGGCATTTGACCCGCAGATCCCCGACACTTATCCTCTGCGGATAGAGTGCGGTAGGGAAGAAGGAGAAAGCAATGAAAAAACTGAAGGTTATGACCATCCTGGGCACACGGCCTGAGATTATAAGACTGTCATCGACCATAAAAAAATGTGATCTTTACTTTGACCACGTGCTCGTGCACACGGGGCAGAACTGGGACTACACCTTGAACCAGATCTTTTTTGAAAACCTGGGGCTCCGGGCGCCGGACTATTATCTGGACAGCGCCGGAGAAAATCTGGGAAAAACCATGGGGAATATTATCGCCAGGGCCTATGAGGTCATGGCGGCGGAAAAGCCTGACGCCCTGCTAATCCTGGGCGATACAAACTCTGCCCTGGCCGCTTTGAGCGCAAAGCGCCTGAAAATTCCGATTTTCCACATGGAGGCGGGGAACCGCTGCTGGGACTGGAATGTACCGGAAATGATCAACCGAACTGTTGTGGACCACATTGCGGACATCCACCTGCCCTACACAGAGCATTCAAGGCGCTATCTGCTGGGCGAGGGCATCGACGGAAAAACCATCTTTGTCACCGGGAGCCCCATGCGCGAGGTTTTAGAGGCGCACTGCGAGGCGATCGCGTCATCTGAAATTCTGGAGACGCTGGGGCTTAAGCCCGGAGAATATTTTCTGCTGTCGGCGCACCGGGAGGAAAACATCGACGAGGCCGGGCATTTTGTGAGCCTGATGACTGCTGTTAACCGCATGGCAGAAAAATATCAGCGGCCTGTGATCTATCCCACACACCCGCGGAGCCGCAGGAAAATTGAGGAGCAGGGGTTTGCGTTTCACCCGCTGGTGCGCTCCATCGAGCCGCTGGGCTTTTTCGACTACAATAAGCTTCAGAAAAACGCGCGGTGTGTACTGTCAGACAGCGGGACGCTCTCTGAGGAAAGCGCCCTGCTGGATTTTCCGGCAGTGCTCATCCGGACTTCCACCGAGCGCCCGGAGGTGCTGGACAAGGGCAGCCTGGTGGTTGGCGGCATTACCGCCGAAGAAATAGAGCAGGCGGTAACGCTGGCGGTTCAGATGGCTGAAAACAAGGAGCCCTTTGCGATGCCCGGAGATTACGCCGATGATAACGTGAGCGCAAAGGTGGTCCGGCTGATCCAGAGCTACACTGCCATCGTGAACCAGACAACCTGGAGGAAGCCATGAGGCGGGTCTGTCTGGTGGCGCCGGTACCGCCGCCCTATGGAGGCATTGCCAACTGGACACGGCTGCTGGCAGAATATATTGATGAAAAGCAGCATGACATTCAGCTGGCTGTTTTAAACACCGCGGTGGGCAGCCGGGAGACCGAGGGCAGAAGCCTCTGGGACCGGGTGGTGGTCAGCGGACTGAAAATGCTGGGCTTAAACCAGCGTCTGGGCCGTGAAATCAGAAAAGGCCGTCCGGATATTGTTCATATTACCACCAGTGGACGCCTGGGGATCATCCGGGACCTGCTGCTGTTAAAGACGGCCAGAAGAAACGGCATTCCAACCAGCTACCATATCCGCTACGGAAGAATTCCGCAGATGGAGCGGGAGCAGTCCGGTGAGTGGAAAAGCCAGCTGAAGGCATGCCGCCTGGCGGACCGGGTCATTGTCATTGATTCGCGGACCTATGACTGCCTTAGCCGGTATCTGCCGAAGGAAAAGCTGGCCTATATTCCCAATCCTATCAATCTGGAAAAGCTCCCGGCGCCACGGAAAAGGACAGAGAAGAAAATTGCCTTTTTAGGCTGGCTGACCCCCGAAAAAGGGATACAGGAGCTGCTGTCTGCATGGCAGAACGTGAGCGCGGAAAACCCGGACTGGTCCCTTGAGCTCATCGGGCCATACCACAAGGCCTTTATGGCGGACTTGAGAAAGCGCTTCGGCTTTGAGCGCGTGGCAGTTACCGGCGAGCTAAGCCATGAAGCTGCCATGGACAGGGTTAACAGGGCTGGGATTTTTGTACTGCCCAGCCACACGGAGGGTTTTCCCAACGCGGTTTTGGAGGCCATGGCGCTGGGCAAGCCCATTGTGGCAAGCCGCGTCGGCGCTGTGCCGGATATGTTAGAGGGCTGCGGGGTGCTGGTTGAAAGCCAGAACGCGCAGATGCTGAGTCAGGCGCTGTCCAGACTGATCAATGCTCCGGAGGAGCGCGAAGCGCTGGGTCTCCGGGCCTTTGACCGGGTCAGCGGCTATTACAATCTTGAAAAAATTATCGAGCAATACAACGAAATATGGAGGAAAAATGAGACATTATGAAGCACTTAAAAACAGAGAAACCAAGCTTTCAGTCATCGGTTTAGGCTATGTGGGCCTGCCCATTGCCGTTGCGTTTTCAAAGACGCTTTCCGTCATTGGGTTTGACACCAACGGTGACAAAATAGATGTTTACCGGCAGGGCGAAGATCCCACCAGAGAGGTGGGCAGCGCGGCGGTTAAAAACTGCGGCGTTCACTTTACTGCAGACGAGAAACGGCTGAAAGAAGCGAGGTTCCACATTGTGGCGGTACCCACGCCCATCAAAGAGGACAAATCCCCGGAGCTGGGCCCGGTTGAGGAGGCCAGCCGCATTTTGGGCAGAAACCTGAAAGAGGGCTCGGTGGTGGTTTATGAAAGCACCGTATACCCCGGCGTCACTGAGGAGGTCTGCGTGCCGCTGCTGGAGGAGGCCTCAGGGCTGCAGTGCGGCAGAGATTTTAAAGTCGGCTACTCGCCGGAGCGCATCAATCCGGGCGACAAGGTGCACCGGCTGGAAAACATTGTCAAAATCGTATCGGGTATGGATGAGGAAACTCTGGAGACTGTGGCAGAGGTCTACAGCCTGGTGGCTCTGGCCGGGGTACACCGGGCAGAGAGCATCCGGGTCGCCGAGGCGGCCAAAATCATTGAGAACAGCCAGCGGGATATCAACATCGCCTTTATGAATGAGCTGTCCATTATTTTTAACCGGATGGACATTGACACCCAGGCGGTTCTTGAGGCAGCCGGCACAAAGTGGAATTTTCTGGATTTCACTCCGGGGCTGGTCGGCGGCCACTGTATCGGGGTCGATCCCTATTACCTGACTCACAAGGCTGAGGAGCTGGGCTACCGCTCGCAGGTGATCCTGTCCGGGCGGCGCATCAACGACGGCATGGGCCGTTATGTGGCGGAAAACGCCGTGAAACAGCTGATTAAACAGGATATGACCATTCCCCAGGCCAGAGTCGGGATTTTGGGGTTTACCTTTAAGGAGAACTGCCCGGATACCCGCAACACCAAGGTGATGGACATTATACGGGAGCTGCGGGAGTACGGCATCGAGCCCCTGGTCTGTGACCCGGAGGCTGACGCCGGAGAGGCCAGAGAGGAGTACGGCGTGGAGCTGGCAGATATGAGCCAGCTTGAACAGCTGGACCTGTTGATGGTGGCTGTGGCGCATCAATGCTTTGAGGAAACGGCTCCGGAGAAATGGACCGGGGCGTTTAAAAATCAGAAGGAGAAAATTCTTTTTGACCTCAAGGGCATTTATGATAGGGAGGCCTGCGAGGCCTGCGGCTACACCTACTGGAGGCTGTAAAATGAACAGCGGATTTTATTTATTTCCAGAGAAAAGCCGTTTTCTGGTCACTGGCGGGGCGGGCTTTATCGGGTCAGCAGTCTGTGAGGCCCTGTTGGGCATGGGGCACCCTGTGCGCTGTCTGGACGATCTGTCAACCGGAAGCATGGAAAACATCCGGTCCTTTTCAGACAATCCACAGTTTGAGTTTATCCGCGGAGATATCCGTGATTTTGAGACCTGCATGGCAGCCTGCCAGGGTATGGATTACGTCTCCCACCAGGCCGCCTGGGGCAGCGTTCCACGCAGCATCGAAATGCCTCTGCTGTATGAGGACATCAATGTCAGGGGCACACTGAACATGCTGGAGGCCGCCAGGCAAAACGGCGTCAGACGCTTTGTCTACGCGTCCTCCTCTTCGGTCTACGGCGATGAGCCGGCGCTGCCCAAGAAAGAAGGCCGGGAGGGAAACGTCCTGTCGCCGTATGCCCTGACCAAGCGCACCGCCGAGGAGTATGCCGGGCTCTACACAAGACTTTACGGACTGGAAACCATCGGCTTCCGGTATTTTAATGTCTTTGGAAAACGGCAGAATCCTGATGGCGCCTACGCGGCTGTGATTCCGAGGTTTGTCAAGAGCCTGATGGCAGGCAAAGCGCCGGTGATCAATGGTGACGGCAGCCAGTCAAGGGATTTCACCTATGTGGAGAATGCGGTGGAGGCTAATCTGAAGGGCATGCTTGCCCCAAAGGCCGCGGCCGGTGCGGCCTACAACATCGCCTGCGGGGCTCAGACCAGTCTGAACAGCCTGCATCAAAAGCTCTGTGTGCTTTTAGACAGGCACATCGCCCCGGTGTACGGCCCCGAGCGCCAGGGCGATATCCGTCACTCCAATGCCGATATCTCAGCGGCGGAAAATATGCTGGGGTACAGCCCGGAATACAGCTTTGAACGCGGCCTTGAACAGACCATCGGCTGGTACCGGAAAAACCTGTAATACGGAAAAGAATTCATGAAGGATTGCGAGGTGGTTAATGCCAAAAAAAATACCGGTCCGGAAGCTGATTGTCTGCCTGATCTTTTACAGCCTGCTGGCAAAGCAGATTTACAGTTACTGGGGCACCGGCTATACACTCATTGAGAACAGTACCTACGGTTTTCAGCAGCTGTCGAAAATCGGCGGGATAACCATCGGCCTGGATTATCTGGCTCTGGCCCTGCTGGTCACGCTTTTTCTGGTGGAGTACCCCCGAATCATAAAAAAGCTGACCGAGCTGGGGATGACGACTCTGCTGGTGATGGCCGGCGCGGTGGTATGCTGGACAGGCATCACCCTCATGCGCTACGGCGCAAAGACGGTTTTGTACTCAGCCACCTCGCCGGAGGTTTACCTGACCATCCTGGCAGTGGTCATCGGGCTGGACGATACGCTGTACAAGAGCTTTGGAAAAATGGCCCTGCGTCTCGGAGTCCTCTCGCTGACAGCCAGCCTGGTTTTCTACGTCACCTTTCTGGGCCGGCATCCGTCCGGGTTGATGGGCAACTCCGCCGCGCTGATTTTTTATGTGCAGGGCTTCTGGCTCCTGGTTATCGGTAGCATAGATTATTACAGAAGAAAGCAGAAGCGGGGATACGTGTATTTCCTGCTCATGATCTGTGTGCTTATGGCTCTGCTGTTCAACGCCAGAAGCTACGTGATTCAGAGTATGCTCTGGATTGTGCTGTTCCCCTACATCACCACCCCGCGGAAAAAGCGGGGACGGTTCCGCGGGGTTTGGCTGGCAGTGCTGATCGCCGGAGCGGCCCTGGTTTTTGTGGAAAACTTTCAGCCGCATCTGTTTGAGGCTTTTATGGAAAAGACAGGCCGGGACACACGCTCCTTTCAGTACGCGGAGCTTTTTGCCCAGACGGCGCTTAAGGACTACCTGATCGGGCGGGGCTATGCCTTTCAGTATTATTCGCAGACCATGGGCGGTTTTTACAGCTATATTGATAACGGCTATCTGTTTCTGACAATCCGTTATGGGCTGTCCATCTGCCTGCCTTATGTGCTCATGATGCTCATGGGAATTTACAACAGCCTTTTTTACAATAAGGAACGGCTGGCCAAGGGGTATGGTTTTGTGCTGATCATGTGGATGTGCGCCATGGGCGGCCTGTCGGTTTACACCATGCTGGTTTTTGATATCAAATGCCTGGCCATCGCCGTGATTATTGGAAGAAGCCTGGCCATTCACCGGGAAAAAAGGAAAGGAAAAAAAGCCATTGTCAAAACATAAAATTTTATACGTGATCCGCTGCGGCCTGCCGGAAAACGCAGCGGGACTGCGTGTTTACCGCATGGCGCGCCTGCTTCAGAAAAGCGGGTGCAGGGTGGATTTTCTGTGCGCCCTGCCCACAGACACCCAAAACGCCGGCAGTGTTGTCTGCGCGGCAGACGGCGAGCGGACAGCCAGGCACCAGGGCTTTCAGTACTTTGTGCCAAAGGACGGCTCCGGCCGCTTAGCGAACATGCTGGAGCTGGTAAGAGCAGGCAGACTTTTTAAACGGGTCAGGGCGCGGTGTGAGCAGGAGGGCTACCATACGGTCATTCTTTACAATGACCCCGGCGCCCTGACAGTCCGCCTGGGAAAATACTGCCGGAAAAACGGTATAAGGCTGATCGGCGACGTGACAGAGTGGTATGAACGTCGGAAAACAGGAAAAATGGGCGAACGTCTGATGCCTTTTTTGGTAAACCGGCGCATACAGAAGCTGGACAGCCGGTATCTGGATGGCGTCATTGCCGTGAGCCATTTTTTTTATGAATATTACAGAAGGCGGGGGATGAAGGTTGTTTTTGTGCCGCCGCTGATGGAGGGAAACCGGGGACCGTTTGTGCTCAAGTATGACTACTATCCTTACCCGGTGGTCAATCTGGTTTATGCCGGAGCACCGGGAGAAAAGGACCTGCTGTCGCCCCTGGCCGGGGCAGTGGCGCGTCTTAACCGCCATGGAATCCGTCTGCGTCTGGATATCGCCGGCGTGTCGGAGATGGAGCTGGAAAATATCTGGAAACCTGTGGATTATAAAAAGTACGGTATTTTTGCCCACGGACGGCTGCCCCACCGCGAGGCGCTCCGGCTGGTCCGGCGCGGAGATTTCTGCGTTTTGCTGAGGCAGGCCAGGCGGTATGCGCGGGCAGGCTTTTCCACAAAGATGGCAGAATGCATGAGCAGCGGAACGGCCATGATCTGCAACGAGGTCGCCGGGCCGGAACAGCTTTTTGAAAATGGAAAAGAGGGGTTTGTCATCGCAGAAACCGGGGAACTGGAAGCCCTTCTGGAGCAGCTGGCCGGCATGGACCCTGAACAGGTTGAGGCGATAAAACGGGCGGCCCGGAAAAAAGCGGAAAGTCTTTTTAATCCCAAAACCTACAGGGCGCCGGTGATGAAATTGATTAAGGATGAGGTGAAAAATGAAAATACTGTTGATTGTGGATGATTACAGCGGTGGCGCGGGCAACATGGCGCAGCTGCTGGCAAAGCACGGAAAAGACTATGATATGGACATCAGCCTGTTGTTTTTATGGGCACGATCCCGGCCGCGGTACAGGCTGGAGGGAATTACCTGTTTTGAAAACCGGGTGGGCAGCACAAAAAAACGTATCGGGCCGTTGCTTGGAGCCATGGCTTTTATACGCAGAACCGTCAGCGCCGGGGACTATGACGCGGTGATCTCCTTTATTACAAACAACAGCATCCTGGCAGTACTCGGCCTTATCGGCAAGCGGATCCCGGTCATCGCAGCGGAGCGGAGTAATGTGAAGGTCCAGGAGTCAGAGGGGATCTGGCGGTTTTTACGGCGCTTTGCCTACAGGAGAGCCGACCGCATTGCGGTACAATTTGAAAATTTCCGGGATTTTGACCGGGGACGTTTTGTGCATAAAACCATGGTAATCCCCAACATCATTGAAGAAGCGCCGGCGGTTAAGGCGCAGAGGAAAAAGAAAGCGGATCAACCGATTCAGTTTGTCACCTTTTCGCGGCTGGCAAAGGTCAAACAGCTGGATCAGATGATCCTGTGCTTTAAGAAAATAAACGAAGAGAACCCGAATACCCGCCTCAAAATATATGGGGAGGGCAGAGAGCGGAAACGGCTGGAGGAGATGCTGATCCGTTACAGCCTGGAGGATGTGGTGTTTTTAAAGGGAAAGATAAGGAACCCCTATCCGGAGCTGCTGAAAAGTGATATTTATCTCATGACCTCAGAGCAGGAGGGCTTTCCCAACGCTCTGGGTGAGGCCATGGCTGTGGGGCTGCCGTCCGTTGTATTCGGGTGTCACAGGGGAATTGAAGCGCTGCTGGGCTGTGGCGGCTTCGTGGTAAAAGCAGGCGACAATCAGGAGTTTGTGCGGCGGGCACTGCTGCTGTGCGAAAGCAGTGGCCTGCGGGAAAAAATGGGGGGAAAAGCCTGCGAGCGCTCCAAAGCCTACGGGCCGGAGAGGGTCATGGAAATCTGGAAGCACTGCGTTATGACAGCGATAAGAAAGGAAGGAAAGGCCAGTGAAAATTCTGTGCTTTATTGATAGTCTGGGCTCTGGCGGCGCCCAGCGGCGTTTTGGAAATCTGGGCGTTCTGTTTCAGAAGGCCGGCCACGAGGTTTCCTTTCTGACCTACAGCGAAGGTGATTTTTTCAGAAAGCCGCTGAGCGAGGCCGGGATTCCCATCACAAGAATCACCGCGCGCTCAAAGCTGCTCCGGCTGGTGAAAATCCTCCGGTTTCTCAGAAGCTTTGACGGTGACCTGGTAATCTCGGTGACCGAGACGCCAAATTTTTTAGCCTGTCTGGCGAAGGGCAGAAAACAGAGGTGGCGGCTGATCACCACAGAGAGCAGCGCCAAGGCAGCGACGTTCCGCTCTCTGAAAAGAAAAGCCGCCAATGCGCTGGAACGGCGTTCAGATATAAAGGTCTGTAACTCTGAAAATGGCCGCCGCATGTGGGCTGCATACTATCCTGGGTACGCCAAAAAGCTGAGGGTCATCTATAATCCGCAGTGTGTTCCGGAAGCGTTAACCAGGGGCAAAACCGGGACTGGGCCGGTCCGGCGGCTGGTGGTGGCCGCAAGCTATCAGCGGTTGAAAAATATCGACGGCCTTATCGAGGCCGTTCACCGCCTGCCGGGCGTCATAAGAGACCGGCTTCGGATTGACTGGTACGGCAGAAAAGAGGCCACAAAGGGAGATGAGCGGATTTACCGGGAAGCGGCTGAAAAACTGAGCCGGTATGGTATTGAACAAAACATTCAGCTTCACAGTGAAACTACTGATATTTACAGAAAGATGGCCGCTGCAGACGCCGTGGGGCTTTTCAGTACAGTCGAGGGGCTCCCCAACGCAGTATGCGAGGGCATGGCCCTCGGAAAGCCCATTATCATGAGCCGTGTCTCGGATTATGAGATGCTGGTAAAGGGCAACGGTATTTTGTGTGATCCGGATGAGCCCGCCTCCATCGCCGAAGCGATCTCAAAATTCGTGGAAGCGTCGGACCAGGAGCTGTGTGAGATGGGAGAAAGGTCCAGACAGCTGGCCAGCTGCCTTTTTGATCCGGCGGAAATCCGGAACCAGTGGATAAAAATTATGAAAGCGACGAAATGGGGTGAAAGGGATGAGCCGGATTGCCGGGCAGATCAAATTGTTTTTTATGGGAAGCGCGGGCGCTTCGGCGGAGGATGAACGAAACCGGAGACGCCAGCGCGGCGTGGCGCTGACCGCGGCGGCCGCAGCTGCGTCGAAAATCTTCATGACGCTGATTCCGCTCATTACGGTCCGTGTCACGCTTGAATACATGGGTGTGGAGCTCTACGGGCTGTGGAACGCCGCCACCTCTTTTTTTGCCATGTTCACTTTTGCCGACCTGGGACTGGGGAGCGGGCTGCAGACAGAGCTGAGCCGGGCCTCAGCCCGTGACAGCGCAGCGGATAACCGTCGGATTATTTCCAGCATCTACATATTGCTCACCGGCATTGGGGCGGTTCTGCTGGTCGCCTTTGGACTGGCCAGCGCCTTTGTGGACTGGCCGGTCGTCCTGAACGCCCAGACCGGGCAGGCAGCACAGCTTGCGGGCAGCGTCATTCTGGTGATCGTGGTGCCGGCAGTCATCAACATTCCCGCATCCCTTATCCAGAGAACACAGCTGGCGCTGCAGGAGGGATACCGGTACCATCTCTGGCAGTGCTTTGGAAGCGGCCTGGGGCTTGGGCTGGTGCTCCTGGCCGCCTGGCTCGATCTCGGACCGGTGGTCATGATTGGGCTGGTATCCTCGGTAACAGTCGTTACCGCCCTGCTCAATTCCATTGTCTATTACGGATTCCAGCGGCCGGAGCTGCGGCCATCACTTCGCTTTTTTGATAAAGCTGCTGCCGGGGCAGTGCTGAAAACTGGGCTGGCCTTTTTTGTGCTGTCCATTCTGACCACACTGAGCCTGTCTGTGGATAATTTTATCGTAGGGCGGGTCAGCGGTCTGGAGGCAGTTACCCCTTATGCCCTGCAATATAAAATTGCGGGCATGATCAGCATGGTGACGCTGATGCTCAGCACACCCATGTGGTCGGCCAACGGCGAGGCCATGAGCCGCGGGGATTACGGCTGGGTAAAGCAGGCCACCGGCAAAGTGGTTAAGATATCCCTGGGCTTCTCTCTGACCGCCGCGCTGGGCTGTCTGCTGCTTGCCGGGCCGGCGCTCGCGATTCTGGGCGGCGGCACGGTGCAGGTATCCTATGCGGTGCTGTCAGGAATGTGCCTGACGCAGGTACTGCTGTCCTTTACCAGTCCGTTTTTTATGGTGCTTAACGGCGCGAAGATCATCCGGTTTCAGATCGTGATGTACCTGGTTTATACTGTGGCGTCTCTGCCCCTTAAGCTCTTTCTGTCCGGGATTTTCGGGCCGGCTGCGGTGGCCTGGACTGGGGCGCTGCTCTACCTGGCCATGGTCTGCATTCCCACGGCCATAAGGGCGGTGAAGGCAGTATCGGAAAAAGGAATGGATCCCATAATATGACTGGAAAAAGCAGCCTCTGCTATGATATAATAAGTCTATTGAAATTGTACAGTGTGTCAATTGATTTGAGAGATTATACAGAGGTACCCTATGGTAAAGATTGATAAGGAATTTGGAATTGATGAGGAATATTTGGAATACCTCCGCTCAATTCCGGTGGACGTTTATATCAAAATTTTGGAAAACTGTTCATCGGATGTCTACGTGATGGACAAGGAGGGAAAGATTATCTATGTGAACCCTAACTCCATCCGCCACTACGGTGTGGACCCCAAGGAGATGATCGGGCAGAATAATTTTTCCTTCAGAAAAGGAAAATGGACCCCCAGCGCGCTGGACAAGTGCATCAGGGAAAAACGGACGGTTTTCGCAGAGCAGAATTACCTGCTCATCGGAAAAAGCGTTTCCACGGTGCTTACACCGATTTTTGACAAAAACGGCGACATCGAAATGGTGGTCACCATTGCCAATGAACTTCCTGAAAAATACGATATGACCTGGCGGAAGCTGGACGGCCAGGAAAAAGCCGTGAGCAAAAGCAAAACCCATCTCACAGAGGCGGATGGCAAGGACGATGACGAGATCGTCGGCCAGAGCTATATTTTCTGCAAGATTCTGCTGACCATCAAAAAAGTCTCAGAATCGGACGTGCCCATTCTTTTAACCGGGGAATCCGGGGTTGGAAAGACCCTGATTGCCGAGTATGTTCATAAAACCAGCCTGAGGGCCTCGAAGCCCTTCTGGGCTATCAACTGCGCGACTATTCCTGAAAATCTGCTGGAGTCCGAATTGTTCGGCTACGCGCCCCACGCCTTTACCGGGGCCAGCGCCAAGGGCAAGGTAGGTCTTGTGGAGCTGGCTGACGGGGGAACCCTGTTTCTGGACGAAATCGGGGAGATGGCCCCAGGCCTTCAGGCCAAGCTGCTGGACGTTCTGGAAAACAAGCGTTTTATCCAAGTGGGCGGCAGCGAGATGAAGTATGTGGACATCCGCATTGTCGCAGCCACCAACGCGAACCTGGAAAAGCTGGTGGAGGAAAAGAAGTTCCGCTCAGACTTATACTGGCGGATCAACACTATTAATATCGAAATTCCAGCGCTCAGAGAGCGCCGGGAGGACATCCTGCCACTGGTCGCCTATTTTCTGAAAAAGTATAATAAAAAATATGGCAAGGACATTGATTTTTCGCCCAAGTCAATGGCGATTCTCATCGCCTACGACTGGCCGGGCAACATCCGCCAGCTGAAAAACCTCGTCGAACGGACCGTGCTCCTGTCCACCAGCGGCCCGGTTGCCCCGAAGGATTTACCGGAATTTATGACAGAGGGCATGGCCATGGTGGAGGAAACCTACAAGGAAAGCTACGACTATATTCTGGAGAGTGTGGGCAAACAGCTGATCCGGGAGTCCTACAAAAAATACAAAAACATGAAAAAGGTTGCCGAAGATCTGGATATCAGCCATTCCAAGGCCTTTCGTCTGGTCAGCGAGTACTGCAAGGATTTGATGAAGAAATAAAAAAGAGCCACAGTGGCTCTTTTTTTATTCGCAAGAAGCATCCTTTTTTTCTTCCGCATACTTTGTAGTAAAATCCTCCGGCTTAAAATCTGGTGCCGGATCTTTTTCTTTCTCGATGATCTGTGTCCGGGTCAGGCTGCCAAAATCCTGCTTCATCCATTTATACAGAGATATGACACAGAGGATCAGCGTTACAGAGACCGGAAGCGCAGAGATGATAATTGCTGATTTCAAAGAATCCAGCGGCGCCTTTGCAAACATCAGGCACAGGGGAATCGCCGTGATGACAATGGCCCAGAACAGTTTAAGGCTGTTGGGCGGGGCTTCATCATCCCGGATGTTTTTGATGGAAGCTGCGGACAGGGTAAAGACAGCGGAATCCAGAGTGGTGATAAGCAGCATGGCGCCGGTGAGAAACCAGACAAGCAGAATGACTCTGCCGAAGGGCAGCGCCGCGATAACCGTTGAAATAACCTGTTCCGGACTCTGGGTCTGGAGGATTTCGACAAAGTTAAAGGAACCGGCAAGCTGCAGCTGAAGTCCATAGTTGGACAACACGCCAAAAAACAGAACCGTGCTAAGCATGCCAGCGCCGGTGATGCACAGGAGTACCTCCTTGATGGAGCGGCCTTTGGAAATCTTAGCGATAAAGATCCACATCCAGGGTGCCAGGGTAATCCACCAGGCCCAGTAAAAGACGGTCCAGTCTGCCGTAAAGCCGGTCTTGACGATGGGCTCGGTCTCAGTGATCATGGGCACAAAGTTGGCGAGCATCATGCCAAAGCTTTTGATGGTGTTTTCCAGCTGGAACTGCGGCCCGCCAAAAATAAAGACATAGGCCAGTAAAAAAAAGCACAGGTAAATGGTGGCGTCTGAACAGAATTTCATCCCCTTGTCAAGGCCTGCGTAGGAACTGGCCGTAAAGAAAATGGTGATTGCGATCACCATGACGACCTGCATGATAAAGTTGTCGGGTGTGCCGAGACTGGTGTGCAGGCTGTTGACCAGCATAGGAATCCCTGTTCCAAAGGTTAAGATAATACCTGAAACGATTCCAAAGATAAAGATGATGTTGATAATTTTATTCCAGATTGGCCGGCCGCCTGTAATCCCCTCACAGCCGTTTGCCAGAGAGAGGCCCTCCTGTCTGCGCACATAGAAACGATAGGCCAGAGGGATGGTGCCGATGGCGTAAATTCCCCAGGCGGGAACGCCCCAATGGAAAAAATTATAGGATACAGCCACCTGCGCGGCAGCGATGCTCTCAGGCGTAATACCCGCGGGTGGCGTGACGTAGTAATAGACCCATTCAAGTACGGCCCAGTACAAAAGCCCGGCCCCCATCGTTGCGCAGAAGATCATGGCGATCCAGCTGAAGGTTTTGTACTCCGGCTGATCCTTGCCAAGCCGGATATTTCCAAATTTGGAAAAAGCCACCGCAAAGTTAAAGACGAAGATACCAATGGTGATCACAATAAAGTAAACGCCCATTTTAGTCGTAATGAAAACCCGGATTTGATTCAGGATTTCCGTCGCTGCTGTGGGCATCCATACGATGCAGACGCAAAAGACAGCAACCAGTGCCAGCGTAATAATAATAGCCCACTTATCAATTTTATACTTTTTCATGGGTCATACCTCCTTTGTCATGCAAAGATAAGCCGGTCAGGAAAATCTTTACTTTCGCAAGGTGGTATCATTTTACTATACTACAGGCGCTTTGTCCAACAGCGGGAAACGTTAATTTGATGTGGCGTGCAAAAGCCCCGGATGGTCAGGAAAAGACATCCGGGGCTTTTGAGAATTCATTGAATCCTCTGAGGGAAGGATATAACAGAAGATCGGGTTATCTTCCATTAAACGTGGGTTATTCTATATATTTTTTCGGATAATCCTGGTGCAGCCATTTGAACAAAGCCCAGATCATTAAGATCAGCAGAATAGCCGCGGGAAGTCCTACTACGATGACCACGGTTTTAATTGCCGTAATACCGCCGCCCAAACGCAGAACCGCTACGCCGAGCAGGGCAATGGTCAAGGCCCAGGTGGCACGGTTATACTTTTTAGGCTGCTGGCCATCCAGAATGTCCTTAGAGGCAATACAGCCCATGGTAAAGGACCCGGAATCAATGCAGGTTGCCAGGAAAACAAAGAACAGCATAATCATGACAATGGAAATGACATTGCTGAACGGCAGAGAATCAACGGTCTGGAGGACCGCTTCTGTTTGCCCTTTATCCAGATAGATGGCCGCCAGGTCCAGGGTGCCGGAGGATTGAAGCTTAACCGCATAATTTCCGAGAACCCAGAAAACTGACATGGTTCCGATGGAGCCTGCGCCGATGATCCCGAAAAGAAGCTCTCGAATGCTTCTGCCCTTGGAAACCCGGGCGATAAAGATGGACATAAATGGAATATCCACAATCCACCACACCCAGTAGAAAACGGTCCAGTCCTGGGCAAAGGTATCTCCGCCCATGGCGTCAGTATAGGTGGCCATATGGAAAAAGTTTGTGGCGAGCGACCCGGTTTCTTCGACAATGCTTCTTAAAATATAAAGCGGGTCGGATACGAAGAATACAAGGAGCAGCAAAATTCCAAGAAGCCACATATTGATATCACTCAGCACTTTGATTCCCTTTGTCAGTCCCCTGTAGACACTGATAGTGAAAATTGCAGTCCAGATAGCGAGCACAGCAAATTGCAGATAGTCGTTGTTGGGCAGCCCTGTCAGGCTTGAGATTAAGGTGGTCAGTACCGGAACGCCAAAGCCAAGACTTGGCCCAAAAGTACAGAAAGTAAAGAATATTGAGGCAATGTCAATGCCCTTTCCCAGTACGCCGTTGGCATTTTTTTCGCCAATTACATCAGACAAAACATGGGAGAGCTGAAGCCGTTTTCTTTTGCGCTTATAAAAACAGTAAGCGACCACCAGACCACTCAAGGCAAAGAACGCCCAGGCGATCGGCCCCCAATGAAAAAGGCCGTAGACAACAGACATATCAAAGGCCTGCTCAGAAAAAGGCTCATAGCCGAAAGGCGGCTTGATTAAATATTCCATCGGTTCACAGATCGCCCACATCAGCGTTGAAGAGCCGATGGCGGAAAAGTAGATCATGAACAGCCAGCTCCAGAAACCAAATTCCGGCTTTTCGCCGTCGTTGGACAGGCGGATTTTACCATAGCGGCTGATGCCGATAAAGATGGAGATCACAATCACGGCAAGACCGAGGGTCATAAAGAACCAGTCGAACTGCGTGACAACAAATTTTCGTGCAATTTCAACAACATATAAAGCGGAATCCGGAAAAACAATACAGTATCCGCATACCAAAACGATGACGATGAGCGCGGTAAAATAGATGGTTTTGTCCACCTCAACATCGTAGACATCCTCAACGGGTTTTTCTTTTTTGGGTTTATCGCTTTTCATGTCTTTTCACCTCCTAGTGATATTGACATACGATAAAGAAAGGCCGGCCACACAGACCGGCCTTTGCATCAAATTTTCAGAGTACATTCTGAGATTATTCGGTCATTTCAGAGGAAGCGTCAACTTCCGGCGCATTTTTCTTTTTGACATAGATGCGGACAGCCACAGAGCAGAGCACTGCGACGACTGAAGCCGCGATCAGGAAGCAGCCAAAGCTCATCTGATAGCCCTGCATACCCGGATATTGATCCAGCCAGTTACCAGTGATCACCGGAACAAACATATCGGGAATAAAAGCGATAACCGACAGGATACCAGTGGCAGCGCCGAAGATGGTGGTTGGCACGCCGGATTCAGTAAACTGGGAAGATGCAACCCCGTATGCGCCAGTCAGGAAGAAGCCGATGGCCAGGATTAAAACAATGGCGACCATGAGCAATCCAGCCGTTGTCGGCAGGAAAATCAAAATAGCTGAACAGACAGCCGTCAAGGCCATGATCAGGATAAGGACCTTGGCCGGTGAGTTGATTTTGGTAGCAATGCTGCCGATGATCGGGGCAGAAAGCAGGGCGATACCGTAAGTACGGATCATACCGACCGTTGAGGTAATGCCCATGGAAGCGCCGAAAACATCGGTCAGGTATGGTGTAGTGTAAGCCATGGCGGCGTAGGCACAGTAAACGAAAAACATGGATGCTGTGGTCAGCCAAACACCGGGATGCTTGATGGCTTCTTTAAATTCGTTGAGATTGAGGCTTTGTCCCTCTTTAATTTCGTCATCAAATTTTGGAACAAAGAGCAGGGTGGCAATACCGAAAATAACATTTAAGATAGCACTGACAACTAATACGACGATAAAACCAGCCGCTGAATCTGAAACGAAAGCATTGAATATCTGTTGTGAGACGAAGCCCAGGATCAGGCCGCCCACCCCATAGATACCATAGCTCAGGCCGATGTTTCTGGAGTAGGTTGCGTCATCGCTGACCAGACGGATCAGCTTATAGCGGATCCCCCAGAAAATCAGGGTACTGGTCACGCCGAGAAGGCCAAAAATAATCATGACGCTGGTGTAGGACGGAAGGGTCGCGAACCAGCAGATTACAGCAGCGGTGGTAAAGAAACCAACGGCGGCAAGGTATTTTGCCCGGATTTTATCTGCGATGATCCCCCCCGGAAGATAGCAGATGGTGGCAACCAGGCCGTAGATGCCCCCGGTAGCACCAAGCTGGGCGTTGTTGATGTTGAGGCTGGTCATCATGGTGTCATAAAACGAAAAACGGAAATAAATAATCTGGAACAGAACGGCTGAGCCAAAGCTGACCAGAAAAATGATCAGCATGGTCCGGAATTTACTTAGATTATCTTTATTGGTAACGCTGTTATTCATCATAGGTCTCCTCTCTCCTTGATAAAAAAGTAGTGCAAAATAAGTTTGGTTTTGCCGAATCCCTATTTTGCACTAATGAAATGGGTTAGTTATTGTTAAGGAATTTAGAACATGAATTCTTCAGGAATCAAGTCTGCGATGATCTTTTCCTGGAATGCTTCGAGCTTGGTTGGCAGTTCGTAGTTGGCTACGCGGTCCTGCCAGGCCTTGCGGGCAAGTTCCTGTACGGTCGGGCTGCCGGCCGCTTCCCAGTTACCAATGGATTGACGGTTGTACAGTGGCGGCAGGAAGAAGTCTGCCTTGTACAGCTTGTTGGTACGGGCGATGTAGTTGGTTTTGTGTTCAACTTTTTCCATCTTATCCATCATGAGTGTCTGGTCATTGATGGTGGTTCCTTTTAAGAGATGTTTAACGATGCGGGCCGTTTGTTCGTCGAGCATGTATTTTTCATAGCCTAAAGCACCATAGGAATCTAAGATACCGCCGAGCATGTATAATTGTTCGGGTTCTACCATGTAGCCGGATAAGCAGATCAGCATGGATTCAGCGCCGCTCTGGTAGTCGTCTTCTTTGGCGTCTGCGAGACAGCCGTTGGCACGGCAGGGAAGTCCGTAGAAATCTGCCAGTTCACGCATGGTACAGAAGGACTGGAAGGTTTCCGGTCCGCCGCATACGCACAGAGAGTATCTCAGGTCACATTCCAGTGAGCTCAGCTGATAGATAACCGGTGCGCCCGGCTGAACGAGCTGAGATAATACAAGGCCGGCCAGCAGTTCGGTGTTGTTCTGAACAGTGGTGGAAGCCAAGGTCGGTGGAGAGGTCATGCCAGCTAAGCCAACGCCGGTGATAACCAGGGCCTGTCCCATTCTGGCGTAAGTGATGATGGTGTCGCACATTTCCTTGTTCCATGCAAATGGAGCAGAGTTTGTGGCCAGAGTAATGGTCTGGCAGTGTTCATGGTCATCATTGAAGTCCTGAACCAGCTTGATGAACTTTTCACAGCGTTCTTTGGTACCATTGTGACCGCCGATTAATTTGTCAGAATATTTTAAGTTTGCCAGAGTAGTCCATTCGGTGTGGATCTTGGTGGGGATATCGTTTGGAACGACGATGTCCGCGTCGATCAGGTGCATGATGTCGCTGTCCTGATGAATTTTAATGAAGTTGATATAATCTTCTGCGTTGGCTTTGCGGTAAACGCCATTGTCCAGAACATTGACCGGACCCAGAGAAGACTGAACCATCATTTCCTGTCCGACGCCTGTTGTGAACTTCATGCCTCTTGAGTACATGTCAAAGGTCTTTGGCACCAGGGCCACACATTTATTAACCAGATCTTCGCCGATATAGACGATCTTGCCGTCTACCTTACAGCCGGCTTTTGCCAGGATATCGCGAGCTTCTTCGTTATCAAATAAAATCCCCTTATTTGCGAGCAGATACAAGCTTTTGTCGTGAATCAGTTCGATGTCCTCTTTGCGAGTGAATAAATTGGAATAAAAGTTACGTGTCATAATCATTACCCTCCATGATCATTATGTGTTTTTTCTTATGCCTTTATATAACGCAAGTCCCGTGCCAAAAAATCGAAAAGGAAGGAATGGCTAGAATCAGCCGTTTTTTGTAAAAAATAATATTAAAGGATTTCAAAGATGAAATATGTTGATTTTTCTCCTTGATTCTGAATTTCTATTTTAAAATTAATGGTATTTTACGAAAAATTAGAATGGGTCACTTTTAAGCGGTACGGTTTGCCTTATATATAAATAAGGAAGAATAAAGGAAAAAAAGGTGCAGAAAGACAGAATAAAAAGCCGGAAAAGCCCAATGAGCTCTCCGGCAGGGGGTAAAATTTTGAGTTTAGAAAAAATTCAAAAATGAAATCAGGCCTCCGGCTCAATTTCATTTTCAGAATTACGCCGGTGTTTTTCCGGCAGAGCGGTCAGGCAAACCGACAAAACAACCAGACCCGCGCCGAGCAGCTGCAGAACCGTAAAGGTCTCGCCGAGCACAAAAGCACTGAAGATAATCGTGACGACTGGTACAAAATTGACAAGAATGGTCACGGTAAGAATCGGAATGCTCCGGAGGGCATACATATAGGTGAGGTTGGCGGTGGCGGAAACCAGTACCGCCAGAAACAGGAAATTGATGATGATCTCTCCGGTAAAAAGGCTGAAAACCGGCGGGAAAGCAATGGTGAGGGGCAGGGTAACCCCGGCAATACAGGCCGAAAGGTAGGCGGTAATATCCAGCCCGGTATAACGGCTGTAAAGCGGCTTGGCCTGATAATTATATAAAAGCCAGCCAAGTCCTGAAAGGATCATGGCGCCGCAGCCCCAGGGATTAATCTGAATTTCAGAAAGCCCCACAATCATGACAACACCCACGACCGAAAAGGCCACGGCGGCAGCCTTGATCAGGGTGAACCGCTGCTTTAAGATTACCGTATCTATGAGCATGCAGAAAATCGGGACAAGACTCAATAAAATGGAAGCCATGGAGGCACCGGTCAGATCCACGCCCACTGCCTCAAAAACATAGTAGCCAGTAAAGCCGATGAACCCCGCGATTAAAACGCGTGGAAGGTCCTTTTTTAAAAGCCGCTGCTCCGGCTCCAGCTTTCGCTTGACCAGCAGCAGAATAACGGCCGCGATGGCAAAACGGCCAAAGATCAGAGAATATACTGAAAAAGCCTGAAGACAGATCTTTGTGCTGATAAAAGAAATGCCCCAGAAGATAAGGGTATAGGAAATGGCCAGATAGGGTTTGATTTTTTGCATAAGCGCCTCCAATGACAGGTGTCGAAAACTATTATACCTTAAAATCCCGAAATGTTTAAGTTTCCATTGAAAAATAGAGAAAATTTCGTTATAATTGCGGTAACGGAGTTTAAAATCAAATTCTCCGGGGTATATACAAGATAAATAAATTCTGAACCTTCGAAGGAGGAGAAAAAAATGCAAAAATATGTTTGTGATATCTGTGGTTATGTTTATGATCCCGCTGTCGGTGATCCGGATAACGGTGTAGCTCCTGGAACAGCTTTTGCCGATCTGCCTGAAGACTGGGTTTGCCCGGAATGCGGCGTCAGCAAAGACGAATTTTCACCAGAAGCTTAATTAAGGCTTATGAATAAGTCCCTGGACTGCCAGGGATTTTTTATTTTTTGTGATTTTGAGGCGGCCTTGCAAAACTTGCCTAAATCGGGTATGATAATTGAAAAGAATCGATTATCAAGGGAGATTATTATGGCAGTTAAGGCAAGAGAAGAGGTCCGCAGCCGGGAGTTCAGCGCCATCGGTATGATACTGATCGGGCTGTTTGTCGTGGCCTACGTTTTTATTTACAACCGTTCCATCAGTCAGATGGACGACTACGCTTTGAAAACAGGGATTGGCATTGCGGCTCTGGTCGTGATGATTGTGGTATTTATTGTGATTCTGCGTTTCATTACCACCGGCTTTTTTATGCTGCTGACGCATCAGAGCCTGAGCATTGAGCGGAAAATCTTTTTCTGGCGCAAGGAGGTTGCGGATATACCGGTAAAGGCAATGTTTGACGTTGTGCCGGAGGAAGCCTTTAAAGGGATCAGCGGCCGGGTGAAAAATTATACGGTAGCCCGGATTGAAAACAAGGCTAAATACGTGGTGCTCTACCGTGAGGGTGATCAGGTACGCGGCGCTAAAATCCAGTGCTCCTCCAAATTTCACAAGATGTTAAAAAGCCAGGTCAGCCAGAATAAAAAGGCTTAAGGGGCAATTAAGAAAAAAGCAGTATGATAATGCTGTAAACAAGTTACCCTCTTTCAAAATTTTTACAAACCAGCCGGAGTATTCGTACTCCGGCTTTTGTGTTTTTTTGACGGTTAGTATTCGATGAGGTTAAAGCCTGTGAGCGAAGCGATAGCGGCTCTCAGGTCAGCGTCTTCGCACCACGAAGCATCTGCTGCAAGCTTTTCCAAAAGTTCTAAAATCATTTCCTGTTCCATAGGGCCTCCTCAGTATTTTCCATATTCGTGGACGAAAGCGTTAACCGCTTTTAAGTTTTCAACGTTGACGTCATTGGCAGATAAAAGGGCTTTTCCGGTACAGTAGATAAAACCACCGCCAGGCGCACATACATCAATAATTTCTTTTGCGCAGTCGAGGCATTCCTGAACACTGCCGTGCCGCAGCAGCCCCATGGGGATACCGCCGATGAGGGTTGCGACGTCGCCGATTTCTTTTTTTGCTGTGAATAGATCCTCATAATTTTCAACCTCACAGACCAGTGATGATTTTGGGAGTTCCCGAAAGTAGTCATAGTAAGGACGGTAATCCCCTTCAAGTATCTGATAAATTTTACCGCCACGGCCAGCGACTTCAAGGGCCATCTGTTTATAGGTCGGCCAGAAAAAACGTTCAAATTTTTTTGGACCAATAAAATCCGGTGAATGCAGCGGCGACATAGCAAATGGAAAATCTCCCGGAAAACCCTTCAGGGTATCTTCGATATAAATCGAATAGATCGCTTCACAGGCAGCGACAACCAACTCTGGGCAGCGCTTCATGTCCAGAGAGAGCCCTTTGAAGCCCCGCAGCCGGTCAAAGAGCACATCCAGCGGCGCGTAAACGCGGCAGGCACCTGTGGCAAGAGGAAAAACACCATATTTTTCACGGGCAGTTTTCTCAACGGCGGCGTTGGCAGTAATCCAGGAAAGGGTTTGAACGGCACATTTTTTCAAGGTTTCATAGCGTGGCTTTTCCGGATCGTTCAATATTGGGAATTTTTTTAACGGGTAGGCGTGGAACAAAAAGTGTTTCGGATTGTCAATGAGCGCGGGATATTCGGAGGCGTCCATCATACAGGACTCCTGATGCTGGATGGTAACGCCGTCTGAAGAGATAAAAAGCGCATTGCTGCCAAGCGTCTCCATCATGCGCAGCGGGGTAGAGATGCCCATGCTGTGCTGTGTGTCAAAATAGATATCGTCTAGGAAGGAAGTCCATTTTTCTGCCAGCAGCTCCGGGTTGTCGAGCAAAGCGTTGGTTTTGGCGCCAGCATAAGCAATGGCCCAGGTAGTAATATCACCGTGAACCGGAACGCGTGACGGCTCGCGGTGGTTTGTGGTCGCCATGACATCTCGAAGCCGGGAGCGGTAAAGTGAATCGGCATTCATACAGAGCCTCTATTCTGAATCAGGTGTGGGTGAAACCGATTCTGGTTTTTCACGGGCAGTTTTTGGCAGACGCTCGGCGATCGGTCCGGAAACAACCGCGACCATAACCCCGAGTGTCAAAACGAGAATAACACCCAGTATTTGTCCGGGACCTTCCATAAAAACACAGGTCACCGCGCCGTAAACAAGCGGCAGCTGGTTAAACCAGGTTTTCTGAAGGACGATCAAGTGGAGCGGCGCGCTGCAGAGCACAAAAATGAAGATGCCGAGCCAGAAAGCCAGATCGGCATTCATGCCCAGGGCGTGCAAAAAGCCGTCGAGTTGAAAGTATAACAGCGCCCAGATAGAGCCAGCCAGCAGAGACGCAATAAAATTTGGGGTTTGCTTTGGCGTGGGTCCTGCGGCAAAGGTGAGGCCAAGACCGATAAAAAAAACGGACAGCATTGCCGGAAAGGGTGAATGCATGACAATGACGAGAGCCGTAGCGACCAGAACCGCCAGAACAATACTGGTTTTTAACAGATAAGATTTCATATTTTCTCCTTATTACCGCGCGTTCTCAGGCAGAGTCCCGTCAGCCACAGAGAAGGCGTGATTCGTATTTTTCCCGGTTAATACAATAACAGGTTACAACGATTACGTTTAAATGTCAAGAAAATTAATAATATTTTCGGATTTAAAAATAAAAATACGAAATATGTTGACAAAGAGACAGAAGGGCTGTATGATAAAAATATGAACTGCAGTTTAAGTCCCGGTTAATACGATGATGTAATTATTTTGGAGAGAAAAGGTAACAATATGAAATCAGTCAACGAAATTTATGATGAAAAGGTCTGCCGCATTCAGACTACGATCCGGCATGAGGAGCCGGACACCGTGCCGGTTATGACATTGGCGGAAAGCTGGGTTCTTGGCTACGCAGGTCATAAAATAACGGATGTTGAGGAAGATCCGGAGCTCGAACTCCAGTGTTTTAAAAAAATGTGTCAGGAAATTTACTGCGATATGGTCTATACCTCTGCATTAACCAGAGACATCACAATTTATAATCCCATGGAGGGAAGTCCGTACTTCTATTCTTCCGATGGGGTAACAGTTCAGCATAAGGAGTATGTTTTCATGGAAGCAGACGAGTACGGAAAGCTGGCGGCTGATCCGATGAAATTCGTATTAAATGAACTGTATCCGAGAATGTATCCGGCGCTCAGCAAGCCCTACCCTGAAAACCTGGAGGCGTTGAAAAAGGCCTTTGCGGCCTATAACCGATATCTGCAGAAAATGATGAGCTCGGCTGTCCGCCTTAAGGAAGATCTGGGGATGCCGACCATTGTGGAGGGAATTGCCATTTCGCCTGTGGATATATTGATGTCTTATTTCAGAGGCCTCAGAAATATTCAGTGTGACTTCCGGCGCAATCCGCAAGGGATTATTGAGGCTGCGGACGCATTGATTCCGCTGGTCATTGAAAATATCAGGCATGGCCGTCAATCGCTGGAATCCGACAGCTGTTTTCTGATCCCGACATTTTTGCCGACTTATATGAGTGCGAAGCAGTTTGAAAAAATTTACTGGCCGTCTTTTAAAAAAATGGTGGATCAGATCGCGGCGCTGAACGGAAAAATGTTAATTTTTATGGAAGGAAGCTGGGAGCATCTCTATGAATTTGTCAATGAAATCCCTAAAAATACGGCGATTACCATCCTTGAGAAGGCAGATATCTTTAAAGCAAAAGATCTGATCGGAAAGACAGTGACGCTGGCCGGCGGCATGCCCCTGGAGCAGCTGCGTTACAGGGGCAGACAGGAATGCCTGGATCATGCGAAAAAGGTCGTGGACTACTGTGCTCCTGGCGGCGGCTTTATCTTTACAAATGATAAAACCGCTCTGGCTCCGAACGATGTTAACATCGAGAATCTGAAGGCAGTCAACGCCTTTGTGCACGAATACGGAAAGCATTAGGAGGATAATTATGGGCGAAAAAGAAAAAAACGTTGAAGAACTGTTTCTGGAATTGAAAAAAGAGATGGATTTCCTGCCTGAGGACGATCAGGTAAGAGAAGGATATCTTTTCGGATTTGAGTTTCTTCTTTTAACTTAAGGGCTCTTGTTGACAAATTTTTAAGAAATCCGTAGAATACAAGAAGATAAAGCATTTGAAGGAAGGATTTCAATCATGGCAACGCAAAAGGGAAGAACGAGTAAAATGCAGATTTATGAGGCTGCGAAAAAGCTTTTCTACGAGAAGGGCTATCTGGATACGACCATCAAGGAGATTGCGGACAGCGCAGATGCGAAGGTTGGCACCGTGACATACTATTATCATAAAAAAGAAGAATTCTTTTATGAGATCTATCAGGAATTAATCGGGAATATCTATGCCTTTGTCGATAAATACGCAGATACACCGCTGAGTACGGTTCAGAAATTTATGTTTTTTTTCAGGGTTTTTTACGATGTTATTTCAAACGATCCGGCCAATGAAAAAATGGTGTACGAATTTTTGGATAACAAGTCCCTGGATTACTATTTTGAAGAGCCGCTGACAACACTTGTGAACGAAGTGATTAAAACACAGCATGACATTACAAGCCAAGAGGAGCTGGAGCTTTTTTCGATCGCTTATTTTGGCATACAGCGGCAGCTGATGACTTATTACTTGGAAAGAAAAGACCGCGTGCGCTATGAAACCTTTCTGTCCGTTATCTTCCGGTCTACCGGCTCATTTTTCGGATTGTCCAGAAAAGAGATCAATGAAACGGTTTTGGATATGGAGCGTTTTATACAGAAAAATGATGTGACAGAAGTAAAATTTTTGGTATAGACAGAAGTCTTTAATTTATATAAAAGCCGGGGCCCGGTGGCTCCGGCTTTTGTGTTTTTTGCCCGAATCCGCTATACTTGTCTTAAAGGAGAATGATCATGAAAATACTACACACCTCAGACTGGCATGTTGGCCGGACACTCAATGAAAAAAGCCTGCTGGAAGATCAGGAGGCTCTGCTCACGCAGCTGGTGGACTGGCTTGATCGGGAGCGGCCGGACATGCTTCTGGTGGCTGGCGACATCTACGACCGGTCTGTCCCCTCCAAGGAAGCCCTTGGGCTGGTGGACACAGTGCTCTCGGAAATTATCCTGAATTTGAAAATTCCCGTGCTGCTCATCGGCGGTAACCACGACGGCCGTGAGCGGCTGGCCATGAACGGCGGTATTCTTGAAAAGCAGGGGCTCCACATTGCGGGCAATTATCAGCCGGGACAGGAGCCTGTGAGGCTCAGTGACGAATGGGGCGAGGTCTGCTTCTGGACAGTGCCCTTTATCAAGCCGGTGGAATACCGGAGCCTGCTCAAGCTTGAAAAAACCATAAGCTATGATGAGATGTACCGGGAGATCACCGCTGAGATTACAGCGCGGATGGACACGGCCAAGCGGAATGTGCTGGTTTCGCACGGCCTGATCTTAGGGAATGCAATGGATATCGAGACCATTGACGATTCGGTCAGGCCCATTGAGATCGGTGGTATTGAGTACGCCTGCGCCGAAGCCTTTGAAGCCTTTGACTACGTGGCCCTGGGACACCTGCACAGGCCGCAGAAGGTGCTGTGGGATAAGGTGCGCTATTCCGGTTCTCTGCTGAAATACTCCTTTTCGGAGTGGAACCAGAAAAAGTCTGTGACGTTGGTGGAGCTCGGGGAAAAGGGGTCGCTGAAGCTGGAGCCGGTCAGCTTTAAACCGCTGCGCGACCTGCGGGTCATCCACGGGAAGCTTGAAGCGCTCACCGCGCTCACCGCCTACGAGGCCGAGGGCCGGCAGGACTACCTGAAGGTGATTCTGGAGGATCAGGAACGGCTGGTAAATCCCATGGACAAGCTGCGCAGGGTTTACCCAAATGTGCTGGAGATGGCCTATGAAAAGCGGGAAAAAACTGAAGCGCAGAAGAGCAGCCGACGCATCAAGGAGCGGATACAGGACCCGCTGAAGCTGTTTGAGGATTTTTACGCCTTTGTCAACGGTGAGGCCATGCAGCCAGACGAGCAGGCTGTGATCACGGAGCTGCTGGAGACGACCATGGAGGAAGAAAAATGAAACCCATTGCCCTTTATATGCACCATTTTGGTCCTTTTACGGAGGAGAAAATTGACTTTACAAAACTGGACAAGGAGCTTTTTCTGATCGCCGGGCCCACCGGCAGCGGTAAGACCACCATTTTTGACGGGCTGTGCTATGCTCTGTACGGCGAGGGCAGCAATACCTTCCGCCAGTCACGGGAGATGAAAAGCCAGTTTGGCGACCCGCTGGAAATGATGTGGGTTGATTTTACCTTTGAATTGCGGGAAAAAACCTACCGGATCAAGCGCATCCCTGAGCAGGACAGAAAAAAAGAGCGCGGCCAGGGCACAGCCCGGCAGAAGCACGAAGCCGTACTGTACGAGCTGGCACACGGTGAGGAAAAGCTGATCTCTGCCTCGGTGGCTGAGGTGGGGGAAAAGGTCCAGGAGATCCTCGGCATCAACGCCAACCAGTTCCGCCAGATCGTCATGCTGCCCCAGGGTGAGTTCAGCCGCCTGCTAAAAGCCCGGGAAGAAGAACGGGTCGAGCTCTTAAAAAGTATTTTCCGCATGGATTTGTACAATAACCTCAAGGACAAGGTGGCTTCAGGCCTGCGTGAAATCCGCGGACGCCACAATGATCTGAGCGTTGAGATGGACACCGAACGCCAGCACATTAAAAGCAGTGCGGATTCCGCGCTGGCGGAAACCCTTGCCCAGAATGACAAAACCATGGATTACGTGCTGGATTTAACCCGGAAGGAAATCCAGACCGACACAGCCAAAATCGCCGCCCTGGCCGCGCAGGAAAAACAGACGGTCCAGACACTGGAACAGCTGCGCATTACTCTGGCTGCCGGCGAGCAGATCAACAGCCGGTTTGAGCAGCTGGAAGCTCAAAGAAAACGCCTGAAAGAGCTGGAGCAGGAGCGGGACGTGATCCGGGAAAAAGAGGAAGCTCTGGCCCTGTCGAAAAAAGCCCTGTCGGTCAAGCCCTATGAGGAAGCCTGGACCCGGGCTTACCGTCAGAAGGAAAGAGCCGAAGCCGAACTGAAAGGCGTTCGGGAACGGCTGGAGACCTGCCGAAAAGCCCTTGAAAAATCAGAGACAGAATACGAGGCGGTCAGCGCGCCTGCGTACAGCGCGGTGATCGAGCAGCTGCAGGAAAAGCTGGATATTGAAAAAAGGCTGGCGGAGAGCCTGCGCGCCTATGAGGAAAAGCATACGGGTCTGCAGAAACGAAGCGGCGAGCTGGCACAGCTTGAGGAAAAGGGAAAACGCCAGCAGGAGGACAGCGAGTCATTAAAAAAGCTGGAGCATGAGAGCTATACTCTGGATAAGGAAATTTTTGAGCTGGAAAAGGCCTTTCAGAGAAGCGGACACGAGCTGGAAAATTTGGCAGGCCGGCAGAAACGGGTGGAGGAAGCGCTGGAGATTTACCGCGTCATCGAAAGCCGGGAGCAGCGGATCGCCGACCTGAGAAAGGAATGGAAAGAGAATCAGAACCATATCAAGGCACAGGAGGCAGCCTGCCAGGCTCTTGCGGAAAGACAGCGGCAGCAAACCGCTGCGGGCCTGGCCGCAGGCCTTGAGGAGGGCCAGCCCTGCCCGGTGTGCGGCAGCGTCCATCATCCCCAGAGAGCCGAAGCCCAAGAAGCTGTCGATGAGGCGGTTCTGTCAGAGACAACCGAGCGGCTGAATACACTGAAGATAAAAAGCGGTTCCCTGAAAAATGATGGAACCCTGCAGCGCAGGGAAATCGAAACCCGACAGGCAGAGCTTCTGACCCGCCTTGCAGAGATCATGGCGGTCACGGACAATGCGCTGCCGGCTAAAGCGGAAGTGAGCAGCCTGCAAAAGAATTTGGAGGAGCGTTTTGAGGTTCTGCACGCAAAATGCCAGAATGCTGAAAAGCAGCTGAAGGCCAAACAAAAGGAGAAAAGCGGTCTGGAAGCAGTGGAAAAAAAGCTGAAAGTCCAGCTGGAAAGCTATGGAGCCCTGGAGGAGCAGCTGAAAGAAGCCCGGGAGGAAGCCGGCCTGCTGCGCGGGCAGCTCTCCCAGATGGAGCAGCAGATAAAAGTTTTGGCAGAGACGTTGAAATTTCCGCCTGAAATGGACAATCCGGGAGAGTTTCTAAATAAAATCGAAAGTTTTGAGCGTAATACCCGCGCGTTAATCGCAGAAAAGAAGGGGTATAAAGATAACATTCAGGCGAACCACCAGAAGCTATTGCAGGAGGAAGCCGTCGAGGCCGCCAATTACAAAAGCGGCAGCCGGACGCTCGAAAAGGCAGCGGAAGATGAGGACAAGCTGAACAATGACTACAGCAATGCCCTCCGCAGTGCCGGACTTACGCCGGAGGCCTACGCGGGCTGCCATAACATGAGCGGTGAAGCGATCCAGACCATGGAAGCCGCGCTGGAGCAGTACCGGTTTAACCTCAAAAGCACTGCCGAAAGGGTGCAGGAGCTCGAGGACGGGCTCCGGGATAAAACGCCCGTTGAGCTTACGCGTTACCGTGAAGACCAGCAGGCGCTGGAAGCGCAGATCGAAGGCTGCCGCCGTGAGGCGACTATCCTGAATGAAAAAAATGCCCAGAATCGTCGGCAGATCGGGAAAATTGAAGGGCTGGCACAGGAACTGAAGGAGGTGGAGCGTCTCCAGGGAATTTACACCCACCTGGACCAGACCATCAAGGGTACCCTGGCCGGAAAGCCCAAGATCAGCTTTGAACGGTATATCCTGTCCGCTTATCTTCAGGACATTCTGGAAAGCGCCAACGTTTTTCTGGAGAAAATGTCCTCAGGCCGTTACCGGCTGGAGGTCATGGGAGATTTCAGGCAATCCGGCAACCGCGGTCTGGAAATTGAGGTGGTGGACGCCTATACAGGGCTGCGCCGCAGTGCGAACACCCTGTCGGGCGGAGAAACCTTTATGGCGGCGCTGTCCATGGCCCTTGGGCTATCGGATATTGTCCAGTCCTACGCAGGCGGCATCTCCCTGGATACTATTTTTATCGACGAGGGCTTTGCCACACTGGACCCAGAGGCTCTTGATAATGCCATCAGCTGTCTGCTGGCCATCAAAAACGACGGCCGCACCGTGGGCATTATCTCTCACGTTGAGGAGCTGAAGGACCGTATCGATACCAAAATTATTGTGGAAAAAACCGAAACGGGAAGCCATATTGACATTTCCTGTTAAAGGGTTTAGGATAAAGTTACCAACAGGACGAGGAGAGAAGGATGAAAATTACCGCAATTATGGGGAGCCATCGGAACAATGGCCATACCAATAAAATACTCAATTATTTTCTGGAGCAGATCCGGGAGAATAACGAGCTGCGCCTGATCAATGTCAACAAGGTGCACGTTGAGCACTGCAAGGGCTGTGACTACTGCATTCCCCATCAGGGCGAGTGCGTGATCAGGGATGATGACATGACGTGGATTTACGAGGACTTTATGGACTGTGACCTGCTGGTCATCGCCAGCCCCGTGTATTTTACCGCGTTTCCCTCCAAGCTTAAAACCGTCATCGACCGTACCCAGATGATCTATAATCTGGAGGACCATTCCCACATTCCGAACAAGAAAATTATTTTTATCGGAGTGGGCGGCGCCCCGGCCTACGGGCACCAGTTCAAGGGCATGGAGTACACGCTGGAGTGGTATTTGAAAAATCTGAATGCCGTACCCATGGGTTTTGTGGAGATTTCCCACACCGATGAAACACCGGCACTTGAAAATAAAAAAGCTGTCGCCGAGCTGGATGCGCTGGCACAGCAGATAAAAAATTTATAGGAGGCATCAAAATGGCAAATAAAGTAAATTCAAGCGAGTTTAAAAGTGAAGTTTTAGATCATAAGGGCGTTGTCCTGGTCGACTTTTTCGCGACCTGGTGTGGACCCTGCAAGGCTTTAACCCCCATTGTGGACAAGCTGTCCGAAGAAATGGGCGGCAGGGTAAAGATCGTCAAGGTCGATATCGACGAAAACAGCGCGCTGGCCACAGAATACCGTGTGATGAGCGTCCCGACCATGAAGCTGTTCAAGGACGGCGAGGTAGTGGAAACCCTGGTGGGCTTGAGACCAGAGTCCGAGCTCAGAGATAAACTGAATTATTATTCGGCAGAATAAAGTAATGTTAAAAAACGTCATAGACTACATTAATGTGGTCTATGACGTTTTTTTATTTTTGATTAAAAATGACAGTATGCTTTTTGTTTATATGGTATAATTTTAAAAAGAGTATAAAATTCAATGTAAAATTTTTGGTAAGATAGTAAGAGGTATTTATATGTCGGATATTAAACTGTTTTGTACAGAAGGCAAAGTCGAAGAACTCATATCATCTGAAGTCATTTTAGAAAAAGAGTTACAAAATCTAATTGAGGACAATATGGAAACGTTTTTTGGCGTAAGATTTTTAAAAAGTGAATATATTATTAGCAATGGCAGGATGGATAGTATTGGAATCGATGAGAATAATTGTCCTGTTATCTTTGAATATAAACGTAGCAGCAATGAAAATGTTATCAATCAAGGGCTTTTTTATTTAGATTGGCTACTGGATCATAAAGCGGATTTTAAATTACTGGTGATGGAAAAACTGGGGCCAAAGGTTGTGGAACAAATAGATTGGTCAATACCATGCGTTATTTGTATTGCGAATGATTTCACGAAGTTCGATGCTCATGCGGTTAATCAGATGCAAAGAAATATTAAACTAGTAAGGTATAAAAAGTATGGAAAAGGATTAATACTTTTTGAACATTTAAATACCCCTAATATAAAATTGCAAAGTTATGTAGATAGCAGTATCAAAAAAAGTTATGAACAGAAAACACATGATGAGAAATTGTTAACAGTGCCACAGCAGTTGAAAAATATTTATGAAAGTATATGTGATTATATTTTATCATTAGGTGATGATGTCGTAGAAAATCATCTGAAATTATACGTCGCTTTTAAAAAGGTACAAAATATTGTTTGTGTAGAGATATATCAAAAACAAATTATTCTTTACTTAAAATTGAACCCTAAAGATGTAGAATTAGAAGAAGGATTTACACGGGATATGAGTTCAGTGGGGCATTACGGAACTGGAGATTTGCAGGTGATTATAAAAAATGAAAAGGATTTTGAACAATCAAAGAAATTGATTGAGAAAGCATATAACATTAACTGAATTTAAAATATCAGATAATAAATTTACCAATGAATTCTGAGATGATTTATTTTATGAAAATGCTGTAAGGATAAATTTATTTGTCCTTACAGCATTTTCCCTTCACAAAAACCTTCACAACATTCAGTTTTTTATCCAGTAGCACCACATTGGCGAGCTTACCGGGTTCCAGACTGCCCAGACGGTCAGACTCGCCGATGACCCGCGCCGGATTGACAGCTGCGGCCCGGACCGCGTCGGCCAGGGGAATGCCAAAGGACACAGCGTTTCGCAGGCAGTCCATAAGGTTGGTGACTGAGCCGGCCAAAGTACCGTCCGCAAGGGCTGCCCGGTTTCCGCAGACCTGAACAGCCTGGCCCCCGAGGGTATACGCGCCGTCGGCCAGCCCTGCAGCCCGCATGCTGTCGCTGACGAGCACAATGCGTTCGGCGGTGAAGAGCTTAAAAGCGGCCCGGACTATGGCCGGGGCGACGTGGACATTGTCGCAGATGAGCTCAGCCGTGACGCCGGGATGGTCAAAGGCAGCGCCGATAAGCCCCGGCTCCCGGTGATTAAAGGGCGGCATGGCGTTAAAAAGATGAGTCACGTGGGAGGCGCCCAGCTCAAAAGCGTTAAAAGCGGTTTCGTAAGAGGCTTCAGTGTGTCCGAGCGACAGGACCGTTTCATCCTTCAGAGCTGTGATGAACTCAGAAGCTCCGGCGAGCTCGGGCGCCAGCGTAACCAGCTTGATACGCCCGCCGGAAACAGCGTTCAGCCGGCGGAACATCGGAATGTCCGGTGGTATAAGATAGCGCGCGTTTTGCGCGCCTTTCTTTGTTTCGGCAAGAAAAGGCCCTTCCATATTGACGCCCAAAAGCATGGCGCCGGTCTCCTGCGTCTGATGGGCGGCGTTTTGGAAAATGCCGGAGAGCTTTTCCTCGGAAAGGGTCATGGAGGCCGGGACAAAGCCTGTCACGCCGTTACAGGCCTGATAAGCGGCCATGGTATCGAGGGTACATGCGGCGGCGTCACAGAAGTCATGGCCCATACAGCCATGGAGATGAATGTCGATAAGGCCGGGAATGGCGTAGAGACCGTTGGCGTCTATTTCCACCGGGTCAGAGGTATGGCGGCGGATATACGCGCCGTCGAGGTGGAGGTCTTTTTTTATAAAATGGCCGTCTGGGGTGTAAACCCGTGCGTTGCGAATAATCATAGGTGTTTCCGCCTTTCTGACTCTATTATAAAAGCAAGAGCGGCCAGACGCAACCTTTTGTGTTCAATGTTTATTCCTGTGCCGTTGGGGTAAAAAATTTAAGGCTTGACAAAAGACGCAGGCAAGCTTATAATACGAAACATAATAAAAAATAAACCTGTGATTAAGAGTAAGTAAACAGGCATGTCATCTGGATAGAGAGCCGCGGACGGTGGAAAAGCGGTGAGGTGCGGTCAGTTGAATGGGCTTATGAGGGCAGAGTAAAAGGCAGATTGCCGAGTATCTCTGACGGGATCTCCACCCGTTATAAAGGGAGCGTGTATGTTAGTATACGGACTTGAGTGGGCGATAGATCGTCAATTTGGGTGGTACCGCAGGTGTTAAGCACTTGTCCCTTGTGTGGGACAGGTGCTTTTTTGATGCTCTGTCCAAATGCCGCAGCGCTCTGGGCACAGGCAAGCAGCAACAAAATATGATCCATAAAAGGAGTTGATGCCATATGGCTGGCTGGTGGAAGGATACAATCAATAAAAAAAGAAACGGAAAATTCAGTATTTAAAGATAGAAAGAGGAAAACGAAATGAATAAATTATTTAAAAGAGTATTGGTTGGTGTGGTAAGTGCAGCGATGGTAGCAGGCTTTACAGCAGGGTGCAGCAGCAACGGCGGCAGCAGTGCATCAGACGACGGCAAGGTCACCGTTGGGGTCATTCAGTACGCCACACACCCGTCTCTTGATAATTGCTACGAGGGCTTTAAGCAGGGCCTGGAAGCCGGCGGCTTTAAGGAAGGCGACAACCTGACCATCGAGTTCCAGAACGCACAGGGCGATGTCGCCAATGCCGATATGGCCGCGAAAAATATGGTATCTAAGAAGTATAACCTGATCGCCGGTATCGCCACACCGGCGGCGATGTCGGCCTATGCAGCCACAAAAGGCGGGGATATTCCTGTGGTCTTTACCGCCGTATCCGACCCGGTATCGGCTAAGATCGTCCAGTCCATGGAAAAACCTGGCGACAACTGCACTGGTACAGCTGACGTGCTGCCTCTGGAGGCTCAGATTAAGATGATCCGCTCCTTCCTGCCAGATGCCAAGAAAATCGGCATCCTGTACACCACCAGTGAGCCGAATTCCGTATCGCATCTGGAAAAATTCAAACAGATTGCCCCGAACTACGGCTTTGAGGTAGAGGCTGTGGGCGTGACCAACGCTTCAGAGGTTGCCGCAGGTGCGCAGACTCTGGTATCAAAGGGCGTTAACTGCATCAATAACTTTACCGACAACAATGTTGTGGATAATCTGAGCACCGTGTTAAAAGCCGCCAATGACGCGAAAATTCCAGTGTTTGGCTCAGAGGAAGAACAGGTCAAGAACGGCTGCCTGGCTTCACAGAGCATCGACTATGTCGCCCTTGGAAAACAGACCGGCGAAATGGCTGCAAAAATCTTAAAGGGTGAAGAAAAAGCCGCAGATATGGCCGTTCAGGAAGTGACAGAAAGCTCACCGGTTTATAATAAGGAAGTCATGGAAACCCTGGGCTTAACCCTGCCGCAGGATTTAAGCACAGCGACCGCTGTTTCCAAATAAGGAAGAATCGAATTTGTTGCACAGATAAAATCAGGCAGAGGCGCCCGGGCGGCGGCCTCTGTTTTGTACGTTTCAGTTAATCAACGAAAGGACTATGTTAAATGGATATTATAGGTGGCTTGGTAATTAACGTCCTCGAGGAAGGCTTTATCTACGGGATTATGGCCGTCGGGGTGTACATTACCTATTCTGTTCTGGATTTTCCCGACCTTTCAGTCGATGGAACCTTCCCGCTGGGGATGTGTCTCACCGCCATGCTGATCACCGCCGGGGTTAATCCGTGGCTCGCGTGTGCCGCGGCCTTTATTGTGGGAGCGGCCGCGGGCTGTATTACGGGTTTTCTCCATGTGAAGCTCGGCATCACCGACCTGCTCTCCGGGATTCTTGTGATGACAGGGCTTTACAGTATCAACCTGGCCCTGACCGGCGGCAGCGCAGTGCTGCCCTTTTATAACATGCCCACCATCTTCAACACCGGGCTGGCGACCGTTCTGCCCTCGGGCTACGGTCTTGTCATCATGGTGGCGGTAATCTGTATTGTGGTCAAGCTGCTCATCGACCTGTATTTAAAAACCCAGTCTGGCATGCTGCTCCGCGCGTCCGGGGATAACCCGCAGTATGTGATCTCACAGGGCCGTGATCCCGGGAAGATGAAAATCATCGGTCTGGCCATCGGCAACGGCTGTACCGCTCTGTCCGGCTGTATTCTGGCACAGCAGACCGAATCCGCCAACGTGGCCGTGGGGACAGGGATGGTCGTTATGGCGCTGGCCTCAGTGATCATCGGAATGAACCTGTTCAAGCGGGTATCCTTTGTAAAGCCGACCCTGGCAGTGATCTTCGGGGCCATCATCTACAAGGCCTGCCTGGCCATCGCCATGCAGATCGGCCTGCCCACCAACTACCTCAAGCTGCTCATGGCTATCATCTTTACCATCGCGCTGGTAGGCGGCAAGCTTTTCCCGGAAAGGAGAAAGAAAAACCATGCAGAATCATGAACCCCTTGTCCGTATGGAACATATTTATAAAACCTTCAATCCGGATTCCGTCAATGAGGTGGTGCTGTTTCAGGACTTTAATCTGAATATTGAAAAGGGACGCTTTGTCTCCGTCATCGGGAGCAACGGCTCCGGCAAAACAACGATCTTAAACCTGCTCTGCGGCAGCCTGCCGGTGGATCAGGGAAAGATCTACGTTGGCGGTAAGGATATTACCGGGCTTAAAGAATACCAGCACTCGGCTTTTATCGGCCGTGTGTTCCAGGACCCGTCCCTTGGCACCTGCCCCAGCATGACCATCCTCGAAAACATGGCCCTGGCAGACCGGAAGGGCAAGCCCTATGGCCTGGGCATCGGCGTCAATAAAAAGCGTATCGATTTTTACAAAAGCCAGCTGGAGCTCTTAAAGCTGGGGCTGGAGGATAAAATTGATCTGCAGGTTGGCAGCCTGTCCGGCGGCCAGCGCCAGGCGCTGGCGCTGCTCATCTCCACCATGACGCCCATCGACCTGCTCATTCTGGACGAGCACACCGCCGCCCTTGACCCGAAATCCAGCGAGAACGTCATGGAGCTCACCGAAAAGCTGGTGCGCGAAAAAAATCTGACCACGCTCATGGTCACACACAACCTCAAGTTCGCCATCAACTACGGCGACCGTCTGGTCATGATGCACCGCGGCAGCGTCGTGATCGATAAATCCGACGACGTGAAGGATGCTCTGGCGGTCCGCGACCTGACAGATAAATTCAATGAAATCAGTATAGAGGATGGCAATTCGTTATAAAAGGAAAAAGATCTGTGAGAGCAGGTCTTTTTTTAGCGGTCCGATTTTCTTTAAGCGAAGCGGGGTATAATCTTTGTAAAAATACCGGGAGGAAATCATGAAAAAGGATTATAAGATCACCAAACTCAACACACTGGAGTCCGGCTTCCGGCACCAGGCTGTCCGCTTGTTCGTCGAAGGCTTTTACGATATGATCAAATCCATTTCAGCTGATAAGGAAGTGCTGTTTCAGCTTTTTGAGCCGGCGCTGCGAAATGATATGGCCTATGTCTGTCTGGACGGCGAAAAGGTGGTGGGCCTGCTGGCCTATTCCGATAATAAACGCCGTGCTTTCGATGTGGAAAGAAGCGGGGCAGCCCGGGTGTTCGGGCCTGTAAAGAGCCGTGTCATAAAGGCCCAGCTCATGTTCATTATTGGAAAGCCCGCGGTGAAAAGGGAGGACGAGGGCTATATCGACTTTCTGGCCACCGACCCGGCCAGCAGAGGACAGGGTATTGCCACAAAAATGATCCAGTATGTGGCCGAAAATACCGGCGCTGCCAGCCTGAGCCTGGACGTGATCGGCGAAAATGGAAATGCCATCCGCCTGTACCGGCATCTGGGCTTTAAGACCACCGGGATACAGGATAATCTGATACTGCGCATGGCCGGTATCCGTAAGCTGCTGATTATGAAAAAAGAATTATACGAATAAAAAGTCTGGAGGACCGCCGTTATCCTCCAGACTTTTTTATATTAACAGCGCATTATCTTTTTTGTTTATCTTAATATAGCCGCGGCGTTTCTTTTTTTTCCTAAAGATGATACAATAAATTACCAATATATTTAAACACGAGAAAGAGGAACCCATGAAAAAAGGCGATATTATCGATATTAGAATAGAAGGCATTGAATTTCCAGGGAAATCCTGGGGAATGGTGGAGGAAGAGAGCAGCGCAAAAAAGGTTGTGATCAAAAATGGCATTCCCGGGCAGCTCATTAAAACCCGAATTACCAAAAAACGCAGTAAGAAAATTGAAGGACAGCCTCTGGAAATTCTGGAGGCGTCTCCCTTGGAGATCCCGGCAGAATGCCCGGTCTTTGGCCAATGCGGCGGCTGTACCTACCAGAGCCTGCCCTACGAAAAACAGCTTGAGCTAAAGGCTGATTACGTTTTAAACCTGCTCGATAAAGCTAATATCAGCGGTTTTGAATTTGGGGGAATTATCCCCAGCCCAGAGATTTTCGAGTATCGTAATAAAATGGAGTACTCCTTCGGCGATGATGTGAAGGACGGCCCCCTGCTCCTGGGCATGCACGAGCGCGGCAGCTTTTACAACATTGTCAAAACCGACTGCTGCCGTCTGACCGATGAGGACTTTAACATTATCCAGAAAGCTGTCCTCCGTTATTTTGAAGAAAAAAATGCGACCTATTTTCACAAGCGCAGCCACGAGGGCTTCCTGCGCCATCTGGTCATCCGGAAGGGCAAGCAGACCGGAGAAATCCTCGTCAATCTGGTCACCACCTCCCAGGCAGAACTGGACGATGTAGATTTTACCGAGCTGCTCCTGAAGCTCGGGTTGTCCGGTAAAATTAAGGGGATTCTCCATACCATCAACGATAGCGTGGCCGATGTGGTCAAAAAAGACGACCTGCATATCTTGTATGGCGAGGACTGCATCCACGATAAAATCCTCGGCCTGGAATTTGAAATCTCGACCTTCTCCTTTTTCCAGACCAATACCCTGGGCGCAGAAAAGCTGTATTCCGTTGTCCGCGATTACGTCGGAGACCGCCAGGATAAAACCATTTTTGACCTGTACTGCGGCACCGGCACCATCGCCCAGGTCCTGGCTCCGGTGGCGAAAAAAGTCATCGGTATTGAGCTTATCGAGGAAGCCGTGGAAGCCGCCAGGATCAACGCCGAGGCCAACGGCCTGCACAACTGCGCCTTTATCGCCGGCGACGTTATGGAAAAAGTAACCGAGCTGCCCGACAATCCCGATATTATCATACTCGACCCGCCGAGAGACGGCATCCACCCTAAAGCGATCTTTAAAATCATTGACTTCAAGCCCGATACCTTTATCTACGTGTCCTGCAAGGCCACCTCCCTGGCGCGGGACCTGCCGTTTTTTAAAGAAGCGGGATATGCAGTGGAGAAGGTCTGTTGTGTGGATATGTTTCCGCATGGAGGGCATGTGGAGACAGTAGTGCTTTTGCAAAAAGAAATCTTGTAAAAGTTCTTAGGTTTCAGCACTTTGCACATCATATAGCGTTTGAGGTTAGAGTAGAAAAATCCACAATAAGCTGGCACTGAAAAAACATTTACAATAGAGAACGAAATCCAAGATTGATTAGTGAAGCAAAGAGAATTTGAAAGCAGTCATAAAGAATTGACACTATGATCACTATCCAATAAAGGGTATAAAAGTATAGGTATAGGACAAAAGCAGAAAGACAAGAATTCTTTCACAGGTTTGTATTTCCATACAATTTTTGAGGAAAAAAGTATTGTTGATGGATGCAGAGGAAGTTTGCCTTCAGAAAGAACCGCGGCGTATTATTCAAGGAAGCTATGATAAAAATAGCCTTCCCGAGGGCGTGTCGGCGATTTGGTCGTGGTGCCAGCCGGAAAGGACGATCACACGGCAGTTGTTAAGGTGATAGAGATTGAATACTTTTCAAAAGAAGCCGCGCCTTTCCCTATTGAGAAGACAAAGCATATTATCCGAAAATGCAGTGACGGTGATTTTAAATAATTTAAAAAGCAGGCGTTTCCCCACGAAACGCCTGCTTTTTTATATCCCCAACAGCGCCAGTGCCGTCTCCTCATCGGTAAACAGTGCATTTACCAGCTTCAGGGAGAGCACGGCATGGATAATATCCTTTTTATAAGCACCTTCAGCAATGCCGATGCTGGTCCGCGCGTTGGCGCTGGCCTTGAAGATGTTTGCCCGGATCAGTCTTCTTGTGAAATCTGTGTCGATTGGGTTTCCGTTGACGTCGAGGTATTGAAGGGCGATATCACCCATGACCTGTTTGGCTTTCAGCTCGGTGATATCGCCGGGTTTAAAAATTCCGAACTGTGGCTGGGAGGAAACTTCAAAGGTACCCATGCCCAGAAGCAGGATATCGGCGTGTTCACCCATGTACAGAAGCTTTTGTGTCTGGTCGTTGTTCATCAGGGCTTCGTATTCCTCCGGTGAGCTGCACACCGCTGGAGCGTGGATAACCTCGGCAACGCCGTTAATGATCTTGGCCAGGCGGATACTGCTCAGGTTGGGGAAAAGATCCATGGTATTGCCGAAGCTGCCGGCCAGAGGAACGACCTTTACCTTTGGGAAACACAGGGATTCGGTGGCGGAGATAAGTCTTGAGACGCTGGTACCCCAGCCGACGCCAACAACGTCCTCTGGCCGCAGCTCTGAAATAAAATAGTTGGCGGCGGCAAGAGCCAGGTCATCTCTTGTGGTATTATCGCTTTTGATGACGCCGACATGCTTGATATAATATTTATGCATGAGCGCGCTTTCCAGGGCGGCATTTTCGGTAAAGGGCGTCATGACTTCAATTTTCACGATACCGTTTTCCTCGGCGCGGGCGAGGAGTTTGGAAACCCAGGGTCTTGAAATATTCAGTTTTTTTGCGATTTCCTGCTGTGACAATTTTTCTTTATAGTACAGATTTGCGATGAGGATCATTTTATTAAACATGGAATCTGATGATTCGATTTTATTCATTTTTGTCTTCCTTTTCTCAGTGGCTTAGGGCTCTATCATAATAGAGGCACATTTGTTACTAAATCTAATTTGATTATACGTTAAACATTGTTAAAAAGTCAAGAAATATAAAGGGTTCGGTTCAAAAAGCAAAAAAATATTGACACACATATGTTATTGTTGTATGATGTTGATATCAAAAGTTACAGTTAGGAACGAATGTATCTCTTGGGGGAGAATACAATCCTGGTTGTACAAAAATTTAAGGGGGTAATACAATGAAACAGTTGGATTGCGTATTAGGGATTGATATGGGCACCGGTGGTGCGCGTGTAGGTATCTTTGATTTAAAGGGGACGCCGATCGTATTCTGTGAGGAGCCTTATCCGCTGTATACGCCGGCATCCGGGCGTGCGGAGCAGAACCCGGATGAATGGTGGTCGGCAATCTGTAAGGCGTCACGCAGGGCCGTTGAGGAAAGCGGTATTGATCCATCCTGCATTAAGGGGATGAGTGTGGACACCACCTGCTGTACGGTACTGTTGTCTGGAGAGGATATGATGCCCTTAAGACCGGCGATTATGTGGATGGATATCCGTGCTTCAGAGCAGGCGAAGCGTATGTACGAAACCGGACATGACGCGCTGAAATACAATGGATACGGCATGGTTTCAGCGGAGTGCCTGCCGGCGAAGGCCCTCTGGCTGAAGGAAAATGAGCCGGAACTGTACCACAAAGCCACACGCTTCTACGAATGTACGGACTGGCTCACCTACCGTTTGACTGGCGAGTATACGGCCAGTATTAACTGTGCTTCCAGCCGCTGGTATTACAATTCGGAGGAGGGCGGCTATCCGGTTGATTTCTACAACACGATTGGGCTGGAGGATCTGGTGGAAAAACTGCCGCCGCGTGTTTTGGCAATGGGTTCACTGGTCGGTGGTTTGACTGCGGATGCCGCTGAGGAGCTTGGCCTGGTGGTCGGTATTCCGGTGGGGGAAGGCGGCGCGGACGCTTTTGTCGGCGTCATCGGTCTCAATGCGGTTCAGCCGGGAAAGCTTACGCTCATCACAGGCTCGTCGCATCTGCACATTGCCCAGGTGAAGGAAGCCATCCACAGCAAGGGAGTCTGGGGCTCTTATCCGGACGCCATCGTCAAGGGGTTGCAGATGGTCGAAGGGGGACAGACTTCAACCGGCTCCATTGTCAACTGGCTCAAGGAGCAGCTCTGCGGCAATCTGAAGGTACAGGCGGCAGAGGAAGGGTGCAGCGTTTATGATATTCTGAACCATGAGGCGGAAGCCCTGCCCATCGGCGCGGACGGCATCATCGCGCTGGATTTCTTCCAGGGGAACCGCACGCCGCATGTCGATCCGGATGTCCGCGGTATGTTTTACGGACTGTCTCTGGGGCACACACCAGCGCATATGTACCGCGCGGTCATTGAGAGCATTTGCTACGGTACGGAAACCATCATTGATTCCTTCCGCCAGGCAGGCTTTTCACCAGACGGCATTGTGGTTTCCGGCGGTGCAGTCAAGAGCCGGTTCTGGCTTCAGACCCACGCGGATGTCTGCAATGTACCGATTATTGTTACAAAGGTAACAGAAGGCCCATGCCTTGGCTCAGCGATTCTCGGCGCGGTTGCTGGCGGCGTTTATCCGGATATCCAGACTGCGGCTGAGTCCATGACCACCGTTGATTATACGGTAGAGCCAGACCAGCAGCGCCATGACGCTTATATGTTCTATTATGAAAAATATAAGGAATTTTATGCACTGGCCAAAGACTGGATGCACTCAGTCACTACACATAAATAAGATAATTGACAGAAAAAGGAGGATACTATGGCATTAGTATCAGCTTCAATCCTGGCCTGTGACCAGACAAGGATTGGAGAACAGATCATCAAGGCTGAGGCGGCCGGCATTGACTACATACACGTCGACATCATGGACGGCGTGTATGTGGAGAACATGACCTACGGCCCTCAGCTGGTCAGGGATTTAAAAAAGATCAGCGGGCTGCCCGTATCCGTTCATTTTGAGGTCTGCCACCCGGAAACTTTTTTTTCGATCTTCGCGGACTGTGGAGCCGATATCATGACTTTTCAGCTGGATGCCTGCGCGAACCCGCTGCATCTGCTCCAGGAGATCAGGAAAAAAGGGATAAAGGCCGGTATCGGTATCGGGCCGACCTACGGCACAGAGCGGCTTGCGTATCTTTTGCCCTACATCGACTGGCTGATCATGATGAGCGCAGAGCCGGGCTATGGCGGGCAGCCGCTGAACTCGTGTATCTTTGAAAAGCTGCGGGAGGTTCAGGAAATCATGGTGAAAACAGGCAGCCGTGTCCCGATAAGCGTGGACGGCGGTGTAAATGGCAGCAACGGCCTGGGACTGGTCGAAGCCGGAGCGGATATACTGATCGCCGGCAGCTATGTATTCCAGAACGAGACAATGGCAGAGCGGGTACAAAGCCTGAAAAATTTATAACAGCAGGAGGATGCAATGTTAGTCACATCAAAAGAAATGTTTGAAAAAGCACGGGAGGGCGGATACGCCATACCAGCGCCAAATTTTATCGACCTGGAATCCCTGCGCTGGCATGTGGAGACTGCGGAAAAGCTGAATGTTCCGTTGATTCTGCCGCTGGCCGAGGCGCATATCGGGGAAAATATCAGCCTCGAGGACGCAGCGCTTGTGGGAAAAAAATATGCAGCAGCGGCAAAGGTGCCGGTTGCGCTGCATCTGGACCACGGGACGGATCCTGAGATCATTAAAAGGGCAGTGGATCTGGGCTTCACCTCGGTAATGATCGATGCGTCCATGGAATCCTTTGAGGAAAATGTCCGCAGGACAAAGGAAATTATCGACTATGCCCACGCGCGGGGCGCGGTGGTCGAGGCGGAGATCGGCCATGTGGGCGCTGGTGAGAATTATGAAAATCACGATGAGTCGGATTCGCAGTACACCGCGGTGGAGGAAGCCAGACGCTTTGTAGCGGAAACCGGCGTGGATTCCCTGGCCATCTCCATCGGGACAGCCCATGGCATGTACAAAGGTATTCCGGAAATCAATTTTGACCGCTTGAAGGAGATCGCCGCGGCCATTGACACGCCGCTGGTGCTCCACGGAGGTTCCTCCTCAGGAGATGAAAACCTCAATAAATGCGCGGTGAACGGTATTTCCAAAATTAATATTTTCTCAGATCTGCTGGCCGCGGCCATGAAAGCACTGGAAGATGCACCGCCGAAAACCTATCTTGATGTGAAGGCATTGTCAAAGAAAGGCATGCAGGACTGCCTGGAGCACTATTATTCGGTTTTTGAGACGAAACCAATTGACTGACAGACTAATCAGGAGGAAAAAATGACTGTATATAAAGAACAAATCAGTGTAGAATCCCACGGAAATACCCCAACCTATATCAATATCACACCGCAGGTCCGAGAAGCCATTGCCAACAGCGGCATTAAGAACGGCACCTGCACGGTGATCTCGCCCCATACCACCTGCGCGGTTTTTTTTGAAGAATTTGTGCACGATTATACCGAGGATGGGGATGAGTATCTTCAGGCCGATCTCAACGATGTTCTGGAAAAAATCATTCCAGACCAGGTAAGCTGGGACCAGTACCGCTATCCCGGTGAAAAGCATTTTGAAGAGGTTGAAAAATGGCCGAACATCGAGTCCTACCTGCCAGGCGGCGACCGGACCGCCATCTGGAACTGCGACGCTCACATTAAAGCCACTCTGATCGGCTCCAGCGAGGTGTTTGACGTGGATGACGGAGCGCTGGGCGTTGGAAAAACAGGCTATATCTATTTTGCGGATTTTGACCGCGCCCGCCCGCGGATGCGCCAGTGCAAAATTGTGGTGATGGGGGAATAAAAATGAAAAGAAAAATACGCGCCCCTTTTTTAATCGTTAATCCCAAGGCCTACATTTACGGCGAGGAATCGGTGGAGCTGGCAAAGGTCTGTGATCAGCTTTCAAGGGAATACGACCTGGATATTCTCTTTACCGTCCAGCATGTGGATATTCAGAAGGTTGCCGACGCTACCGAGCATATCGTCGTGACCGCCCAGCACATGGATGGCATTGTGCCAGGCCGGGGAATGGGCCATATTTTACCCGAAGGCCTTAAGGCTGCCGGTGCTCAGGCCGTTGTTTTAAACCACGCGGAGCACCCTGTAACGACCGCGCAGCTCGACAAAATCATAAAGCGCGCCGATGAGCTCGGGATCGTCACCATCGTGTGCGCCGATTCCCCGGAGGAATCAAGGGCCGTGGCACAGCTGAAACCCGATATGATGATCTGTGAGCCGGCCAGCCTGATCGGAACAGGCAGCACGAGCAGCGGGGATTATATCAAGGCGACAAATGACGCGGTGAAATCCATTGACGACACGATTCTGATCGTTCAGGCGGCCGGGGTCAGCACCGGTGACGATGTTTACCGCGTTGTCATGGAAGGCGCCCATGGAAGCGGCGGCACCAGCGGTATTTTAAATGCCCCGAGCCGTAAAGGCAAGATTGTCGAAATGCTGGACGCTCTGAAAAAAGCACAGAATGAACTGAACAGAAAATAACCAGGTTTTCTTACCGCTGGCACAGATGTGTCCGGCGGTTTTTTTGTGCTCTGCGCGGTGTCAAAACAAAGAAGTTGCGGGCCGGTCAGGATAATGTTAATATTAGGAAAAAGACAGCGTGGCAGAGTATTCAAATTTACGAAAAAAGGAGGCCCACGGTTTAATGAAAGAGAAAGCACCATCGCTCCAACTCAGAGCGCTTACGGATCGCGATGTTCCCTTATTTACCAGATGGCTGGACGCGGAGCATGTAAAGCCCTGGTTCACCGACCCGCAGTCATGGATTGACGAGGTGAATGACCGCGACGGAGCGTATGACTGGATCCATCACTATATCATCCATAGAGGCGGCACGCCCGTTGGCTTCTGTCAGTACTACCCCTATTGGAAAAGCGGGGAAGACTGGCACGGGAATCTTCCCCTAGAGGGCACCTACAGCATTGATTACCTCATTGGAGCGGTGGAAAACCTGCAAAAGGGCTATGCTGGCGCGACCGTGGGGCTGCTGGGCAGGCTGATCGCTGAGGAAAAGGACGCCGAAAGGATAATCGTCCAGCCCGATACCGATAACAGCGCTTCCCAAAATACACTGCTGTCCGCAGGATACCGCTATGACAGGGAGAATGAGTTGTTTTTCCTGGAGCTTTAGTGTCATATTAGAATAAAGAGAGCACATTTACATAATTTTGGAGGTTCTTGTCGAAAAATGCATTAAAAACAGAAATGCTGATACAAAAGAAGAAAAAAATGTATTATAATGGAAACAGATGAGAGGATGATAGAAATCAGATTTTGGAAAAGAGAGAAAATGCATGCTCATTGATATTATAAGTACGACGCTCCGGGTTATCGCCTGTTGTATTGTATTCGCCTACTGCCTGTTCACGCCCTTCAAAAGCCGGTTCCGATACAATAACTTCATCACAGCGCTTCTGGCAGTGCTGCTGACAATCTTTACGATCGTGGTCGTTGTTCTGTTTTTAACGTCCGGTAAATTTTTTGCAGCGTACAGCAGCTTTGGAATTGCCCTGTGGATTGTCTCGGCGGTGGTCATTTTTCACATTGCCATTAAGGGCAGCTTCTTTGAGATTCTGTTCCTTGTTTTGATGGTTTTAAACCTGTACGTCAATATTGTCGCCATCGCGAAGGTGATCGCCAATTCGGTGAGTCTGGACCTTTCGTATTCAGTATCGTACGCTTTTATCGTGATCGGCGTGCTGATTGTCTATATCCCTCTGCTCTGGGTTTTACTGGTCCGCCTGTACAGGCAGGTGGTCGAGTTTGAGGGTGATTTCAGCTTCTGGAAATATATCTGGGTGATTCCCGCGCTGACCTATATGATCTTTTTTGTAAAAATCGTGGGCGATTACTGGAAGGCACATGCGCTGACCGATGGGGCAGATATTATGTTTACGGTTCTCTGGTCTGTTACCACCTATGCTTTCTTTCTGGTGACCCTTCTGATGCTGATTCAAACCTACCGGGGGATAACCGCTGCCCAGCAGACAAAGCTTGTTTCATCGCAGCTGCGCATGCAGGAGGACCAGTACCACCGAATGATCGAAAATGTGGAAAATAACGCCAGGCTCCGGCACGACTGGCGGCATCACTTGCTGTCCATTGACAGCTTTCTGGACAATAAGGATATGGCGGGCCTGCAGAGCTATATGAGGGCGCTGGCTCCGGAATACGCGGCGGAGTCAGATATTGCCTTTTGCCAGAACCCGGTAGTCAACGCCATTCTGCTGCATTATTATACCGTGGCCAGAGATAAGGGGATTGATATGACGGCGGCGGCAAATGTGCCGGAGGGATTAAACATTCCGGATACGGATCTGTGCATTGTTTTTGGGAATCTGGTGGAAAACGCGGTGGAAGCCTGCGCGGCCCGGGAGAAAGAACCCAGAACCGTTCAGATTAAGGCGGATGTGAAAGGGCGGCAGTTGGTTTTGGTGATCCAAAACACCTACCAGCGGGCCGTGATTTTCAGGGATAAGCAGTATTATTCCACAAAGCACGATGGTGAGGGGATCGGTATCGCCTCGGTAAAAAGAATTGTGGAAAAAAACAAGGGAATGATGGAAATCCGCTATGATGAAAATAACTTTACGGTGCAGGTCATGCTGCAAGCCATTCCTGAAAATAACGAGGTGCACAAATGCAGATAGGCATTACCATTCCGCTTCAAAAATTCTTAAAAGCGCCCCGGCCGCCTTACGGCGCGGCAGAGGATCTTTTTTACTGCTGGGAGGCGCATGTCATCCTTTTTCAGGGAAAGGAAACACTGATCGCTGTGAACGCAGGGAACCGCTTCGCGGTAATTCTTTGGGGCATGACCGCTGCGGACTGGGGCTGTTATCCTGAGCTGCTGAAGGAGGGGATTTCCCTTGGGCTCAGCGGTGAAGGCTGTACGAAAGAGCAGGTACGGGCTTATTTTGAAAGGGCAGGCGAAGTTTTTATCACCAAAACGCATGGCCGCCGACCGGTGGCAGGGCTCAACCGCGCGGTGGAGCGCTTGTTCAGCCTGACCGCCGATGTGGATAAAACGCAGAAATATCAGATTCTGCACAGCCGTTTTATCAATGAGGAGCTGTGCAGCGCGGCGGGCTTTGCGGATAAGGGCTGCCCGCAGGATTTTTTAACAGCAGACCTGAGACGGGCTGGCATAATATGACGGAAATAATTTAAAGGGCGGGCTTCCGCTCTTTTTTAATAAAAGCTTTAGCTTGCTTTTTACGGCGCAAAAAGAGAGGAAGGCTTTAAGGAAGTGTGCTATGATACAAAAGAAAGGAAGAAAGCATGGACTGGACAGAACGTTTAAACAAGATCATTGAGTATATTGAAAGCAGCCTGCAGCTGGGCCATGAGACGCCTGACCGGCAAAAGATCGAGCAGCTGGCCTGCTGTTCCTTTTCGCTGTTTCAGCGGATATTCAGCTATATGAACAATATTACCCTGGCGGAATACATCCGAAACCGCAAACTTACGCTGGCAGGGTATGATTTTAAAAGCACAGACATCAGGGTCCTGGACGCCAGTGTGAAATACGGCTATGATTCGCCCACGGCTTTTACCAGGGCCTTTCAGACGTTCCACGGTATGACGCCCACAGAGGCCAAAAGAGAAACCGCTGTTTTAAAGGTCTATCCCCGGATGAATTTTACCGAGGATAACGAAATTAAGTGGCGGGTCGAGCATAAAGAGGCGTTCCGGCTTCTTGGGGTTAAGCGTTCGATCAGCTGTGTGAACGGCGAAAATTTCAGGGCGATCCCGGCCTTCTGGAACGAGGTTATGCAGAACGGCAAGCTGGCGCAGATTATTTCTTATACAGAAGCCCAGAAGCCCTCAGGCACCTTTGGCGTGTTTGGAAATTACCAGGATGGGCGAATGGACTACTACATCGCCGGGATTACCGGCCGGCCGGAGGGAAGAGGTCTGGAGGCCATTGAAATTCCATCGGCGGCCTGGGCTGTTTTTGAATGCATCGGCCCCATGCCGGGCGCAATCCAGAAGGGCTGGAAATTTCTGAATGAGGAGTGGGTTATTAAATATCCCTTTGACCATGCGGACTGCCCGGAAATGGAATGGTATTCGGCGGGCAACAGCTTTGCTGAGGATTATAAAAGTGAAATATGGATACCGATTTTATAGAGACAGGAGGAAACAATGGAGCATTTAGTTTATTGTGACGACAAGGAAAAAGTATTGGAAAAAATCATGGACGGCACAAAGACCATGGTTGTCCGGGGCGCGGCCGGCAGAAAGATTCCCCACAGCCGGGTTTTTGAGGGTGAGAAGCTTTACTTTATGGAAAAGGGCACCAAAACCATCTCGGCCAAGGCGGTGGTGAAGCATGTTCAGAATTTTGTGAAGCTGTCAGAGGAAGCCATCGGCGAAACCCTTGAGGCCAACCAGGACAAGCTTAATCTCTCCGAAAAACAGAAAAAGCGCTGGCATAAAAAGTGCCTTTGCCTGGTTGAGTTTGAGAAGGTGGAGGCCATCGCGCCCATGCCCTTTGACCATCAGGGCAACATGGACGACTGGCTGATTCTTGAGAAGATTGAGGATGTGGTGGTGGGAACCAGCATACCCTACAACTATGAAAAATCAAAATTCAAGTAAAAATTCAGGAGGTAAAAAATGATTGTAACAAGCACTGGAATAGTCAATGGTGTGATCGAGGATAAATACGGAAAGCATGGCAGCCAGTTCAACGAAAACGGTATGCCGACCTACTCCCTGCCGCTGAAAATCGAGGGTGCGCCGGAAAATACCAAATCCTTTGCGCTGGTTCTGGAGGATAAGGACGCCTTTCCTGTCACCGGCGGTTTCTCATGGATTCACTGGACAGCGGCCAATATCACGCGCACAGAGCTTCTGGAGAATGAGAGCCAGACCGCCACGGATTTTGTCCAGGGTGCAAACAGCTGTATGAGTATTCAGGGAGGAAAACAGAGCCGGGTGCTGTCGTCCTTCTATGGTGGTATGGCCCCACCGGACGCGCCGCATATCTACGAGATTCACGTGTATGCTTTGGATACCCTGCTGAAACTGGAAAACGGCTTTTACTACAACGAACTTTACCGCCAGATGGACGGACATGTGCTGGACCAGGTCACCCTTAAGGGTGAATACCGGAACTGAGCGGTTTGAAAACAGCGGCCTGAAAAATTCCTGGAGGAATGAGCTGCATGAAATGATAATCCGGCGGGATTAAGATGCTTCAACGTGAGGCATCTTTTTTTATGCGTCCGTTTAAAATTTCTTTACGCAGAAGCAGAATCAGCATATAATGAGCTTAAGAAAGTCGAGGTGAGACGATGAAAGCGGACAGTAAAAAAATTAAGATAGCGGTCGGCATAGCGGTATTGGTCGTTGTCATCGCGGCGCTGGCCCTGGCGGCTTACAATTCGGTCAACACGCCGGAACGCGCCCTTGAACGTTACTTTAAGGCTGTGGCCGAGCAGGATTACGACAAAATGTACCTGCTCATCAGCGATGATAGCAAAAAGACCATCAGCCGGGAGGATTTTATCACACGGAACAAAAATATCTACGAAGGTATTGAAGCCAGGGATTTGAAGCTGGAGGTTATGAGTGTGGAGAAGCTGGACGCAAAACAGCAGCAGGCCTATTATAACCTGAGAATGGAAACGGTTGCTGGCGTGCTTGCCAATCCCGGCAACGTGAGGCTTCGGAAGGACCGCTTTTTTGGAGAATACCGGCTTGTCTGGAACGCCGCGGTTATTTTGCCGGGCCTCAGCGAGACGGCCAAAGTCCGTGTAAGCACAACCGCGGCTGATCGGGGGAGTATTCTGGACAAGGACGGAAACATGCTGGCAGGACCGGGGACAGCGCCTTCGGTGGGCTTTGTTCCCGGAAAAATAAACGCCGATACCCGAGCGGCCGATCTGGCAGCAGTGGCCGGGCTTTTGGGGATCAGTACCGGAGATATCGAGGACGCGCTGTCAGCCTCCTGGGTGACGGACGGGATCTATGTCCCGGTCAAAACGCTGCCGCAGATCGACGCCGGGATGGAAGCCGCGCTTCTGCAGATACCGGGCGTTATGATCGGAGAGACCGCGGTGCGCAGCTATCCCTATGGCGAAAAGGCAGCGCATCTAACAGGTTATATCGGCGCTATTACGGCCGAAGAGCTGGAAGCGCTGAGGGATGAAGGGGATTACCGGGAGACGAGCATTGTAGGCAAAAGCGGGCTGGAAAAGGTTTTTGACCGCCAGCTGAGAGGAAAAGATGGAGGCACCATCACTGTCAGCGATACGAGCAGTGACGGCATCAAAACAAGCCGGGTTCTATGCGAAAGCGCTCCGGTGAAGGGCTCCGACGTGCAGACGACCATCAACACCGGGCTCCAGACTGCCCTTTACGACCAGCTCGCCGGGGATAAAGGCACCGCGGCAGCCATTAATCCGAAAACCGGTGCGGTGCTGGCGCTGGTCAGCACACCGGCCTATAATCCCAATGCTTTTATTCTGGGCATGAGCGACACAGCGTGGGAGAGCCTGAGCAGCAGCCCGGACCGGCCTCTCGTTAACCGTTTTGAGAAAGCCTGGGCGCCGGGCGAGCTGATCCAGCCCGTAACCCTTGAGGCAGGGGTGCAGACCGGAGAGGAATATACCCAACAGCTCAAAAATCTTGGCTTCGGGGAGACGCTGCCCTTTGATTTTAGGATGGAGGTCTCCAAAATTTCAGAGAGCGGCACGGTTGACGGAGATCTGCCGGCTGCGGGGAGCGGTACGGCAGGCATGGCCGCCACTCCGCTGCATCTGGCGCTGATCTATTCTGCCCTTGTGAATGACGGCAGCATGGTTCAGCCTTACATCAAATACGATGCCAGCCCAATGGCGCAGTACTGGAAAAAGGATGTGCTCCCACAGGAAAAGGCCGCGGCTATCCGGGAAACCCTTGTGCAGGAGGCAAAGAGTCCAAAGGGAAGAACAATGGCGGAAAAAACAGGCACAGCGCTACAGAAAAACGCAGATAATTCTGGAGAAAATCAGGATACGGCGCTGTGTGCCATGTTTTATGTGGATCAGACCGCTGAAAGCCCTCTGCTGGTAGTTGCGGCGGCCGAGGACGCCGGAAACAGGGGAGGCGCCAGGTATCTGGAAGAGAAAATACGCGTTGTTTTTTAAAAAAGATCCCCTCTGCCCAATGGGCAGAGGGGATTGTTTCTATTGTGGAAAAATGCGTCAGTCTTATGGGGTCAGCCGCTGGTTTGAGCCGCTTTCTTTTTAAAGACAATGGACAGCAGAATGCCCAAACAGATGCCAATGGCGGCAGGAATGAGCCAGCCCAGACCAATGCTGTAAAGTGGAATTTTTGATGTCAGCCCGGTAATCCACGGAATAACCAGGTTTTTCTGATCCAGCGCGTAGATCACGCTGATCACGCCAGTGAACAAAATGGCCGTAGGATAGACCCGGGAAAAGCCGCTGATCCATTTTTGCAGGAAAGCCAGAAGAATCAGCACAATGGCCACCGGATAAAGGCAGTTGAGCACCGGAATGGAAACTTCCAAAATCTTGTTCAGCCCGGCGTTGGAAATTACCATACTGATAAAGGCAAAGAAGACGGCCCATTGTTTATAAGAAAATCTCGGGACAATACCGCTGAAGTACTCGCTGTAGCAGCTGATCAGCCCAACGCAGGTGTTCAGACAGGCAATGAGGAAGATCAGTGCCAGAATGATGATCCCGGCCTGTCCGAAAAGATGCATGACAATCTGCGTCAGCGTCTGAGCACCGTTGGCGGTAGCACCAAAGCTGCCGCCGGACAAAGCGCCGACATGGGTCAGGGCGGCATAAACCACCAGCAGAAGGCCGCCGGCAATCCAGCCGGCCTTGATGGTTTCGCGCACAACCAGCCTGTCCTCACCGATACCGAAAGCCCGGATGTTCAGAGCGATGATGATGCCAAAGTTAAGCGCCGCAATGGTATCCATGGTCTGATAGCCGTCCAGAAATCCCTGAACAAAGGCGTTGGAGGCGTAGCTGCCCGTGGCAGCGCCATAGCGGCCGGGCGGAAAAACCACGCAGGCGGCAAAAATAATAAAGATCAGGGCCAGCAGGCAGGGCGTCAGCTTTTTGCCGAGCCGGTCAGTGAGCTTATCCGGCTTGAGGGCCAGCAGCAGCGCCGCGGCAAAAAAGACAAGGGAGTAAACCAGCAGGACCGCACCGCCGCCGCTGTTTTCGGGCAAAAACGGCAGCACTGCCATTTCAAAGGAGGTGCTGGCCGTACGCGGAATGGCAAGGCAGGGGCCGATGGACAGATAAATTAAAAAGGTGAAAACTGCCGCGAAAGCAGGGTGTACCCGTCCGGCCAGAGCTCCCAGCCCGCCGGATTTTGCCACGGCCGCAACCCCCAGAATCGGCAGTCCGATGGCACTGAGGGCAAAGCCCGCAAAGGCGAGCCAGGTCAGGCTTCCGGCCTGTTCACCCAGAAAAGGCGGAAAAATCAGATTGCCCGCGCCAAAAAACATCGAGAAAAGCGTGATCCCGATGAGAAAAGTATTTTTTCGTGATAATTTCTCCATAACATCTCCTGTAAATACAATCAATAGGTGCATTATAGCATAAAATTAAAGGAAATAGTTGTATCATGGCAAGTATACATTGAAGGAGAGCGTTATGGAATTTAAAGATTTGATATTTGGATTGGAGCGCTTTGGCTCGTCGCCTGCTGAAGCCTGTAAAGGTATCCTGGGTGTAAATCCCGATGAGATTGAAGAAAAGGTTATTCTGGCACCTTGGTGGGAGCCGGAAATTTTTGATGACTTTGATGAAGTTCAACTGGTGAATGCTTCGGAGTCGCAGGCAGTCAAGGTGTGGACGGTTCAACGATCAGGTATGCGTGCAACCTTTATTAAAACCGGTATAGGCGCTCCCGTTTTAATGGATGCTGTGCTGGCTTTGGGAATCAGCCCATGCCGTCAAGTGGTTTTTGTTGGTTCTGCCGGAGCTTTAGACGAATCAATCAGTATCGGCGATATTGTTATTCCAGAGTATTCGCTTTGTGGTGACGGCGCGAGCCGTTATCTGGCAGGAAGGACATTACAGGAAGATATTTTTCTGGATAAAGCCATCCCGACTCCGCGGCTGACTCAGAAGCTGAAAAATTCGGCTGAAAGAATATGTGCAGCAGAGCGAGTGAACCTTTACTGCGGACAAATTTACAGTGTAGATACAATTTTTGCACAGTTTGCTTATATCGACGAAATTATCGGGCTTGGCTGTAATATGATTGAGATGGAGACGGCAGCGGCGTTTCAGGCAGCAGCGGTGGCACAGGTTGAAATTACTGCGATGCTCAGCGTTTCGGATAATATTGTACAGAAAAAGTCTTTAATAAGCGGTCGGGGTGAAGACGAGATCGCTCGAAGGAAATGTATCCGAAGGCGCGTGTTTCCTAAAATAATTTGGGATACTTTTACAGATTGATAAAGAAAGGAAAAACATGAAATTATTATTCAAGCAACGGCTGTTCTCATGGTTTGACAGCTATGATATTTATGACGAGGCAGGCGAAACGGTTTTTACGGTTAAGGGCCGCCTGTCATGGGGACACTGCCTTGAGATTTACGACCGCTTCGGCGAGCATGTGGGAACTGTCAAAGAAGAAGTGCTTACGCTGCTGCCGCGGTTTGCGTTGTACCAGGATGGACGTGAAATTGGAGAAATTCAGAAAAAATTCACCTTCTTCAGGCCAGCTTTCACCCTTAACTGCAACGACTGGCGTGTGGAGGGCGATCTCTTTGAGTGGGAATACGAGGTGCTTGACAGCCGGGGACGTATGGTCATGCAGGCGTCTAAGCAGCTGTTTAATTTTACCGATACCTATGTGCTCGACATCGCAGATCCGCAGGATATGCTGCTGTCTTTAATGATCGTGCTGGCCATTGACGCGGCCAAATGCTCGCAGAGAGACTGATCATTTTAACATCTCCTCGTAAAGCCCGATCTTGGCATCGAGGTTTTCGAGATATTCATCCCATCGACGACGCTGCGCCTCGACGTATTCACGGTGTTTTCTCAGAATTTCCAGGCGATGGGCGGCAGTATGACCGCCCTCGTAGCGCAGGTCGGCGTAAACTTTAATATCCTTTAGCAGCATACCGGTATCCTTCAGGCGTTTGATGAAGCGCACCCATTCAATATCTTTTTTTGTGTAAAAACGGCGGCCCTGTCCATCCCGCGGAACCCGGATAAGGCCCTTTTTTTCGTAGAAACGCAGGGTATGCTCGCCGATACCTGTCTTTTTGGTCAGTTCACCGATGGTCATTTTTAAGACTCCTTATCTTCTGCTTGACTTTGACTATAGTCTAAGGACTACACTTTTATTATAAAAGAAACAGGAGGTAAGATCAAATGAATGACAAACGGTTTGAAAAAGGATTGGAAATGCTGCGGCGAATTGACGGCGGTGCGGGTGAGGCTGTGGTAGAGTCGCTGAAGGATATCGCGCCGGATCTGGGGCGTTATATTGTGGAGTTTGCCTTTGGGGATATTTACCCCAGGGCGGGGCTTTCACTGGAGGAGCGGGAGATCATCACCATTGCCAGCCTGCTGACTGCGGGCGGCTGTGAACCCCAGCTTAAGGTTCACATTAACGGTGCCTTAAACGTGGGGCTTTCCCCGGAAAAAATCATCGAGGTTTTTATCCAGTGCATTCCCTACGTGGGTTTTCCGAGGGTGTTAAACGCGGTGGCAGCAGCGCGGCAGGTTTTTGATGCGCGTGGGATGAGGGCCTGAGAAAAGCCTGCGCTTGACAGGGAACGCTAAATGGCATATAGTGAATGAAAAAAACAAAGCTGTAAAAAGGAGGCTGCCATGGAAAGCGTTTATGACAAAAGAATTTTGCTGGTCGACGATGAGCCGGACATCACGGAGCTGGTAGAGACAGCGCTGAGAAAGGAAGGCTTCCGGTGCATTGACAAGGCCTTTACGGGAAGCGAGGCCCTGGCCGCCTGTGAAAATAACGCGCCGGACGTGGTGATTCTCGACATCATGCTGCCGGATATGGACGGGATCCAGGTCTGCCGCACGATCCGGGGATTTTCCTATTGTCCGGTGCTGTTTTTATCGGCCAGGAACGATGATGTGGATAAAATACTCGGGCTCAGCAGCGGCGGGGATGACTACATTACCAAGCCCTTCAGCCCAAAGGAACTGGTTTTCCGTGTCAAGGCCCAGCTGCGGCGGCTGGAATACAATCAAACAGCGGATAAGGCAGCGGGCCGCCGCATTTGCGCCGGCGGGCTGGAGATTGACGTGGACGGCAGCCGGGTTTACCAGCATGGACGGGAGCTTGAGCTGACCGCCCGGGAGTTTGGCATTCTTTTATATCTGGCTGAAAACGCGGGGAAAATCATCAGTAAAGAGCGGCTTTACGAGCAGGTCTGGGGCGAGCTGAGTGCCGTGTGTGACAATACCATCATGGTTCATATCCGCCATCTCCGTGAAAAGGTCGAGGCAGATCCGTCAAGGCCAACGCTTATTCTGACTGTCAAGGGTCTGGGCTACCGGCTGGCATCAGGGACAGGCCAATGAGGCACTCTGGCTATAAGTCCGCCTTTCATATTTACGGATTGTTTCTGGCGCTTATGGTGCTCGTTCTGGCAGCGGGCGCGGGCATGGTGGTTTATGCGGTTACAGTTCGGAAGCCAGACGGGGAAATTGTACGGAGTGACTGGGCGGCTGAGTTTGCCGGGGCCTTTTCAGAAGAGATCAGCTTTGCGGAAGGGGAGCCGGTAATTACCCAAAAAGGGCTTGAAGCGCTTAAGGATAACGGCCTGTGGCTCCAGATTCTGGACAGCAGCGGTCACGTGGTCAAAAGCGCGTTTGTGCCGGAAGGACAACCGGAGGACTATTCGCCGGATGAGCTGCTCGGCGTGTTGGAGAGCCAGGAAAACGGAGCTGTTTTTTCCGGCATATCGGAGAGCGGCGGCCAGCGCTGGACCTATCTCATCGGTTTTCCTCTGGATATTGCCAGGATTACCATGAACGTCAACGCCGGGCGCTTCGTTTCAGGAAAAGCCTATGTGCTGTTCGGCGCGGGCGCGGTGCTTCTTCTGACGGCCGGTCTTGGACTGGCCTACGGCTTCGCTGTAACACGCAGGCTTTCAAAAATGACCAGGGCGGTGGCTGAAATCGCCGGGCACCGGTATACGCCGGTTCGGGAAAAGGGGGCCTTTCAGGATGTGTACGCCAGTTTAAACACACTGGATGAGGTTCTTCAGACAGCAGAGGCAGACCGCCAAAAAGATGAGCGGATGAGAAAGGAATGGATCGCCAACATTACCCATGACCTCAAAACGCCGTTGTCACCCATACGGGGATATGCTGAGCTGCTGGCCGCTTCAGATGGTACGCCGGACAGCGCCGGGCTTCAGGAATACAGTGCCGTCATTTTAAAAAACACCGCCTATGCCGAGGCGCTCATCAATGATCTGAAGCTCACCTATCAGCTTGAAAACGGCATGGTGCCGCTTGATCTGCAGTCGCTGGAGATTGTGCGGTTTGTGCGGGAGCTTGTCATCGACTGCCTGAATGATCCCCGCCATGACGGACGGCTCCTCGCTTTCGAGGCTGAGGGCAGTCAGCTTTTGAGCTTTGATGCGGGGCTTATGAAGCGCGCCCTCAATAACCTGCTCATCAACACGCTTCTGTACAGCGGCGGAGACGTAAAGGCCGGAATAAAGCTTATGACAGGGGAGCCCTGCCAGATCAGTATCTGGGATGAGGGCCCGGGAATGTCCGGCGAGCAGCAGGAACACCTTTTTGACCGTTACTACCGCGGCGCCGCGTCGGGCACAGAAAGCGGCGGCACCGGCCTTGGCATGGCCATTGCCCGGGAGATCATTTTGCTGCACGGCGGAAGCATTGAAGTGGACAGCCACCCGGGACAGGGCACAGTGTTCAGGATCACGCTGCCCTCAAATTAAGGTTAAAATAAGCTTTTCTGAAAGCAGGCATAAGGCCGGCGGTTTATTCTTTGAATAAGCCGCCGGTTTTTTCGTGCGGCAAAATTGAGGAAAGCAGGTGAGCTTTTGAAAATCATATTCAGGTATATTTTAAACAATGTCCGGGAGCGAAAGCTGCGGACAGCCGTAATGCTGCTGTCCATTGTGCTTTCATGCGTGCTTCTCTTTGTATCACTGTGCATTGGCGATTCCTATGAGGCCGCCCAGCGCAAGATGGCAAGGGGCATGGCCGGAAGCGCAGCCGTGGCGGTATCAGCCAATCCGGATCAGGATGGCGGTGCGGTGAGCATCGCGCTGTCCGCGGTTCCGGAGCTGCCGGAGATTGGCTGCGCAGTGGGAATACTCGAAGCAAAAGGGCTTTACAATGAGGAGGGCTATTATGAAAATTTTGATTTACTGGCCGCGGATCCAGAGAAGCTGTCTGTGATCAATGAGCCTCGGCTGGTAAGCGGTGAGACACTCAGGCCCCTTGGGAAAAATGGAATTGTCCTGCCGGAGAAATTCACCTCGAAATATGGAATAAGGGCAGGTGACACCTTCAGCCTTGAGATCGGCGGAGAGAAAAGAGCCTTTGAGGTCGCGGCTGTCGCAGCCTATGACACGGTATTTTTACGGAACACACGCGGCTTTAACGCCCTCGTGTCAGAGGAAAGCCTGAGGAACCTGAGCGGAGCTGCGGCGGGCTACAGCCGGATACTGGTGTCCCCCGCAGAGGGCGTATCAGCGGACCAGCTGTCCCTCGCGCTCTCCGCGGCCCTGTCCGATACACCGTATAAAGTTGAAAAGACCTACAATGAAGCGCAGGTCCAGGCCGACGCCCGGCAAAAATCCATGCCCTTTTTCCTGATCAGCTTCTTTTCTCTGGTTATGAGCGTGTTTATCATTTTCAGCAGTTATCAGGTCATCACTCTGGAGCGGCTTCCGGTGATTGGAACCTTCAGAAGCATTGGCGCTACAAGACGGGCCGTCACAGGGATACTGCTGATGGAAAGCCTGGTTTACGGCGTGGTGAGTGTAATCCTTGCGATTCCGGCGGGGGTGGCCGTGTTAGGGCTGCTGCTCAGAGGACTGGGCGATTCGCTTTCCCAGGGAATTGCCATTCCCATGCTGGTATCGCCAGTGAATATTCTCCTGTCGTGGGCTGTGGCGGTGCTGGTATCGCTGCTCAGCGCGTACATTCCGGTACGCCGGGCCAGCGGGCTGCCAGTCAAAGAGGTGGTGCTCGGCAGGGTGGAACAAAAACGGGTATCCACCCGGACAAGGATGGCTTCTGGCGCCGCGGTGCTGCTTGCCTCGGCTGCCGCGCCGCGCTTGCTGCCTGTTTCGGATAACGGACTGCTGCTTGTCGGAGGATTTTCCCTGCTTGGGATTCTCGTCGGAGCTATATTGATGATTCCGTCAGTCGCGGACGGGAGCGCCTGGATTATGGAACGGCTGTACAGCCGCTTCTTTGGAAATGAGGGAATGCTGGCGGCCCGAAACCTGCGGAAAAACCATAATGTCCACCAGAATATCACACTGCTCTTTATCAGTCTGTCGGCAGTCATTGCCATCAGCGTGGTGGGAAGCTTTGTGAACCAGTATATCAGCGATGTGTTCCGCGGCGCAGCCCTTGACGGCTTCGCTGACGCGCGGATGACGCCGGAATTTGTACAGCAGGTGCGGGAGCTTGACGGCGTTCGGCAGGTTATGCCCCTGTATGTCATGAACGGAGCGGTCGAAGGCGGCGGTATTCTCTTTGACCGTGTGGAGGCAGTGGCGGATCTGGAGCAGTATAACGTCATGATGGCTGTCCAATATTCCGATGAGGCAGATGAGAAGGCCGCGCTTTCTGCTTTTGGACAGGGGCGGTCTGTCCTTTTGAATGTCGACGCCATGAAGCAGCGCGGACTCAGCGTTGGTGATACCATTGAGCTGTCAATGGACGGCAGGGCTTTTCATTACAGGGTGATTGGCAGCATTCAATCCCGGGCAGATGACGCTCAGGCAGTGATTCCGGCGTCCTGCGCCATATCGGATTTCGGACAGTCACAATACGGTTTTCTGGCCTATACTGCCGATGATCCTGACGCGGCGATGATCCGCATCCGTGATCTTTTTGGCGAAAAAGAAAACTGGAGCCGGACCGTTGAGGAATTTAACCAGGACGCTGCGGGTGTGGTGGGCGCTTTTCTGTCACCCATGCACAAACTCACGTATTTTATTCTGTTTCTGGCCGCTGTGGGCATCGTCAACAACCTGCTCATTAACTATCTGCAAAGACGCCGGACCAGTGCCATGTACAAATCTGTGGGCATGAGCAATGGACAGAACATTAAAATGACGTTATTGGAAGGATTTTCCTCTGGACTTACCGGCGCGGTAATCGGTGTGCTGGTCTCATGGCTGTTAATCCAGACCATCTTTCTGGCGGCCGGTCCGCAAATCGCCATGACCCCGACTCTGGATATATGGATTTTTCTGGCCGCGGGAGGAGCCGGAATTTTCATCAACCTGGCCGGAGCGGTAGTTCCGGTGATCAAAGGCTCGAAGATGAAGCTGGTGGAAGAAATTAAATGTGAGTAAAGGAGAAAAAATGAAGCATACGAAGAAAACAGCGGTGGAAGCCCGCCATGTCATTAAAGATTACCAGATGGGAGAAGTATCGGCTTCGGTTCTGAAAGATATTTCCCTGGAAATATTTCGGGGCGAATTTGTAGCCATCATGGGACCGTCAGGCTCTGGAAAAAGTACCCTGCTCTATATTTTAGGAGGACTTGATGCGCCGACCTCGGGCAGTGTTATCCTGCAGGGACAGGATATCTCACGGTGGGACGACAGGCGGAAAAGCCTGATGCGCCGCCGGGATATCGGCTTTGTTTTTCAGTTTTACAATCTGATACCAAACCTGACGGTTGAGGAAAATATCCTGCTGCCCGTGCTGCTGGACGGCAAAAGCCGCCGTGCTCTGCAGCCCCGCCTCGAGGATCTGCTGGAAATTGTGGGGCTTACAGACCGGAGGAAGCACACACCGCGCGAACTTTCCGGCGGCCAGCAGCAGCGTGTTGCCATTGCCCGCGCTCTGGTCAATGACCCGGAGATTCTTTTTGCTGATGAGCCCACCGGAAATCTCGACAGCAAGACCGGCGGAGAGATCATGACGCTGTTACAGCGTATTAACCGCGAAAGCGGTGTAACCATTCTCATGGTCACACACTCCGCCGAATCCGCCGAGTGCGGCAGCCGCACCGTGGTGGTAAAGGACGGGCGTATTGTCCGAATGCAAGATAGGGGCTTTTTTTAAAAAGTAAAGGCCGATATAATTGAGAAAGAAAATGATTTGAACGGAGGATTGACAATATGCCAAAGGTTCGGTTTTATAAAGCATCAGAGGATTATTTTTTTAAATACGCAGTTATCATAGCGCGTTATGCGGGAAAATGGGTGTTCTGTAAGCACCGTGACCGCCGCACCTACGAATGCCCTGGCGGGCATTGGGAAAAGGGTGAAACCATTGATGAAACAGCAGAGCGGGAGCTTTATGAGGAAACGGGCGCAGTGGATTTTGACCTGCTGCCAGTTTGCGTTTATTCGGTGACAGGTGAAAAAGAGGAGACCTTCGGTATGCTTTATCTGGCACAGATCCACACCTTTGGCCCGATGCCGGAATTGGAAATTGAACAGCGCAGGCTTTTTGATGTCCTGCCTGATGAAGAACAATGGACATATCCAAAAATTCAACCGCTTCTGGTCAAACGTGCTATGGAACACCCTGAATTTCATTAAGATACGTTGAATGGAATGTTAGTTCAGGTAAAGCTGACCGGATATCAGGCGGAAACGGCACGGTCTAAGGAGATGATGATATGATGTGAAACCGGAATTCAGGGTATATACCTTTTAAAAAAGGAGCGATACCATGAACGATACACACCATACAATGGAGCACAGCCACAGCATGGAGGGGATGGGCGAAACGGACCATTCATCCATGCAGATGGGCGGCATGGACCACCACGCGATGATGGTTCAGGATTTTAAAAGACGGTTCTGGGTGTCCTTGATCGTGATGATTCCCATCCTGATCCTTTCGCCCATGATCCAGATGTTTTTAGGCGTCGACTGGCGTTTCCCGGGGGATTCCTATGTCCTGCTGGCGCTGTCAACATTTTTGTTTTTTTACGGCGGCTGGCCCTTTCTCAAAGGCGCTAAGGATGAGCTGAAACAGAAATCTCCAGCCATGATGACACTGATCGCCCTGGCGATTATTGTCGCTTATGGTTACAGCGCGGCAACGGTATTTGGCGTGCAGGGGTCAGATTTTTTCTGGGAGCTGGCGAGCCTGATTGTCATTATGCTGCTGGGGCACTGGATTGAAATGCGCTCGGTGATGGGCGCATCAAAGGCTTTGGAGGAACTGGCAAAGCTCATGCCCGAAAATGCCCACATGATTATGGACAGCGGCGAAACGATGGACATGCCGGTCAGCAAGCTGAAAACCGGGCAGGCCGTGCTTGTGAAGCCCGGGGAGAAGATTCCCATTGACGGCGTGGTGTATGAAGGGGATTCAGAGGTCAACGAGGCCATGATCACCGGAGAATCCGTACCGGTCGAAAAGAAAAAGGGGGACGAGGTGATCGGAGGTTCTGTCAACGGTGATGGAGTTCTGAAGTTTAAGGTCAGCCATGTCGGAAATGACACCTTTTTATCCCAGGTGATCCGCCTGGTGAGGGACGCTCAGGCCTCCAAATCCAACACACAGCGGCTTGCGGACAAAGCGGCTAAATGGCTGTTTTACATTGCGCTGGTAACTGGCATTGTCACCTTTGCTTCATGGTTGGTGATTGAGGGAAACCTGAATTTTGCCGTTACCCGGGCAGTGACAGTCATTATCATCTGCTGCCCCCATGCCCTTGGCCTTGCCATGCCGCTGGTGACCTCGGTATCGACCAGCCTCGCGGCGAAAAACGGGCTGCTGATCCGCAATCGGGCCGCCTTTGAAAACGCCCGGAATCTGGATACAGTGGTGTTTGACAAGACAGGCACGCTGACAGAAGGCAGCTTTGGCGTGACGGACATACAGGCAGACAGCGTTTCGGAGGACGAGCTCCTGACCATTGCGGCCTCGGTGGAGGCAAATTCTGAGCATCCCATCGCCAGAGGAATTGTGCAGGCGGGAAAAGAGCGGAGCCTTGCAGTACTCAGGGTAACGGATTATCAGAATCTGACTGGTGAGGGACTGCGGGCCAGTGTGGACGGCCATCTCATTAAAATTGTCAGCCCGGGTTATCTGAAGCACGAGGGCATTGGCTTTGATCAAGAAACCTACAACAAACTGGCTGAAGAGGGGAAAACAGTGGTGTTTATTCTGCGCGACAACAGACTGCTGGGGTTTATCGCACTGTCCGACAGAGTGCGCCCGACAGCGAAGGAAGCAGTGGACGAGCTGAAGCAGATGGAGGTCACTGCCATCATGCTTACAGGAGATAACAGGCGGGCCGCGGACTATGCGGCGCAGCAGCTGGATATCAGCAGTGTGTTTGCCGAGGTACTGCCGGGGGATAAGGTCTCGAAGATTGACGAGCTTCACCGAGACGGGCGCAAAGTCGCCATGACCGGCGACGGTGTCAATGACGCGCCCTCCCTCGCCAGGGCGGACCTCGGTATCGCCATCGGCGCGGGCACCAGTGTGGCCATTGAGACCGCGGACGTTATTCTGATTAAGAGTAATCCTCTGGATGTGGTTGGCATTTTAAAGCTCTCGCGGGCGACCTTTAGGAAGATGGTACAGAATCTGATCTGGGCCACAGCCTACAATGTGGTGGCGCTGCCGCTGGCCGCAGGCGTGCTCTATTATCAGGGGATAGTCATCAGCCCGGCCGTGGGGGCAGTGCTGATGTCCCTGAGCACCGTCATTGTTGCCATCAACGCACGACTGCTGAAGCTGCCGAAAAAATAAGTCAAAAACTTAACAATAGACAAAGACTGGGGTTCATACTATAATGGAAATAAGATGTCCTCGTAAAGGCACAGCGCCAAGCAGCAGGGCAAATTTACTGACGAAGGGAGCAACACCAATGAAACTGAAAGCCGGAGATAAAGTTGGTATAGTCGCCTGCTCTAACGCGCAGCCCGCAGCCAACCGGACCCATGTGGAAAAACTACTTGAAACCCTGAGACAGGCAGGCCTGGACCCCGTCTGCAGTCCTTATATTTTTGAAAAATCCCGTTATTTCAGCGGAACAGCCCAGGAAAAAGCCAGAGCGCTGATGGATTTTTACAGCGACAATGCGATCAGGGCTATTTTTGATTTGTCGGGCGGAGACCTTGCCAATGAGGTGCTGGAATATCTGGATTATCAGGTGCTTAAGGACAACGCCAAGCCCTTTTTTGGCTACAGCGATGTGACGGCTGTGATCAACGCCATTTATAAAGAAACCGGACATCCGGGATATCTGTACCAGATACGGAATCTGATCTATGACTTCCGGGTCGAGCAGCTCAGCCTTT